>CAJWDI010000062.1:0-10861 GCA_913031185.1 uncultured Flavobacteriaceae bacterium | reverse complement strand
CAACTTTAGTTCATGGCGTACAAATGATGAATAAGTACAACAAACTCTCCATGTAAGTATGCCAAAAATATCATTGAAACGGCAAAATAAAGAACTAGCCAAGCCTAAAAAGCAGTTGGAAGTACTTGCCAATGGTATTTTTAAAAATGGAGCCTTATCCACTTTTAAATCCAAATTGGAAGCTACAAATCAATTCCCACTTAAGCCCTCTGCACTTGAAATTTTACAAATCAATGTCGGCTATATGTGCAATCAAGTCTGTGCCCATTGCCACGTTGATGCGGGCCCTGATCGCAAAGAAATCATGACCAAAGACACCCTGCAGCAATGTTTGGAAGTCCTAAAATCTTCGGGGGCACATACGCTAGATTTGACAGGAGGTGCACCAGAAATGAACCCCCACTTCAAGTGGTTTGTGGAAGAAGCCTCTAAAATTGGCGTACAAGACTTTATCGTTCGTTCTAATTTAACCATATTAATGGCCCATAAAAAATACGATGACCTACCATCATTTTTCAAAAAGTACAACATACACATTGTGTCTTCCATGCCCCACTGGACCCAAGGAAAAACAGATCAACAGCGCGGAAAAGGGGTTTTTAACCGTTCTATTGAAGCATTGAAAAAATTGAATCGCGCTGGATATGGTTTGCCACATTCAAAATTGAAATTGGACCTAGTTTATAACCCCTCGGGAGCCTTTTTACCCGGAGACCAACAAAGCATGGAATTGGATTTTAAAAAGGCATTGTATGATGATTTTGGGATACAGTTTAATCATTTATTCGCCATTACAAACCTCCCCATAAGCCGCTTTTTAGACTACCTCATCGCTTCTGAAAATTATGAAGATTATATGTATAGTTTGGTTGAGGCTTACAATCCAAAAGCAGTAGAAAATGTCATGTGCAAAAACACCCTCTCTATAGGCTGGGATGGCTACATATACGATTGTGATTTCAATCAAATGTTAGGTTTAAAAGTTAAAAACCGTATTACCCACATCCGTGATTTTAATGCCCATAAATTGCGGGAAAGAAACATTCAAATTTCGCAACATTGCTATGGCTGTACGGCAGGTGCTGGCAGCAGTTGCCAAGGAACCGTTGTATAAAACTATGCAAACATCATTGCTTATGGTCTTTGTAAGAAACCCACAATTAGGGACTGTTAAAACACGTCTAGCTGTAACAGTTGGAGATAAAATGGCGCTGGAAATTTATATGGAATTGATGCGCCATACCGCGGAAATGACTCAGAAAGTATCGGCCGATAAAAAGGTGTTTTACTCTGAAAAAATTGAACAACATGACATTTGGACTGAAATGAATTTTTCAAAAGCGCTGCAAACTAAAGGTAATTTGGGCCAACGCATGGAAAATGCTTTTAGAACAGCCTTTGAAGAAGGCTACAAAAAGGTCTTGATCGTGGGCAGCGATTTGTACAGTCTAAAAGCATCACATATTGAAAAAGCCCTGCAACAGTTGAATAAAAAAGAGGTGGTTATTGGCCCCGCTCAAGATGGCGGTTATTATTTGTTGGGGTTAAAAAGAAATTTACCCGCACTTTTTTGTAACAAAAACTGGGGAACCTCTACTGTTTTAAAAGAGACGTTAAAGGATTTAAAGACAAAATCTATTGCGCTTATGGAGCCCTTGAATGATATTGATGATTTTGAAGACTTAAAAAAAGAAATTAAACTGCTTAAAAAACTAAATATTGATGTTAAAACTTATCAATGAAACCGTTGACTTTTTAAAACAAAAAGGATTTGAAAATGCTGAAATTGGAATCATTTTAGGCACTGGTTTAGGACAACTCATAAATGAAATTGAAATAATTCATGAGGTGAGCTACAACCAAATTCCTAATTTCCCAACAGCGACTGTAGAATTTCATAAAGGGAAACTTATTTATGGCCTCATTGAGGGCAAAAAAACCATCGTCATGCAAGGCCGCTTTCATTTGTATGAGGGTTATTCGCTTCAAGATGTGAGCTATCCAGTACGCATCATGAAAGCCTTTGGGATCCACAGCCTATTGGTGTCCAATGCTTCTGGAGCTATTAATCTCAACTTCAAAAAAAGTGAATTGATGCTCATTGAAGACCACATCAACCTGCAAGGAGGCTCCCCTTTGGCCTTTAGTGGTGTGGAACGCTTAGGTACACGTTTTGTGGACATGAGTGCACCGTACGATGCCGAGATGAATACTAGTTTAAAGGCCATTGCAAAAGCCAAAGGTATCGCATTACATCATGGGGTTTACGCTAGTGTTTACGGGCCCCAACTCGAAACGCGTGCAGAATATAGAATGCTTAAACTCATTGGAGCGGATGCAGTAGGAATGAGCACCGTACCCGAGGTGATTGTTGCCAATCATTTGGGCGTGCGGGTCGCGGCGGTATCGGTCCTAACAGATGAATGTGACCCAGATAATCTAAAAGCAGTGGAGGTTTCAGACATTATGAAAATGGCTGAAATTGCAGAACCCAATCTCATTATTTTATTTAAAGCACTGATCAAGGTATTGTAATGCTTTATGTCATACTAATTAAGTATATTTAAAGATTAAAATCTATGTATAATGACCCAAAATGAAAAACCTAACCTAGTCAAATGGGGCTTGAGATACGCTTTCAGTGCAGCTATGGCAGGTATTTTATGTTGTGTTGCCCCTGCTGTGTTGTTTATGTTTGGACTCATGAGTGGGGTTTACGCCATCTCCTTTGCAGATTTTTTTTATCAAAAAGATGGTAGCACTGGAACAGGCGCTTGGATTTTAAGATTTCTGGCACTTTGTATTGGAATTTATGGAATTTACAGCTTTCGAAAAAAGCAAAATCAGTGTAGTATTGATCCTAAACGAAAACAGAAAAACTTGATATTATTGACCCTCACCATTGCCATTCTTGGTATAGGATTGTATTTAGGCTTGGAAAAATGGTCCGCTTGGTATTTTGATGCACACATTGTTCCTGCGCAACAAAAAGAGTTAAAAATCATTTGATATAAGTTGTGGAATATACTGTTAAAGTCATTATTCCTGCCTACAACGAGGCCGCAGCAATATCGAAAGTGATTGGAGATATTCCAAACTTTGTTCATGAAACAATCGTAGTAGACAATGGTTCTACAGATCTTACCTCAGAAGTGGCAAAATGCGCAGGAGCTACGGTTTTAGTGGCGCCCAACAAAGGCTACGGTTCTGCTTGTTTAAAAGGCATCGAATACATTCAAAATTCAGATCAAAAAACAGACATTGTTGTCTTTTTAGATGGAGATTACAGTGATTACCCAGAACAAATGTCTGAAATCATAGCGCCAATTTTGAATCAAAATATAGATTTTGTACTAGGCAGTCGAAAAAGGCGTTTGAGCGAACAAGGAGCCATGCAGCCGCAACAGCGCTTTGGAAATTGGCTTGCAACGAACTTAATGCGATTATTTTTCAATTCTAAATTTACAGATTTAGGGCCCTTTAGGGCCATCAAGTATGAAGTGCTTCAACAACTTGGCATGGAGGATAAAACTTATGGCTGGACCGTCGAAATGCAACTCAAAATTTTAAAGCAAAATTTTAGTTATTCAGAAGTTCCTGTTAAATACCGCAACAGAATTGGAGTTTCAAAAGTGTCTGGTACTTTAAAAGGTACTATCTTTGCAGGGATGAAAATTCTTACTTGGATTTTCAAATACAGTTTTAAAAAATGATTCTAGAGTCGATTATAATCATCATATATTCCACCGCGCTCATTCTTATTTTTATGTACGCTCTGGCACAATTGAACCTGTTATTAAATTATTTAAAGGCCGATAAAATATCTATAGAAAGTCCAAAATTTGACTTCACAAATCAAGATGAAATTCCACAGGTCACCATACAACTGCCCGTTTACAATGAATTGTATGTAATGGAGCGCTTGTTGGATAACATTGTCAAGCTTGATTATCCAAACCATAAACTAGAAATTCAAGTCTTAGACGACTCCACGGACGAATCTTTGGAATCAACTGCCAAGCAAATTAAATCATTACAAAAAAAAGGTTTCGACATTCAACACATTTGCAGAACAGACAGAGAAGGATTTAAAGCGGGTGCGCTAAAAGAAGGTTTAAAAATTGCCAAAGGAGAATTTATCGCCATTTTTGATGCCGATTTTCTACCAAAACCGGACTGGTTAAAACGAACCATTCCATTTTTTAAAGACGGTGAAATTGGGGTTGTTCAAACTCGCTGGGGTCACATCAATAGAGATTATTCGGTCCTCACTAAAGTACAAGCTTTTGCACTGGATGCGCATTTCACATTAGAACAGGTCGGTCGCAGCTCTAAAGGCCACTTTATCAATTTTAATGGTACTGCAGGTGTCTGGCGAAAAGACTGCATCTTGGATGCTGGCAATTGGGAAGGAGACACGCTAACAGAAGATTTGGATTTGAGCTACCGAGCTCAGCTCAGAAATTGGAAATTTAAATATTTGGAAGATGTAGAAACCCCTGCCGAACTTCCAGTAGTCATTAGTGCAGCCCGTTCTCAACAATTTAGATGGAACAAAGGAGGTGCTGAGAATTTTAGAAAGATGATTTCGAGGGTTTTCGCTAATAACACCCTTCCATTTAAAACTAAAATACATGGAATGCTGCACCTTTTAAATAGCACCATGTTTTTAAATGTTTTGATTGTGGGAATCCTAAGCATACCAATGTTGTACATTAAAAATGAATACGCCCATTTGAAAGCCTACTTCTATGTGATGAGCTTTTTTGTGATCAGTACTTTGATCTTTTTTATATGCTATTGGTATATGTACAAAAAAACACATGGATCAACGTTCAAGGATTTTGTACAATATGTTGTGATGTTCTTTACCTTCTTTTCCATTGCTATGGGGTTTTCACTTCACAATTCAATCGCTGTTATTGAGGGGCATATTGGGAAACGAAGTGAGTTTGTAAGAACACCTAAATTTAATATGAATTCGCTTACAGACAGCTGGAAAAACAACAAATATCTGCGCAAAAAACCCTCCTTAAATGTGGTGTTAGAAGGGCTTTTGATGCTCTACTTTGGCTTTGGTATGTACAGTGCTTTTGTCGTTGGAGATCAAGGTGGTGATTTTGGTCTATTTCCTTTCCACTTGATGTTGTTCTTAGGTTTCGGCTTTGTGTTTTTTAATTCCCTAAAACCAAGAGTCTAACCCTTTCCGCCATGCTTTTGAAATCATTACATTTCAAGCGTTTCGCCACTTTTTTTACGATTACCTTTTCAATTGCTCTATATTTTCATCTTGGCTACAATATAGCACGCTATGAACATGTGATGCTAGGCCTTTGTGTATTGGGCCTGTTTATGGCTTACTATGGCATGCTAAAACTAAAAATTTCATGGGTTTTAATGGTTGTGGCAGGGCTTCTTTTTAGAACCGTATTTTTAGGGCATTACCCGGCTTTATCTCAAGATTTTTTTCGATTTATCTGGGACGGTCGCCTGTTGTTTAAAGGGATCAATCCCTATTTATTCACTCCAAATGAGATCATGAATTCACAAGTTGCTATCCTGGCAGAAATGCAAACCCTTTACGACGGCATGGGGCCACTTAGCCAAAGAAATTTTTCAAATTATCCGCCCATACACCAAATGCCTGGATTTTTAGCCGCTATGCTTAGCGGCAGATCTATTTTTGGCACCATCTTGATACTGAGACTTATTTTAATTTTGGCCGATTTGGGAATAGTGTATTATGGCAGAAAATTATTGGGATTATTTCAAATGCCAAAAAATGCCATTTTTATTTATTTTTTAAATCCTTTGGTGGTCATTGAACTCACTGGAAATCTCCATTTTGAAGGGCTGATGGTCTTTTTTATGCTCCTCACATTCTATCACTTAAAACAAAATAAAAATATGTATGCTGCGCTTTTTATGGGAATTTCCATTCTTACCAAGCTAATTCCAGTATTGGTTTTACCTTTATTCATTTACAGACTTGGTTTAAAGAAAAGTGTAGAGTTTGTTGGGATGACTATCGGGGTTGTAATTTTGGGGTTTGTCCCCTTTATAAATATGGGATTTTTGACGAACTATAGCGAGTCCGTTGGTCTTTGGTTTTCAAATTTTGAATTCAATGCCAGCTTTTATTATATGCTAAAAGCCCTTACACAGTACTATTTGGAGGCAAATTTGATTGCATATATGCGTTTTATAATACCTGCTTTAATGGGAAGCACTGTGCTGTATTTATTTTTGAAAAAAGAAATCAAGACCAAAACCATAATGAAGCAGTGCTTGTGGCTACTTACGGCTTATTTTTTTATAGCAACGACGATCCATCCCTGGTATATTATCCCTTTGGTTTTTTTAAGTTGCTATTCCAATTACCGCTACCCTATATGGTGGAGTTTGACTGTATTTTTAAGCTATGGCGCCTATTCTCAAACAGCGGTGCTAGAAAACCCTTACTTACTTACAATTGAATATGGCGTTGTTTTGAGCATTTTAATATACGATTCATTTAAAAATAGCTCGGGGAAATTAAAGCATCATTAATTGACTTATTTCCGTTTCAGACAAATGTTTCCAATGGCCCCTAGGAAGGTCTTTCTTAGTCAAGGGCCCAATGCCAACACAGTCTAAGGTTTCTATCTCGTATTTAAAGTGTGAAAAAATAGTACGAATAATCGTGTTGCCGGTATTTTTTATTTGCAGTCCAATTTCATTTTTTTTAGCACCTTCAACATAACTAATGGCTTCTACTGCAATTAATTTGCCTTGGTGTTTAAAGCCTTTTTCAATGGTTCTCAAGTGCTCCAATTTTAAGGGCGTCACAAGTTTTATGTGAAACAGTCGAGTGACACCATGCTTTGAGTTGGTAAATTTTCCATGAATTTTTTCATCATTGGTAAACAAGAGCAGGCCTAAAGAATTTCTACCCAATCTTCCAATAGGGCGTATTTTTGAAGCAGTCGCTTTGGACACCAAATCCATGACAGTTCTTCCTTTTCCTTCGCTGGTAGTCGTTGCAAACCCTTTGGGTTTGTTGAGCAAAATATAGGCTTTTTTTTCAGGGTTGATACGTGCGCCATCAAAACGAACCTCATCCTCAATTTTAACTTTGTAACCCATTTCCGTCACAACCTTACCATTGACCGTTACATTACCTATACTGATATACATATCCGCTTCCCGTCTTGAACAAATTCCTGAATTGGAAATATATTTATTCAAACGAATGAGAGATGCATATTTTTTAGAGGAGGATGTAGAAGCTTTTTGAGACATATTTTACGGAATAATTATAATTTCAAGTTTAAATCCATTTTTTATACTGTGTTTTTTATTCAGATTAGGTGATTTTAGACCTAGGTAAATCATTGCTGCTCCAGGAAGGGTCAACCAAAATGCAGTTGTATCAGCGAGAGCGCCTATCAATATACCAAAACCTACGGTTATAGTTCCAAGGTAAACAAGCGAAGCAGTGGTGAGAATTGAGGTCAACAGAGGATTGCGTTTTAATTCTTTAATGTGCTGTAAATCTACTTTTACATCATCAATAATAATAAAATTTTCCCCATATGTTTTAAATCGTCCTTTGAGTTCTAAACCATCAATTGTTTTTATTTTTATTCTTTTGTTTTCTTTTATAATTATTTCTTTTGAAGTGCTTGTGGCGTTAATTTTTAAAGCCTTATTTTGTGCCGTAACTGTAACTATGCAAAGCAGGCTAAATGTCAGTAAAAATAGTTTTTTCATAAAGTATTTTGGTTGGTTGTTAAAATGGTTTTATTAAAGTTTGAAATCAACAATGTGAAGTTAAATAATAATATTTTTTCAAAGGTACTGTAATAAAACACAATCGTTTAAATAGTTGCTAAAAAATCTTGTTTAAAATCAAGGCGGGATCTAGCAATAGTATGCTAAAAACCCCTGCAAGAATCAAAAGTTTTAAAAAATTGTGAATGCGGTTGTAATCTTGCTGTCTATGGGCATTCCATATCATAAAAAAAAGGATAATTAGATAAACAGTAGCACCAATGAAAAAGGAATGCATCAATCGCAATTCAAAATAAAAAACCAATAAAGCAGAAACCAAACAATTGAGGGCAATTAAAATACTCATCATTGATTTGGTGGCCTTCTCCCCATAAACAACCGGAACAGTCTTGTAATTTAAAGTCAAATCGCCTTTAATATTCTCGAGATCTTTAACCAACTCGCGTATAGCTAAAATTAAAAACAAATAAAATCCAAAAACAAAAATCAAAAGATTGTAATTTTTAAAGTACAGTAAAATGGCAAAAAAGGGTGTAATTGACAGCAATGCCGACGTTAAATTACCAAGAACCGGTTGTTTTTTAATCTTGTGGGAATACAGCCAAATAAAAAACATATAGCCTGCAAAAAACAGGCCTGCACGCAAAGAAATAAGACTTGAAAATAACAAGGCTAGAATATTAATTACAAAATAAAGCGACAATTTGGTCTTTTGACTGACCATATGGTCCAAAATAGATTTTTGAGGCCGATTGATTAAGTCTTTTTCTTGATCGTAAAAGTTATTGATGATATACCCTGAGGCTATGGCGCCAACAGTTGCAAGAACAAGCACAAACAATGAAGGGTCCAAAAGTACCTCTATCATGGGGGTATCGTGAGCCAAAATGAAAATAGAGGTTAGGTATTGTGCCAAGACAACCAATCCAATATTATAACCGCGCACAACAGAGAAGATGCTAATAATTTTCAGCAACATATATTTGAAACCTCCGGCCATTAAAATCGGATTTAAAAGGTGTAGACAACCTCGAGCTTATGTCCTGAAAGTGCTTTTTGAGCCTTGGCTATATTTTCGGTAAAGCCGAGGATGTACCCCCCTCCGCCAGAACCACAGAGTTTTAGGTAATACGCATTGGATTCAATTCCAGAAGCCCAGAGCTGGTGGAACTTTTTTGGAATCATGGGTTTGAAATGGTTTAAAACCACTTTAGATAGTTGCTTTGTATTTCGAAACAGCGATTTGATGTCTCCTTTTAAAAAATCTTCAACGCAAGCGTCCGTATGTTTGATGAATTGATTTTTAAGCATGGCTCTGAAGCCCTCTTCTTTCATTTTCTGCATAAAAAGCTGAACCATGGGAGCTGTTTCACCAACCATTCCGCTGTCCAATAAAAAGACTGCCCCTTGACCTAAGGTGTTTTGGGAAGGGATACCTGTGGCTTCGATATCATTTTGTGAAGAAATCAATATGGGTAAACTCAAATAACTATTAAGGGGATCCAGCCCAGAAGACTTTCCATGGAAAAAGGACTCCATTTCAGCAAAAATAACTTTCAGTTTTAAAAGTTTATCTCTAGTTAAATTTTCTAAAACGGTCACTTTATCTAGCGCATAGCGATCGTAAATTGCGGCGACCAAGGCGCCACTGCTACCGACTCCATAGCCTCGGGGAATGGATGAATCAAAATACATACCGTCAGAAATATCCAAAGCCATTTGATCGAGCTTAAAACGCACCAAGTTTGTGTCAATGGTTTTTAAATACTGGAGATAATCTTGTAATACGGTATTGGACTCTTTTGAAAGAGCTGAATGATTTTGGCTGTGTTTCAGAGCCCCTTTGTAAAAATTATAAGGAATGGAAAGGCCCTTGGAATCTTTTATGATACCATATTCACCAAACAATAAAATTTTAGAATAAAAAAGTGGTCCTTTCATTTTAAGATGTGATGCTTATTCTTACAAATATACATTAAAATTCAATGCTTTCTGCACCCTTACCGACGCTGTCCAAGATATAATGTTTGTTTTGACAATAATTGGCCAATTTAATGCTGATAAATTCATTGACCTTTGAGGCGTATTTTTTGGGGTACAAAACATGGACATTAGCACCGGCATCCAAAGTAAAACAGACTGGAATTTTGCTGGCCTTTCTAAACGCCCAAAGTGCATTAATTATTTCTAATGTATTTGGTTTCATTAAAATGAAATAGGGATCACTGCACATCATCATGGCATGTAATGTTAGGGCTTCGAGTTCAACAATTTTAATAAAACTTGGTAAATCCCCATTTTTTAAAATGGGAATTAGCTGGTCTAAATGTGCATGGGCTTGCTCAAAACGTTGTGTAGCGAAGGGATGCTGATGCATCAAATTATGACCCACGGAGCTACTGACTTGTTTCTCGCCCTTATCCACCAATAAAATAGCGTCTTGGTAGTCCTGAAAAACAGCATGTACCTCTGACGGATACTTAAGGCCTTGCAAATCGGAACTCCCTGAAATCCCTTTGTGTTTCCCCCAAACTACCAAACCACCTTCAATGCTTCGGCAAGCACTTCCCGAACCTAAGCGCGCTAGAAAAGACGCTTTGCGTTTTAGAAAAGCAGCCTCTGAATCTGGGTACAGCAAGCGTTCCAATTGCACAAGGCACATGGCCAAAGCACTCATACCAGAGGCTGAGGAAGCAATTCCAGAGCTGTGAGGAAAAGTGTTGCTGGTTTCAATTTGAAAATGATGTGTTTCCAAATAAGGCGCATAGATTAAAATTCGTTCAAAAAATTGTTGGATTTTGGGCTTAAAATCTTCTTTGGGTTTGCCTTCTAAAAACACCTCAAAAGACAGTCCTTTGGAAGGTTTTACTTTATATTTTAAAATGGTCGTGGTTTTGCAATTGTTCAGCGTAAAACTGATAGAAGGATTGGCTGGAATTTGATGGGTTTTTTTACCCCAATATTTTACAAGAGCAATATTACTTGGCGCTGTACAACATACAGTACCATTTTCAATGGCTTTGAATTGTTGGGTTGGAATAAATTCTTCTACGCGCATAAACCGTTTACTTCTCAAACAAAGATACTA
>CAJWDI010000061.1:0-10886 GCA_913031185.1 uncultured Flavobacteriaceae bacterium | reverse complement strand
AAATAATATTTAATACAATGTTGCACCCGCTTCAAATTTTAGAGCAATACTGGGGCCATACTGATTTTAGACCAAATCAGCAAAAAATTATCGAAGCCGTTTTAGAAAATGAGGATTGTTTGGCGCTTTTGCCAACGGGGGGTGGAAAGTCAGTTTGTTTTCAAATTCCAGCGCTAATTAAAGAAGGAATTTGTATCGTAGTTTCTCCACTTATTGCCCTAATGCAAGATCAAGTCGCAACGCTCAATCAAAAGGGCATAAAGGCCATGGCCTTAACCAATGTCAATCACTACAGTGAATTGGAACGAATGTTGGATAATTGTATTTTTGGAAATTATAAATTTTTATATATTTCTCCAGAACGCCTTGAAAATAAATTGGTTCAAGCAAGGATCAAATCTATGAAGGTAAGCTTGATTGCTGTTGATGAAGCCCATTGCATCAGTCAATGGGGGCACGACTTTCGGCCTGCTTACAGAAATATCAAAACACTGCGAACCTTATGTCCACATACTGCTGTGATTGCATTGACGGCAACCGCTACAAAAAATGTGATTAAGGACATTACTGAACAGTTAGATTTTTTGGCTCCCAAACTGTTTAAAAGCTCGTTTTTTAGGCCCAATTTATCTTATCATTCAATGATGTTGGAAGATCCTAAATACAAAGCCATCTGCCTTTTAAGAAAGATCAAAAGCAGTGCTATTATATATGTTCGGAGCCGAGTCGAATCAGAACGACTGGCAAAAACTTTAATACATGAAGGCATCTCAAGTGGTTACTATCATGGTGGTATGAGTTTTAAGAAAAAAGAAGGCATGTATTCAGATTGGATTAATAACAAATTTAGCGTCATGGTCGCGACCAACGCCTTTGGGATGGGTATCGACAAAAGTGATGTTGAAATGGTCATTCATTTGACGATTCCAGAAAGCTTAGAAGCATATTTTCAAGAATCTGGTAGAGCAGGCCGCAATGGAGATAAAGCTTTTGCTTATTTATTAACTGGTCCCGATACTGTGACCAATATGAAACCTTGGTTTGAAAACCTAATTCCAGATGCGCCCTTTTTAAAATTAATTTACAAGAAATTATGCACCTTTTTTCAAATTGCTTATGGAGAATATAAGACTGAAAGATTGGGACTGAATTTTGATAAATTTTGCGAAATTTATCAGGTATCAAAACGCAAAACCTTTAATGCACTTAAAACTTTAGAAAACCATGGAGTTTTGGTCTTTGAAACGGTTAGAGAAAACAAATTAAACCTTCAATTTCTGGTGTCAAATAAAACACTCCAATCATTAGTTAAAAAGGATAGCAAAGAAAACAATGTTACCAAAGCCATTCTCAGAACCTACGAAGGGGTCTTTAGCCAACCAACGGCTATTGATATAGAAAAAATTGCCACCAAAACAGGGCTTAAAATCTCAGTGATTTTGGAGGTTTTAGAGCGTCTTAAATCTGTTAAAGCCATGGGCGTTGAAAAGATTGAAACCGATGCACAAATCACATTTATGGTACCAAGAGAAGATGAAAAAACGATTCATAGAATTTCAAAATCGGTTTCCAGTCAAAATAGAATAAAACTTAAAAAATTTCATGCTGTTTTGAATTATGTGGAGAACAATTCAGTTTGTAAAAGTCTTCAACTCCTCTCCTATTTCGATGAAAAAGCATCAAAACCCTGCGGCATATGCAATGTCTGCACTGAGAAAAGCTTTACAAAGAATAAATACGCGCAAAAGGAAATCAAATGTGTACTTGATAACCTTGAAAAAAAACCATTAAGTTCGAGAGAGTTGGTTGAAATTTGTAATTTAGAAGATGAGAAAATAATTATAATATTGCAGTATTTAATGGAAGATCGAAAGATTAAACTCACAAATTCAAATCAGTATCAGATTTTATGACAGCCACTACAAATGTTCGAATTGTTTTTATGGGAACCCCTGACTTTGCAGTTCACATGCTGAAAGGACTCATTAAAAACGGTCATAATGTCGTCGGGGTAATCACTGCGCCTGACCGACCTGCGGGACGCGGTCAAAAAATAAAGCAATCTGCAGTAAAAAATTATGCACAAGAACAGGGCTTAAATATCTTACAACCAACCAATTTAAAATCCCCAGATTTTATAGCCCAACTCAGCGCACTAGACGCCAATTTACAAGTGGTCGTGGCCTTTAGGATGCTTCCTAAAGTAGTTTGGGAGATGCCTTCACTTGGCACCTTTAATTTACACGCATCGCTATTGCCGCAATATAGAGGAGCAGCACCCATCAACTGGGCCATTATAAATGGAGAAAATGAAACAGGCGTTACGACATTTTACATAGATGAAAAAATTGATACTGGAGCCATTATCATACAATCTAAGGTTTCTATTTCGGAAGACGATACAGCTGGAAGCTTACACGATAAACTCATGGAAAAAGGTCAGAAATTGATTTTAAAAACCATAAATCAGATTGAAAACGGATCTGTTAAAACAAGCATTCAGACAGACGAAAAAGAACTTAAAACAGCCCATAAACTTCACAAAAATAATTGTAAAATTGATTGGTCAAAAAGTGGTGTAGATATTCAAAACCTCGTCCGTGGCTTGAATCCTTATCCTGGTGCTTGGGCTTTACTAAAAAATGGTTCCGATAAATTAAATATAAAAATTTACGAGGTTAAATATGAAGATAACACGCATTCAAATAATATTGGAACTGTAATTGCAAACAAGACTTCTATTGTAATTTGTGTTGAGGATGGATATATCCATTTAACTAACTTCAAATTTCCAGGGAAAAAACAAATGGATGTTAAAGCATTTTTAAATGGGTTCAAATTTGATACCAGTGCAAAAATGATTTAGTAAAAAGGGCGATTTAAAAAAACTAAAATTAAATCACTACTTTTAACTCGTCAGTAGATTAATTAAACCTGAATTGTGATCATTAAAAAAGGAAAATTATTAATTGCAGAACCTTCTATCATTGGAGATGTGTCGTTCAATCGATCAATTATCCTTTTAACAGAACACAACAATGAAGGATCTATTGGATTTATCCTCAACAAACCTTTGGATTTTGAACTTGGGGATTTGATACCAGACGTTAAATCTAATTTTCCAATCTACAATGGGGGCCCAGTACAACAAGACAATTTATACTTTATTCACAAAGTCGCAGAGCTTGCTCCGGAAAGCATAGAAATTTCTAAAGGATTGTATTGGAGTGGTGATTTTGAAAAAGTTACCAAGTTGATCACTAATAAAAAAATCAATCAAACCGAAATCCGTTTCTTTTTGGGGTATTCAGGATGGGACATCAATCAACTCCAATCTGAGCTTAGTTCCAATACATGGATATTGTCTGAGAACATCCATAAAGACGACATTATTCAAGCCGTTGATACGGCCTTTTGGAAGAAAAAAATGTTAGCCCTTGGTGGCGAATACAGTCTTTGGTCCAATGCGCCCGAAGATCCCTCCTATAATTAGTCCAATCGCAGCTTTACATTGAGCTTGTTTTGAAACTTTTTGGCGGCTTCCGTTGCATACATTTTCTTTCTAAATTTTGTCACTGGCTTAATACCTTGAATGACATTGGTAATAAATATTTCATCAGCCTTTTGGAGCTCAAAAGGAGCAATAGAAGTTTCAATCAAATCGTAATCGGCAGATTTAGAAATCATTTCAATCAATTGATCTCTAATAACACCCTTTAAACAACCATCTGCCAATGGTGGTGTTTTGATGACATTATCTTTGACTAGAAAAATATTTCCGTTAAGGGCCTCAATGATATTTTTGTTGGTATTTAGCAACAAACAGTTGTCATAGTTGTTTTCTTTAGCAAATATACTGCCGACAACATTGATGGCTTTGTTATTGGTTTTTAAAGTGGATAATAAATTAGGAGCGATAAAATAATCCTTAAAAAGTTCAATTTCGCATGGACCACTGTCTAGATTGTAAATATCCGAATCTAAAGGGGCTAAAGCAATGGTGTACTCTACAGTATTAGAAGTGGGTTTATAATAACCACCGGTTGATCTAAAAACTGTTAGTTTAACCCGGTAAGACTTGGCTTTTTCGGATTGTGTATCAACTAAATCCATAATTTGAGAAGCTAAAAACTCAGGAGTAAAGTGCATCGGAATCTCCATGCGCAGAATGCGCATTGAAGCCATAAGTCTAAAGTAATGTGCTTCCCAAAAAAGAGGCTTGTTGTTAACTTTGATGGTTTCAAAAACAGCGTCACCATAGGCAAAAGCCCTATTATTAACTGGTAAATGGGCTTCGGAATCTTCTAAAATGGTCCCGTTGATATTGATCATAAATATTGAAGAAAAATACTATGAATATATGTAAAATTTAACATTTTAGCGTGAGCCTAAAATTTGCTTTAAACTTGCAATTTGATTTTCCCATAGCATTTTAGATTCTTCAATCTCATCATCATCAGAAAAATCTGTTACTATGATAGAAACATCTTTTGTAATATTATCTACCTGAATTCTAAGTTCAAAAAAACAGTCGTCATCTTCGCTTTCTAACCATTGAAATTTGATACGCTCTGAATTTTTTTTGGTTAATAATTTCGCTTGCTCCTCAGAATCGTCCCATATAAATGTGAACAACTCCCCTCTTGAATTTACATTGTC
Organism: uncultured Flavobacteriaceae bacterium; assembly: GCA_913031185.1. Taxonomy (GTDB): domain Bacteria; phylum Bacteroidota; class Bacteroidia; order Flavobacteriales; family Flavobacteriaceae; genus UBA3537. Next base: position 6,227 of record CAJWDI010000061.1, on the reverse strand, counting down.
CGCAAACCATTCGGAGAGGCCTGAGGGGGTAGAAATATAGTTGTATAGCAACTGCGGGGAAGCTTGTATTGGAAACTCTAATTCGTATTTAACTTTGGTACTCATGGATGTAATAATTAGTTTTCCAATATATACATTAATTTATTAGTTTTAACAGAAAAAAAATATTTTTTACAAAGGATTTATTTTGAAAGCCCAGCAATTTGTTTCTATATTTGCAGCCATCATTTATGGCGTGGTAGCTCAGTTGGTTAGAGCGTCGGATTCATAACCCGGAGGTCGGGAGTTCAAATCTCCCCCACGCTACTATCAAACCCTTGTATTTCAAGGGTTTTTTTAGTTAGTGAATTGTGAAATTAACGCTTTTAAGTCCAATGTTTTTTGACTGCCATCCAACATGGTTTTTAGGGTGTAAGTGTTTGAGTTCATTTCTTGATCTCCAACCAAAACCACATATGGAATATCGCGTCTGTTGGCGTATGTGATTTGTTTTTTTAGCTTTAGTGCATCCGGATAGAGCTCGGCAACAATGCCATTGGATCGCAAAGATTGAATGGCTTTGTAACAATATAGCCCTTCTTTAGCTCCAAAATTGACAAACAAAACTTGGGTTGTTTGTGTATTATTTTCTGGGAAAAGTCCCAATTCTTCCAAAACCAGTGCAATTCTGTCAAGGCCAAAACTAATACCAACTCCACTCAGCCCTTTGAGTCCAAATATACTGGTCAGATCGTCGTAACGCCCACCACCACCAATAGACCCCATCGCAACAGCATCAGGTGCAGAGACTTCAAAAATGGCACCCGTATAGTAGTTTAACCCACGTGCGAGTGTAATGTCTAATTTTAGAGTGGTTGACTGCAGTCCCAAATCATTGATTTTATCGGCGATGAATTCTAGTTCGGAAAGCCCTTCCATACCAATCTGAGAAGTTCTAAATAGACTACTCAAGGCTTTTAGCTGTGCTTTGAAATCCCCTGAAATCTTTAAAAGCGGGGTTAATAAAGCGATACCATCGGATGAAATGCCTTTAGAAAGCATCTCTTCTTTAACTTTATCTATCCCTATTTTATCCAGCTTATCCAAAGCCACAGTAAAATCTATGAGCTTATCTTGAGCACCAATGCGTTCTGCAATGGCTGCTAAAATTTTTCTATTGTTAATTTTAATAACAGCCCCTTTTAATTTTAAATCTGTAAAAACAGCATCATACAACTGTATAAATTCTACTTCTTGCCAAAGGGAATCTGAACCAACTGCATCCGCATCACATTGGAAAAATTCTTGGAAGCGCCCTTTTTGAGGACGATCGGCACGCCAAACAGGCTGAATTTGATAACGTTTAAAAGGAAAGGTAATGTCGTTTTGATATTGCACAACATAACGTGCAAATGGAACGGTTAAATCGTAACGCAATGCTTTATCGGAAAGTGAATTTGAAAAGCGTGCAAGTTGATTGTTTTCTAAAGCGCTTAGATCCGCTTTTTTAACCTTTTCACCAGAGTTTAAAATTTTAAAAATCAATCGATCACCTTCATCGCCGTATTTTCCAAGGAGGGTTTCCGAGAGCTCAAAACTTGGAGTTTCAATTGGTGAAAAACCAAAGCGCTTAAAATTTGACTTTATGGTACTAAATATGTAATCGCGGTTGGCAATTTGTTGCGAGTTGAAGTCTCGCGTCCCTTTGGAAATGCGTGGTTTAGAAGCCATAACGCTTATTTATTAACAAATATCTGTTTTTTTAAGATGCTAACCAATGAGTTGCTCAAAATACTTAAACAATTCACCCTTAGTGATCTGCGCACCCTTCTCAATCAATTCAAAAATCTGAATTTTTTTATCCTCTCGAATTTGTTTTTCAGCATCAAAAATTTCTACTGTGTCAGACATCAAGTTCTCACGCAGCCAAGCAAAGCCAGCTTTAGTAGTTAAATCTACAGTTTTAGTATTTAGTTTTAGCCCAATCAAAGCAATAGCGTTTTCTTTGACGTGAAATAAATACATGTGTTGGGGTGCGATATTTTCTAAAAATAAAACTTTATCCAAAACACCTTCCCATACCAAATCACTAAAAACATCCATCTCTGCTTCGACAACTTCTGGTTTCTGAGACTTTAGTACTTTCCATTCTGCCGCAGTAATAGATTGTGTCGCCAAAAAATTAATAAATTCTTTGTGCAATGCTTCAAATTGTTCTTTGCTAAGTCGTCTGTACTTCATGTTTTTAAACTTAAAAAAAGGCCTGTCGATTGAACAGGCCTTTTAAATTATAAACTTGAATTTGATGATTATGCTTTTTCAGCAATAATTTCAAAAGGCAGTTCTACGTTCACATCGCGATGCAATCGAATTTGTGCACTGTATTTACCCAAACGCTTGACATTACCACCCTTGACAGTGATAAACTTTTTTTCAATGCCGTGTCCTGATTTGTCTAGTGCGGCCGCTACATCGATATTGTTAACCGATCCGAAGAGTTTATCGCCACTACCCACTTTGGCCGTGATTTTAAGCTCTAAATCTTTAATACTGTCAGCTACTTTTTGAGCATCCTCAATGATTTTCTTTTCTTTGAATGCGCGTTGTTTTAAGTTTTCGGCACGTACTTTTTTTGCTGAAGTTGTTGCCAATATTGCATGACCCCCGGGGATTAAAAAATTTCGACCATAACCATTTTTTACGGTTACCAAATCATCCTTAAAACCCAATCCTTCTACGTCTTGTTTTAATATTAGTTCCATCGTTATGATTGTTTTATTTTAATAAATCTGCGATATAAGGCATCAGTGCCAAGTGGCGTGCTCTTTTTACGGCAACAGATACTTTTCTTTGATACTTTAAAGATGTTCCTGTAAGGCGTCGTGGAAGTAGTTTTCCTTGCTCGTTCACAAATTTTAAAAGAAAGTCTGGATCTTTGTAATCAATGTATTTGATACCTGATTTCTTAAAACGACAGTATTTCTTTGTTTTGTTGGTTTCGATATTCAAAGGAGTTAAATATCTTATTTCTCCTCCCTTTTTTCCTTTAGCTTGTTGTTCTAATGACATAATTACGCTTTGGTTTTAAGTTTTTCTCTTCTGCGCTCTGCCCATGATATGGCGTGCTTGTCTAATTTAACGGTGAGGTAACGCATAAAACGCTCGTCACGTCTAAATTCAACTTCAAGAAAGCCGATGGCCTCTCCTGGAGCTGTGTATTCAAAAAGGTGGTAAAAACCACTTTTTTTATTTTGGATGGGATAAGCTAATTTCTTTAGCCCCCAATCCTCTTTTGATACCATCTTAGCTCCTTTAGAAACGAGAAAATCTTCGTATTTCTTTACTGTTTCCTTTATCTGGTCATCAGATAAAACGGGATTTAAGATGAAAACAGTTTCGTAATGATTCATGATTTGTATTTTAAAATGGGTGCAAACTTAAGTAATTATTGCGGTTTTGACAACACAATTTTCATCTTTTTAATGTTTTGAAATAACGCATTTAAACGTCTTAAATTGGTTTTAATCGATTTTTTTACTTAATTTTGTATATTATCTCTGAATTATAGAACCGCTAACCAATTTATCATGACTCTAAATTCAATTGTAATTGACTCCAACGCGCTACAGCGTATGGATACTGTAAAGAAAGCCAATGACCATGATGCTGTTAATTTATTAGCAGAATTTAGTTCCTGTATTGAAGCCAAAGATTTCTTATCAAATACAGAGGTTGATCTTATTTTTCTAGAAATTGATATACCAAAGATGGGAGGGTTTGAGTTTCTTGACATCCTTGATGCATCAAAATTACCTGTCCCAAAAATTATTATTATTTCTAAACGAACAGAAGCGGCTTTTACTTCCTATAGATATGGTGTCGTTGACTTTTTATCAAAACCACTAGACGTGGTCCGTTTTGATAAAGCAATTACCAAAACGCTGGCAACGGTTGCTGTGCCAAATGTCACAGTTAAACCAAAAGAAAATCAGCACATTTTTGTCAAAAGCAACCTTAAGAAAAGAAAAGTTTTTGTGAAAGACATCAAGTGGGTTGAAGCACTTGGTGACTACGTGAAATTAATTACAAATAATGGCAGTTATGTAGTCTTATCTACGATGAAAGCCTTTGAAAACGATTTGCCAGCAGGAAAATTTCTAAGAATTCATAAATCTTATATTATCAATCTGAAAAAAATTGAGCGCTACAACAGTCGTTTCGTTGAAATTGAGAATTCAAAAATTCCTTTAAGTCGCAACAAGAAAAATAATTTATCTAAGGCGCTTGAAGCTGCGAGTTAATATATTAATAATTCTTAATAATTATCTACGTTTACAACTACCCGCACAGATCTGAATGCTTTTGTACTTAAAAAGCTCTTCCTAATTTTACTCAGAATTAATTTTGTCTTTTTTATAGATTGTTCATTCGGAATTTTAATCAGTATATTTTTGTGAAATAAATTTCTGATGCGTGGCACTGGAGGAAATTCAGGCCCCAAAACATGGTCCTTAAAAACCTGATATAGTGCTGTTTTTAGCCAATCAGCTCCTTCATTGACACGAATGTAATCTTTGTGTTTTAAAGTGATTTTTATGAGTCTGTAGTAAGGCGGATATTTGTATATACGGCGTTGGTAAGTTTGCTCCTCAAACATTTTATGGTAATCATTGGTTGAAACCTGTTGTAATACATTGTAATTTGGATTAAAGGACTGAATCAATACTTGCCCCCTGACATCTCCCCTGCCTGAACGTCCTGAAACTTGTTGTAACAATTGAAAACTTCTTTCATGAGATCTGAAATCTGGAAAATTAATCAATAAATCCGCGTTAAGCACACCAACCAGTTTCACATGTCTAAAATCTAAACCTTTGGTAAGCATTTGTGTGCCTACTAAAATATCAATGTCTTTTTTTTCAAAACGGTCAATGATTTGATCATAACTATACTTTCCTCGAGTCGTGTCAAAATCCATACGCGCAATAGAGGCACTTGGAAATAAAGCTTGAGCCTCTTCTTGAATTTGTTCAGTGCCAAACCCTTTGTGGTTGATGTCTACGCCTCCACAGGCCATACAACTTGGTTGAACCGCTATGGTGTAGCTGCAATAATGACAACGCAATTGTTTGCTATATTGATGATAAGTTAAGCTGACATCACAATTAGAGCATTGGGGAACATGACCACAACTATTGCAAGATACAATGGGCGCATAACCACGTCTATTTTGAAATAAAATAACTTGATACCCCAAATCTAAAGTCGCTTTAATTTCAGAAATTAGTCGGTCACTAAAATGACCTTTCATTCGTTTTCGCTTGTATTTATCCTTTAAATCAACCAACTCAATGCTAGGCAATATGACATTATTATAACGCTTATTTAAAGCTACATAGCCATATTTTTTATGAATGGTAGCATTGTAATAACTCTCAATACTTGGCGTAGCAGAGCCTAAAATTGTTTTGGCCTTAAAAAAATTTGCCAACACAATGGCAGTGTCTCGCGCATGATAGCGCGGCGATGGATCAAACTGTTTATAGGAGGGCTCATGTTCCTCATCAACTACAATCAGTCCCAAATTAGAAAATGGAAGTAACAAGGAGGAACGGGCACCAATTACAACTCTTGCCTGTAAAGAATTTTTTAACACTTTCTGCCATATTTCTACCCGCTCATTAGGACTGAAGCGGGAGTGGTAAACTACGACCTGAGATCCAAAAAATTGCTTGAGACGAAAAACCAATTGAGAAGTCAGGGCAATTTCGGGCACTAAATATAAAACTTGCTTCCCGTGACCAATGATACTTTCAATTTTTTTGATATAGATCTCTGTTTTTCCAGATGAGGTAACACCATGAAAAAGACAAACCGGTTTCTCTTTTAAGTAGTGATTTATGGCATCAAAAGCAATTGACTGCTCTGGACTCAAAGCAATGTCATGGCGGTCTTTGGAATTTTCAAATTTAATTCGATCGACTTCAATAAAATAAGCTTCAAAAATCCCCTTATCAATCAGTGTTTTAACTTGAGAGGCGCTAGCATTAGTCTGGATTTTTAAATCAGAAACGGTAATTTGGCTTTTCTGACTTGCCAAAGAAAAATAGCCCAAAACAATGGCGCTTAACTTTCTAGCTCTTTTTAGTTCTTGTTCAATTTTGGTCAAGGCATTATGGCCAGAGTAAGGCTCAGAAATTCGAACGCATCTTTCTAATTTTGGTTTAAACTTTTCTTTAAGACTTTGA
>CAJWDI010000060.1:0-11370 GCA_913031185.1 uncultured Flavobacteriaceae bacterium | reverse complement strand
ATGGCATTTGCAGAATACGATAAATTTTTGTCTGAAAACGATGTGATCACAAATACGGCAGAAGCTGCCAGAATCAAACGGGTTGGAGAGCGTATTGCTTCGGCTGCGGAGCGTTGGTTAGATGCCAATAATTATCAAGGCTATTTAAAAGATTACAAGTGGGAATATAACTTGGTGGAGGATGAAAAGGTTAATGCTTGGTGCATGCCTGGGGGTAAAATTGTTTTTTATACAGGAATTTTACCAATTGCGGCCAATGAAACTGGTATCGCAGCCATAATGGGACATGAGGTAGCCCATGCCTTGGCCAATCACGGTCAACAGCGCATGAGTGCAGGATTGGTTCAACAAGCTGGTGCAGTTGCAGGTAATATGGTAATAAAAGACGACAAGGACCGTACACTTTTTAACACAGCCTACGGCGTCGGCACAAATATTGGCGGCATGTTACCTTTTAGTCGTTCTCATGAAACAGAAGCCGATAAAATTGGTGTTTATATCATGGCCATTGCGGGCTATAATCCCGAGGAGGCTTCTAAGCTTTGGGAACGCATGAAAGCAAATGGTGAGGGTAAAAAGAGTCCCCCAGCATTTTTAAGTACACATCCTTCAAACGATTCTCGTATAGAGAATCTTCGCGCACTAGCGCCATCAGCCAAGGCAGAGGCTAAAAAATTTGGCGTTACAAGTTTTCGTAAAAATTGATATATCACAAAATAAATCCCTAAATTTAAAAAATGCTAACCAATAGCAATTTTTATGAAGGTATTTAAAAAAGGAAGTCCAAAGCTTATCAAAGCTTGGGCTTTTTATGATTGGGCAAATTCTGTATATCCTCTAGTTATCAGCACTGCCATTTTCCCCATCTACTATTCTAGTATGTCCAGCTCATTTGCCAACTCAGAGGGGGATATTTCATTTCTAGGAATGTCTTGGAATCCAACTACATTATACGATTATACACTCTCCATATCATTTCTTATTGTGGCTTTTTGCTCGCCTATTTTATCCGCAATTGCAGATTATACGGGCAATAAGTTGAAATTTCTTAGAGCATTTTGTTTGTTAGGGGCGCTGTCTGTTATGGCACTTTTCTTTTTTAAAGGCGAATCTACACTTTGGGTAGCTTTGACATTTACCGTTTTGGCGAGCATTGGTTTTTGGGGCAGCCTTGTTTTCTACAATGCTTATTTACCAGAGGTTGCTTATCCTGAACAACAAGACGAGGTCAGTGCCAAAGGCTTTATGTATGGTTATGCAGGCTCTGTCATACTGCTTATTTTCAGTTTGGTTTTAATCCAAAAACCAGACTGGTTTGGAATCACCGATCCTACTTTCGCCCCCCGAATTACCTTTGTATTGGTGGGAATTTGGTGGCTTGGGTTTGCGCAATTCACCTACAAACGCTTACCTAATAATATTTTCAACCACAAACCTGATAAAGATTATATATGGAAAGGTTTTTTAGAGCTACGATTGGTTTTAAAGTCCTTAAAAGAACACGCACAACTTAAATTTTTTCTTATTTCTTTCTTTTTTATGAGTGTGGGCGTACAAACCATTATTTTGATGGCTGGAATTTTTGGAAGTAAAGAATTGGGACTGCCTACACTAAATTTAATTTTAACCATTTTGATTGTTCAAATCGTAGCCATTTTTGGTGCATATTTCTTCTCCAGACTATCAAAAAAAATAGGGAATCTTTCAACCCTAAAAATAACGATGGGTATTTGGGGAATGGTTTGTTTTATTGCTTTCATTCTCGATAAAAGCATTCCTAATGTGGATAATTATTTTTATGCCATGGGAATTGTTTTGGGCTTTGTTTTGGGAGCTACCCAATCGCTAACGCGATCCACCTTTTCAAAGCTTCTGCCTGAAACCCATGACCACGCCACTTATTTTAGTTTTTACAATGTTACCGAACAAATTGCGGTTGTATTGGGTATGTTTATTTTTGGATTGTTAGTAGCTTTAACAGGTTCCATGCAATATTCAGTTTTGGCCCTGGCAGCTTTCTTTCTTGTTGCCTTTGTAATGTTGTATTCGGTCAAAAAAATGAACTAGATGAATACTTTTTGAGCTTGGCACAGGAATTGTCATTAAGTTGTGTAAATGTGCTTTAGTTTCCACGCTTTAAGGTGTTGTAGGCGGCTAAATGTTTAAATAACTAAAATGTTAATCAATGTCAGCATGACATTTTGACCATTATATATTATGAGTAAATCAAGATATAAAATAATTGACAGTTTGTCACTTCAGGATTTTGATGAAAATTCAGAATTAATTCCACTGATGACGACTGAGGATGAAGAGCTGATTAAAAATGAATCGCTTCCGGATTCAATTCCAATACTCTCATTGCGCAATACTGTACTTTTCCCTGGAGTTGTGATTCCAATCACTGCTGGTCGTGATAAATCTATAAAACTTATCAATGATGCCAACAAGGGCTCAAAGGTTATTGGTGTTGTGGCTCAAAAAGACGAAAGTGTTGAAGATCCAAAATTTGAAGACGTACACAGAATAGGAACTGTAGCACGAATTTTAAAGGTATTAAAAATGCCTGACGGAAATACAACTGTGATAATTCAAGGTAAAAAACGTTTTGAAATCGCTACACCTGTTTCAGAAACGCCTTATATGACTGCTAGAATCAAAGCGGTAGCCGAAGTTACTCCTCAAAGCGACAATAGCGAATTTAGCGCTGCGATTGACTCTATAAAAGATTTGTCCTTAGAAATCATCAAACAGAGTCCCAATATCCCTAGCGAAGCCTCTTTTGCCATCAAAAACATTGAAAGCAATTCTTTCTTGATAAATTTTGTGTCGTCTAACATGGCCGTTTCCGTAGAAGAGAAGCAAAAGTTGCTTGAAATTAATGATTTACATCAGCGTGCATTACAAACCCTCAAGCACATGAACGTGGAATTCCAGCGCTTGGAGTTGAAAAATGACATTCAATCTAAGGTGCAACACGACATGAGTCAACAACAACGTGAATATTTCCTGCAGCAACAAATAAAAACCATTCAAGAGGAGTTAGGCGGTGTGAGTTATGAAGAGGAAATTGAAGCCATGAAAACTAAGGCAGAAACCAAACTGTGGGATGACAAAACGAAAGCTCATTTTGAAAAGGAGATTGGAAAACTTCAGCGCATGAATCCCCAGGTGGCAGAATATTCCATACAACGCAATTATTTAGACTTATTTTTGGATCTACCCTGGAATCATTTCAGCGTTGATAATTTAGATTTAAAACGTGCTCAGAAAATATTAGATCGTGACCATTTTGGATTAGAGGAAGTGAAAAAACGCATCATTGAATATTTGGCAGTTTTAAAACTGCGCAATGATATGAAATCTCCTATTTTGTGTCTTCAAGGACCTCCAGGTGTAGGCAAAACTTCACTCGGAAAATCTATTGCAGAAGCGCTTGGAAGAGAATATGTTCGCATTTCTTTAGGGGGCTTGCGTGACGAAGCCGAAATAAGAGGCCACAGAAAAACTTACATTGGTGCCATGCCTGGCCGTATTTTACAAAGTCTTAAAAAGGCAGGTACTTCTAATCCTGTTTTTGTTTTGGATGAGATTGATAAGTTGTCAAATTCACATCAAGGGGATCCTTCTTCAGCGATGCTAGAAGTTTTAGATCCTGAACAAAACGCTGAGTTTTATGATAACTTCCTAGAAATGGGTTATGATTTATCTAAAGTTATGTTTGTAGCCACTTCTAATAGTTTAAATAACATTCAGCCCGCCTTGTTAGATCGCATGGAAATCATACATGTCAACGGCTACACAATTGAAGAGAAAATTCAAATCGGTAAAAAGTTTTTACTACCAAAACAATTAAAAGAACACGGTTTAGGGACTAAAGATTTAAATATTGCTCAACCTCAATTGGAGAAAATTGTGGAAGGATATACTAGAGAATCTGGCGTGAGAGGTCTTGAAAAGCAAATTGCCAAAGTAGTGCGTCATGCTGTAAAAAATATTGCTATGGAATCGGATTACAATATCAAAATTTCATCTTCAGACCTCGTGGAAGTTTTGGGGCCTCCAAAGTTAGCGCGTGATCGCTATGAAAACAACAATGTAGCTGGAGTGGTGACAGGGCTTGCATGGACTCGCGTTGGCGGAGATATTTTGTTTATTGAATCTATTCTCTCAAAAGGGAAAGGCACGCTTAACATCACAGGTAATTTAGGAAAAGTCATGAAAGAATCCGCTACCATTGCAATGGAGTACATCAAATCCAATGCAGATGATTTTGGCATCAAAAGCCAGGTTTTTCAAAATTATAATGTTCATATTCATGTTCCTGAGGGCGCGACTCCAAAAGATGGCCCCAGTGCCGGAATCACCATGCTAACGTCATTGGTTTCTTTATTTACCCAACGAAAAGTAAAGAAAAGTATCGCAATGACGGGAGAAATAACATTGAGAGGAAAAGTCTTGCCAGTAGGAGGTATCAAAGAAAAAATTCTAGCCGCTAAACGTGCTAAAATCAAGGAAATTGTACTTTCTGAGGCGAATAAACCTGATATTGATGAAATCAATTCTGATTATCTTAAAGGACTGAAGTTTCATTATGTTTCTGATATGCGCGAAGTCATTGAAGTGGCCATTACCAAGACCAAAGTACAGCGGGCCAAATCTCTTTAGCATTACCAAAATCTCATTTTAAGTTTGTTAAAATAAAGTCTTTAAAAGTCCGTTTTGTAATAGAATTGGTTATTTTTGACATCTGATGAGGACCTTATTTTGGCTTATTTTTGTTTGGGGTACAACAGCACCTATTTCTGCTCAATTAGGGGGTAATGCAACCTACCAATTTTTAAATTTAATGTCCTCACCTCGTCAAGCTGCTCTTGGCGGTAAAATCATCACGAATGTAGATTATGACGTGACTCAAGCCTTATATAACCCTGCTACTATTAATTTGGAAATGGACAACCAGTTGGCCTTAAATTATGCCAACTACCTGGGCGATATTAGTTATGGAACTGCCGCTTATGCTTACACTGTTGATCGGAGGGTTCAAACTTTTCATGCAGGAATCACTTACGTTAATTACGGAAGTTTTGATGGTTACGATGAAAATGGAAACAGCACCGGTACCTTTACTGGGAACGAAACGGCTTTGTCTTTTGGTTATGCATTTCAAATCGGTTTTTCTGATTTTTATGCTGGTGCTAATATTAAGTTAATTTCCTCAAAACTTGAACAGTACAGTTCTTTTGGTGGCGCTTTGGATTTTGGACTGATATACATCAACGAATATCTTGAATTTAATGCTGCGCTTTCCGTTAGAAATCTAGGGACTCAATTTACGACTTATGCAGGCTTGAATGAGCCACTTCCTTTAGAAATTGATTTAGGCTTTAGTCAGATGCTTGAAAACGTCCCTGTTCGCTGGCATTTGACCTTTGAAAATTTGCAGCAATGGCCTATTGCAGCTAGCAATCCTGCACGAGTCACAACCGATTTAAGTGGCAATCAAACTCAGGAGGATATAGGATTTTTAAGTCAGCTAATTCGCCACACACTTATAGGTGCTGAGTTATTTCCAGAGCGGGGTTTTAACATCCGATTGGGTTATAGTTTTAGACGGGCAGAAGAATTGCGAATTTTAGAGCAAAGAAATTTTTCAGGGCTTTCTTTTGGAATTGGAATTAAGTTTAATAAATTACGCTTTAGTTATACGCATGCACGCTATTCATCTGCTTCAAATACCAGTTTTTTAGGCGTACAAATAAGTTTATAAAAGTGAAAAAAATAATCATTGCCATAGATGGCCATTCTTCAACTGGGAAGAGTACTTTAGCCAAGCAGCTTGCGAAACATTTAGATTACATCTACATAGATTCAGGCGCCATGTACAGAGCTGTTACGCTTCATGCAATTGAAAAAGGGTTTATTGGCCCCAGTAAATTCGATAAAACACTTTTGATTCAGAGCCTCTCAAATTTGAAAATTACTTTCAAAAAAGACAAAAGTAATAATGTCGCCTTGTTTTTAGATGGCCAATTGGTTTCCCCTAAGATTAGAACCATGGAGGTATCCAATATGGTAAGTCAAGTTGCGGCGCTTCCAGAAGTTCGCAAATGCTTAGTTAAAGCGCAACGTTCGATGGGACTTAATAGAGGTCTTGTCATGGATGGCCGAGATATTGGAACTGTAGTGTTCCCTGATGCAGAACTTAAAATATTTATGACAGCCTCAGCAAAAACAAGAGCGCTTCGTCGTTTTGATGAATTGTCTAAAGCGGATTCAACTATTGATTATCAAACCGTCTACGACAATATTATTTCTAGAGATAAAAAAGATTCTTCTAGGAAAAATTCTCCATTATTAAAAGCGAAAGGAGCCCGCGTTTTAGATAATTCCAAATTAGATAAAAACGCTCAATTTAAATTGGTACTTTCATGGGTAAATGACTTTAAAAAAGAAGCCCCCCAAAAAAGTCAATAGTTTCAAATTTCCAGGGAGGCTTAAATCTTAGACTTTTGGAATCACCAAAACTTGGTTTGGATGGATGAGATCCGGATTTTTTAAGATGTTGGTATTGGCCTCATAAATTTCCTTGTATTTAAGGGAGTCATCATAGTAATGTTTTGCAATTTTACCCAAAGACTCTCCACTTTTCACTGTATGATAGTGGTAAACAGAATTGTCAGCAATTTTTATATCGGCTTTGATATCGGTAGGGTTTTGCCCTCCAATGGCTTTAATTTTATCCCAAATGATATTTTTTTCATAGGATGTTTTTGCCGTACCAGTTATTTTCAAAATGCCATTTTCTTCAAAGACATCTCCATTTTGAATATTGAGCTGTGTTCCTAATTCCAATACAGCTTGGTATTTTTTCATGATCATGATTATAGATTTAAGGGTTTATATTTATTAAATTTAGGATATTTTTTTCTTTTCATTTTGTTTTTTTTACTGTTTTTTCACGGACCTTAATCTAGATTACTCAAAATCATGAAGCTATATATTTGTTCAACTTATGGAATAGTTGTATAATTGCACTCTTCTTAGCAAAAAAGGTTGGAGAGAAGAATAAAAAATACACTAACACTTCTATGTGTGTTGCATTAAATCCAGCCGACTTCACACATAGAATACAAATTTTAATCAGCCATGGCTGAAGAACAAACTACAAATCCAGAGGAGACCAATCAAGAAACTCCCGTTGTTGAAACAACAACCAACGAAGCTCAAGCAAATCCAGAGCAATTTTTAAAAGATTTTAACTGGCATAATTACGAAGAGGGCATTGACCCTGTGGCCGATGAAAAACTCGATGAGTTCGAAAAACTAGTCGCCGAAAATTTTGTCGAAACATTGGACGATCAGGTTGTTGATGGTACAGTGGTTCACATGACCGATCGTGATGCTATTATTGATATTAATGCAAAATCCGAGGGTGTCATTTCACTCAACGAGTTTCGTTACAATCCTGACCTTGCTGTAGGAGATAAAGTTGAGGTACTGATAGACGTTCGTGAAGACGCCACCGGACAATTGATACTATCGCACAGAAAAGCCAGAGTAATTAAAGCTTGGGATCGCGTGAACTCTGCTAACGAAACAGGAGAAATTGTGAATGGTTTTATCAAGTGTCGCACCAAAGGCGGAATGATTGTCGATGTTTTTGGTATTGAAGCGTTTTTACCTGGTTCACAAATTGATGTAAAGCCTATCAGAGATTATGATCAATATGTCAATAAGACAATGGAATTTAAGGTGGTAAAAATCAACCATGAATTTAAGAATGTGGTGGTTTCACACAAAGCGCTTATTGAAGCTGATATTGAAATTCAAAAGAAAGAAATCATCAGCCAACTTGAAAAAGGACAAGTGCTTGAAGGTGTGGTTAAAAACATCACATCCTACGGCGTTTTCATGGATCTTGGTGGTGTCGATGGTCTTGTTCATATTACAGACCTTTCTTGGTCTAGAATTAACCACCCAAGTGAAATTGTGGAGCTGGATGAAAAACTGAACGTTGTAATCTTAGATTTTGATGAAGACAAGTCGAGAATTCAATTGGGACTAAAACAATTAAGCAAGCATCCATGGGATGCCCTTGGCGAGGAGGTTAAGGTTGGAGACGAAGTTGAAGGAAAAGTTGTCGTAATCGCAGATTACGGTGCTTTTGTTGAAGTCGCTGAAGGTGTTGAGGGCCTTATTCACGTTTCCGAAATGTCATGGTCTACACACTTGAGATCCGCTCAAGACTTTGTGAGTGTTGGAGATGTTGTCAAGGCACAGATTCTCACACTTGACAAAGAAGATCGTAAAATGTCATTAGGGATCAAACAACTAAGTCCAGATCCGTGGACCGATATTACGTCCAAATTCCCGGTTGGACAACGCCATACGGGCATCGTAAGAAACTTCACCAATTTTGGAGTATTTGTAGAAATGGAAGAGGGTATAGATGGTCTTATTTATATTTCAGATTTGTCATGGACCAAAAAAATCAAACACCCTAGTGAATTTTGTACCGTTGGAGATAATTTAGAAGTGGTGGTTCTTGAACTTGATGTTGAAGGTAGAAAATTAAGTCTAGGTCACAAACAGACCAAAGACAATCCTTGGGACAAATATGAAAATGAATTCGCGCTAAACACCAAGCATACTGCTTCAGTTTTTGAAATTGTAGACAAAGGTGCCACGGTTCAATTTAACGAGGATATTGTTGCGTTTATTCCTTCAAGACATTTAGAAAAAGAAGACGGCTCCAAGCTGAAAAAAGGGGAGGAAGCAGAATTTGTTATCATTGAATTTAGCAAAGAATTTAAGCGTGTTGTTGCGTCACACACTGGAGTCTTTAAAGCTCAAGAAATGAAAAATGTAAAAGCTGCTGTTAGAAAAGCTGCAAAATCTGCAGCGGAATCCAAAACAACTCTTGGAGATGCTAATGAAGCCCTTCAAGCGCTTAAAGATAAAATGGACGCCAAATAATTTTAAATTCTTAAGCATTTAAACGCCCTTCAATTTTTGTAGGGCGTTTTTGTTTCCCTAAAAAATTGTCAATTTTACAAATAATTAACTTTTTTTTTTATTTATAAAGGATTGAGATGGTTAATTTTATAAAATATCTAACCAATTTAATTCTCATGGATTTCAATTCGATACCCGAGGCATTTAAAATTAAGCAGTTAATTCATCAAAAACAATATTTAGTTGATGGTGAATTGAAAGAGTGGAGCGGATCCACTTCAGAAGTTTTTTCAACCATTTCCTCTACTTCCGAATATGCGCCAACATTGCTGGGTTCAATCCCCTTATTAGAAAAAGAACAAGCCATGGAAGCCCTTGACGCGGCCACCAATGCCTACAACAAAGGACAGGGTTTGTGGCCCACCATGAAAGTTGCCGATCGTATTTCTTGTATGGAAAAGTTTGTCACTCAAATGAAGACTAAACGTGCAGAAGTGGTCAAATATTTAATGTGGGAAATAGGCAAAAATTTAAAGGACTCAGAAAAAGAGTTTGACCGAACTGTGGATTACATTTACGACACCATTGATGATTATAAACAACTAGACCGTAACGCCGCTAAGTTCCACAAACATTCTGGTGTTTACGCTCACATTCGCCGTGGACCACTTGGGGTAGTATTGTGCTTAGGCCCGTATAACTACCCACTTAATGAAACTTTTGCATTATTGATACCAGCACTGATAATGGGGAATACAACCATTTTCAAGCCTGCTAAGCTTGGTGTGCTACTTTTGACACCACTTATGGAAGCCTTTCAAAACAGTTTTCCTAAGGGAGTTGTGAATATTTTATTTGGAAGGGGCCGTACCTTGGCATCACCGCTTATGGAAACTGGAAAAATTGATGTTTTAGCCCTTATTGGTCACAGCAACTCAGCCAATGCATTGCAAAATACCCATCCCAAGAAAAACCGCCTTCGTATTGTCCTCGGACTAGAAGCAAAAAATCCTGCTATTGTATTGCCTGATGCAGATTTAGATTTAGCGGTTAAAGAATGTATTTCAGGGACGCTTTCGTTTAATGGTCAGCGCTGTACGGCGCTTAAAATATTATACATTCATGAGACTATTTTTGAACGTTTTAGAGATAAATTTTGTGCAGAAGTAGATGCGCTTAATTTTGGTAATCCATGGGAAGATGGCGCCATGTTAACGCCACTTCCAGAACCAAATAAGCCCGACTACATCCAAGGTCTTGTAGACGATGCTGTTTCAAAAGGAGCCAAAGTTCTCAATCGAAAAGGCGGTCAAAGAACTGACAATTATATTTATCCTTCTGTACTTTATCCAGTGGATAAATCCATGCAAGTATATCATGAGGAACAATTTGGACCTGTCATCCCGATGATGACATTTAATGACATTCAAAAACCCCTGGATGACATGGCTGAATCAAATTATGGCCAGCAAGTGAGTGTGTTTGGTAAAGACACCAAGACCTTAGCCCCCCTTATCGATTCCCTAGTCAATTTAGTGTGCCGTGTAAACCTAAATAGTTCTTGTCAAAGAGGCCCTGATGTGTTTCCATTCACCGGCAGAAAAGACTCTGCTTTTAGTACATTGAGTGTGCGTGACGCCTTGCGTTCGTTCTCGATTCGTACGTTTGTTGCTGCCAAAGACAATGCTTATAACAGTGGGATTTTAAAAGAAATGTTAGACGAAAAGCAATCTAATTTCATTAGCACAGATTACCTGCTCTAGAGATCAATAGATTATCCGTTTGTTCCTTTGTCACAAGACCCCAAATGCGGTATCGTACTTATTTTTAATTTTTTTCCATTACCTTTGCGCTCGAATATGTTGAAAACATCATGAGTCAAAAAGTTTTACTGAATCAAAAAGAAGTAAACATTATCCTACATCGATTGGCTTGTCAACTTATTGAAAAACACAGCGATTTTTCTAACACCATCCTTATAGGCCTTCAACCCAGGGGGAAATTCCTGGCCAACAGGCTAAAGGATTTATTACAATCTGATTATAACATAACAAACGTGCAAATTGGTTGTCTTGATATTACCTTTTACAGAGATGACTTTAGACGTTCAAATAAGGTTTTAAAAGCCAGCACAAACGAAATGGATTGTCTTGTTGAAGGCAGAAATGTGGTTTTTGTTGATGATGTTTTGTATACCGGTCGTAGCATCCGCGCTGCTCTCACAGCCATTCAAGCCTATGGGCGGCCTAGCAGTATTGAATTATTAATTTTGATTGACCGCAGGTTCAGCAGACATTTACCCATTCAGCCCGACTTCAGAGGACGTCAGGTTGATGCTATAGACAATGAAAAAGTCATTGTAAATTGGAAAGAAACGCATGGTGAGGACAATGTTTATTTGATAAAACAATA
>CAJWDI010000059.1:0-11430 GCA_913031185.1 uncultured Flavobacteriaceae bacterium | reverse complement strand
GGGTTTTAATTGGTCAAATTACTCCTAGAGGAGGTGTTTTGTCAGGAAAATCCTCTGTGGTTCAATTTGATGCATGGAATTGGGAAGACGCCGTAATCAAATCCGATGACGGTATGCATATGAATTGGCCTGAAATTTTTGCTTACGGACACCAGCACAGAGGGGAAAATCCAGGTTTAAAAATTAATGAAGATTACAACAAAGAGGTTGCAGAAATTGAGACTTATTTTAAAAATGCAAAAGCACATAATACATTGGGGGGAAAAGGGGTGCATTTGCCTTATGAAGCACTCAATGGATTGTTTTTAGGAACCACCAAATTATTCATTCATGTAAACGATGAAAAAGGCATTGTAGATGCAGTCAGTTTTGCGAAAGCGCAAGGAGTGAAAGCTCTCACAATCGTTGGGGCTTACGAAGCCTATAAAGTGACAGAATTTTTAAAAGAAAATAATATTTCTGTGCTTTTGCAACGGGTGCATTTACGTCCAAACAAATCGGATGAAGACTATGATTTGCCCTACAAACTAGCAAAATTATTAATTGATGCTGGTTTAACTGTGGCACTAGAAGCTAGTGGAGATATGGAGCGTATGAACTCCCGAAACCTCCCTTTTTATGCTGGTACAACCGTTGGTTATGGTTTGAGTAAAGCGCAAGCTTTACAGTTGATCACATTGAATAGCGCTAAAATTTTAGGCATAGACAAGCAGTATGGCAGTATAGAGGTTGGTAAAAGTGCAACCCTATTTATTAGTACGGGTGACGCTTTGGACATGCGCAGCAATAATTTGACACGAGCCTTTATAGACGGTCGGAATATCAGCTTGGAAAGCCATCAAACCAAACTTTGGAAGCGGTATTCAAAAAAATATAAAACGCCTTAAAATCAAGACGTTTAGAATTTTAAAAAAGAATTCGCGTTTTTCTGATACTAAATAAACTTACTTTTGTTTTATGTTTAAAGAAATAACCAGCTTACAAAACCCCATTATTAAACGCATTTTGCTGTTAAAAGACAAGGCTAAACAGCGCAATATTGAAGGGGTTTTTGTTATTGAAGGACAGCGGGAGTTGGGTTTGGCAATCAAAGGAGGATACGTTATTCAATCACTATTATTTGAACCTAATTTATTTGATGAAAGTCGAATCAATGCTTACAAAACGAAAGAAACTGAGATCATTCAAATAACCTCTAAGATTTACAACAAAATAGCCTATCGTGGTAGTACTGAAGGAGTTGTCGCCGTCGCGGAAAGCAAATCACACAAACTTGAAGATTTAATATTAGAGTCTAATCCCTTAATTTTAGTTGCTGAAGCGCCTGAAAAACCTGGAAATATTGGTGCATTATTGAGGACTGCTGACGCGGCTCATGTGGATGCGGTGATTATTGCCAATCCGAGAACAGATCTATACAATTCTAATGTGATTCGTTCCAGCGTAGGCGGGCTATTTACAGTGTCCATTGCTGTAGCAACTTCTGAAGAGACCATTGGCTTTCTAAACGAAAGACGTATTCCAATCTATAGCGCAGTGCTTCAAGAATCCGTGCCCTACGTTGACATCAATCTTAGTGATGCTTCTGCCCTAGTGGTTGGATCAGAAAGTACTGGATTGTCAGAAATTTGGCGCAGCTCAGCAACAAAAACAGTTCAAATTCCGATGCTAGGAGATTTAGATTCTATGAACGTTTCTGTTGCTGCCGGAATTTTACTTTTTGAAGCCATACGTCAACGCAATTTTTTGACCTAATTCACAGGCATAAAACAATTTTGTAAAAATTTTGTAGCACGGTTGCCTGTTCCAAATGTTTGTTTTAGTTTTAGGGTATGACGCCTGAAGAGATCAAAAAAGAAAATGCTAATATTGCTAAGGAGTATAAAGAACTGCTTAGCATCAGCTACAGACGCCTTACCGCTTCCGATAAAAAACTGATTCGCAAAGCATTTGATGTAGCCGTTGACGGACACAAAAATCAACGTCGAAAATCTGGGGAAGCCTATGTTTTTCACCCCATTGCTGTGGCCAAGATTGTAGCGGAAAAAATTGGTCTGGACGCCACCTCTATTGCCTCTGCTCTTCTTCACGACGTCGTGGAAGACTCTCCAGATTATACAATCAACGATATTGAACAACTTTTTGGTGAAACAGTGGCCCGTATTGTCAATGGACTCACCAAAATATCCAGTCTAAAGAAAGACAAAAATATTTCTTTACAAGCGGAGAATTTCAGAAAAATGTTATTGACACTTAACGATGATGTCCGTGTGATAATCATAAAAATTGCAGACCGGCTTCACAACATGCAAACCATTCATTCACTGCGTGAAGACAAACAACTAAAAATTGCGTCTGAGACCCTATACATTTATGCGCCACTGGCGCACAAAGTTGGGCTTTACAACATCAAAACAGAACTGGAAGATTTAGCACTAAAATACACTGAACCTGAGGTTTATAATTCCATTTTATTAAAAATGAAAGAAAGCCACGAGGGTCAAAAAAAATATATTGAAAAAATCAGTGATATTTTAGAGAAAGCACTCCTAAAAGAAAAGATAAAATACAACATCAAAGGCCGTCCAAAAGCTATATTTTCCATTCGAAGAAAAATGCAACGACAAGGGGTTTCTTACGATGAAGTTTACGATAAATTTGCGGTTCGTATCATTTATAAATCCAGTTTGAAAAATGAAAAGTTTTTGGCCTGGAAAATTTATTCTATTGTTACGGATTTCTTTAGGCCCAATCCAACCCGCTTGCGAGATTGGATTTCTTCACCAAAATCCACCGGATATGAAGCACTGCACATTACCGTTATGGGGCCAGAAGGCCGTTGGGTTGAAGTACAAATTAGAAGTGAACGCATGAATGAAATTGCTGAAAAAGGATACGCTGCTCATTACAAATACAAACAAGGCGACAAAAACAATGATGAAACCTTAGAAAGTTGGATTGGAAAACTTCAAGACATCATGGACAATCCTGAAGCAAATGCTGTGGACTTTGTGGAAGAGTTCAAACTTAATTTATACGCCAAAGAAATTTTTGTTTTCACTCCAAATGGGGACTTAAAGTCCTTGCCAAAACAAGCAACGCCACTTGATTTTGCTTTCAGCATTCATACTGAGGTAGGCTTAAAAACAAGGGGGGCAAAAGTCAATGGTAAATTGGTTCCCCTAAACCATAAATTACAAAGTGGAGATCAAGTGAGTATCATCACTTCAGAAAATGCCAAACCCAATTCTAACTGGTTAGATTATGCCACAACAGGACGCGCCATAAGTAAAATAAAATCGGCTTTAAAAGAAGATAGAAAAATCATTGCTGAAGATGGTAAAGAAATATTACGTCGCAAGCTTAAGCAAATAAAAATTATTCTTAATGAGCGTTCAATTAATGAACTTGTAAACTATTTTAATTTACAAACAAGCCTCGATCTGTTTTACAGAGTGGGCATTGGAAGTATTGACAATGGAATGCTGAAAAAATATGCAGCTTCGAGAAGCAATGTATTGGTAAGTTTTATCAAGAATAAAATCAGTCGTAAAAAAAATATCAACCCTGAAACCTTAAACAGCGACGAAATCACTTCCAAGTACGATTTACTGGTCTTTGGTAAAGAACAAGAAAAGCTCAACTATAAACTTGCCATGTGTTGCAATCCAATTCCTGGAGATATGGTTTTTGGGTTTTTAAGTATTAAAGATGGGATTAAGGTTCATAAAAAGAGTTGCCCAAATGCGCTAAGCTTACAATCCAATTATGCCTACAGGATCATACCAGCAAAATGGATAGACTCTTCACAACAAGTCTTTAGAGCCGTAATTAAACTGACTGGTATTGACGAAAAGGGACTGGTAAGTGACGTTACAAAAATTATTTCTGGGAATATGAATGTAAACATCAAGAGTATAAAATTTGACACAGACAGCGGAACCTTTAATGGAGAAATCGCAGTGGAAGTCAAAAACAATAACTTTGTTACAAAATTAATGAAGCGTCTTGAAAAAATAAATGGTATAGAAAAGGTCTCTAGAGTCTAAAAATTAGTTAAATTTGAATTTCTATAAATGACTACAAAAACGAAACATAAAAATCAAGAAATTGTAAAAAACGTTTTTACAAAATATCTTGAAGACAACAGCCAGCGAAAGACACCGGAACGCTTTGCCATACTGCAAGAAATTTACGACAGTGAAGATCATTTTGATATCGAGTCCTTATACATCAAAATGAAAAACAAAAAATACAGGGTGTCAAGAGCTACTTTGTACAATACCATTGAATTACTCATGGAATGTGCGCTGGTTAGAAAACATCAATTTGGTCAAAATCAGGCTCAGTACGAAAAATCTTATTTCGACAAACAACACGATCATGTCATTTTAACCGATACTGGAGAAGTCATCGAATTTTGTGATCCAAGAATTCAATCCATAAAACAAACCATAGAAGAAGTTTTTGACATCAACATTCAAAACCATTCTCTTTATTTCTATGGAACAAAAAAAAATACTAAAAACTAACCACTACTAGAATGGCTGTAGATTTACTACTAGGCCTCCAATGGGGCGATGAAGGAAAAGGAAAAATTGTTGATGTTCTTACCTCTAATTACAATATTATTGCACGTTTTCAAGGTGGCCCGAATGCGGGTCACACCCTTGTTTTTAATGGAATGAAACATGTATTGCATACCATTCCGTCTGGGATTTTTCATGAAGGTGCCAAAAACCTTGTTGGCAATGGCGTCGTAATTGATCCCGTCATTTTTAAAAAAGAATTAGACAAATTAGACAACCAAGGGGTTGATTATAAGAAATCCTTAATCATTTCTAGAAAAGCACATTTGATTCTTCCAACCCATCGTTTGTTAGACGCTGCATCTGAAGCTTCTAAAGGGAAGGCTAAAATTGGTTCTACGCTAAAAGGAATCGGCCCCACTTATATGGACAAAACAGGGCGTAACGGCATTCGTGTTGGCGATTTAGAAATGGAAAATTGGGAGGAAAAATACCGCAACCTTGCCAATAAGCATCAATCCATGATAAGTTTTTACGATGTCGATTTACAATACGACTTAAAAGAACTTGAATCTGAATTTTTTGAAGCTGTAAAAATATTAAAATCATTGGAGTTTATTGATTCTGAAGAATATTTACACCAAGCGGAGAAAGCTGGTAAGAGTGTTCTTGCAGAAGGTGCTCAAGGTTCTCTACTAGACATTGATTTTGGAACTTACCCCTTTGTAACTTCCTCAAATACCACAGCAGCTGGTGCATGCACAGGATTGGGAATATCACCTGGTTCCGTTCAAGAGGTGTTTGGTATTTTTAAAGCCTACACCACCCGTGTAGGATCTGGCCCTTTTCCTACGGAACTTTTTGACGAAAACGGGGAAACGATGGCTAGGGTTGGATGTGAATTTGGAGCCACAACTGGGAGACCGAGACGTTGTGGTTGGTTGGATTTAGTCGCTTTACGCTATGCCTGTCAAGTGAATGGCGTGACACAACTTATGATGATGAAAGCAGATGTTCTCTCCGGATTTAAAACACTGAAGATTTGCACTTCCTATAATTACAAAGGCAAGGTAATTGAGCACCTTCCCTATAATATAGAGTCGGAAAATGTTGAACCAATTTACACAGAATTTGACGGATGGTCTGAAGACTTAACTGCAATGGAAAAGGATTCAAGCCTCCCTGTCAGTCTTATGAACTACATTGAGTTTTTGGAAAATGAACTCAAAATACCTATTAAGATCGTTTCTGTAGGACCAGATCGAAAGCAAACAATTTTCAGATAAAAGCAAAGCATTACTTATTGAATTTGAATATTGCTTATTTTTGTAACAATTCAAATAATACTTTTGTGCGTCTCGCTTGTTTAAAATCAATAATTCTTTTTTTTGTGCCATTTTTATTGTGTGCCCAAGAACGTCAACAAATTGAGATTGAATATGCGCCATTCATGACCTTTGAACCGTCAAAGCCAGATGCAACGATTCTAACGCGTGATAACTCCAATCAGGTACACATTAAACACAAAGGTATCGAAATGTGGTGTAATGAGGCCATCTATTATGGCAAACAAGATTTTATTGAAGCCTATGGAAGCGTGAGAGTCAAACAAGGTGACAGCTTAGACATGACCTCAAAATATGTGGAATACAGCGGCAAGACACAATTGGCCTATGCCAGAGGAGATGTTGTTTTAATTGATCCAACTTCAAAATTGTACACAGACATCCTGTACTTCGATCGCATCAAACAACAAGCCTTTTACAATCAAAAAGGTAAGGTAGTTAGAGATACTTCAGGAACCATTACCAGTACCATTGGACACTATTATGTAAATGCTAAAAAATATCAGTTTACGGATAATGTAAAACTGGTGAATCCAGAATACGTGATAGATACTGATCGCCTTGATTTTTACACGCCTTCTGGTTATGCTTTTTTATATGGCCCTACCACAATTACAAGTGACACAAGCATTATCTATTGCGAAAGGGGTTTTTATAATACCAACAACGATACTGGGTATTTTGTAAAAAATTCTAAAATAGATTACGATGAACGGACCATCATTGGAGACAGTTTGTATTTTGATCGCAATAAAAATTTTGCCTCTGCAACCAACAATATCAAGGTAACAGACACACTTAATAACAGCATTGTTAAAGGCCACTATGCCGAAGTGTTTAGAGCCAAAGACTCGGTCTTTATTACCAAAAGAGCACTGGCAATCACTAAACAAGAGAACGATTCTATTTTTGTTCACAGTGACACACTAATGATTACTGGCCCCCCAGATCAACGCATTGTACGGGCTTTCTACAATGCAAAAATGTATAAATCCGATTTGAGTGGCAAAGCAGACTCCATCCACATGAATCAAAACACAGGCCTGACACAGCTTATCAATTTTTATGATACGGATTCAGAGGATGCATTTTCCAAAAGAAGACATCCCATTTTATGGCATCACGAGAATCAGATAACAGGCGACTCCATTCATCTGATTTCAAATTCCAAAACAGAAAGTTTGGATTCACTAAAAGTATTTGAAAATGCGTTTGTAATAAGTAAAGACAGTCTTGGCGCTGGATACAATCAGATTTCTGGTAAGAAGCTTGACGGGCTTTTTAAAGACAATGAACTCCATACAATCGATGTTATTAAAAATGCCGAAAGTATTTACTTCTTGAGAAATGCTGATAATGAACTCGTAGGCATAGATAAGTCCAAGTCAGGAAAAATGAGAATTTGGGTGTCAGAAAATAAAATTGATGAGTTGCGAAAAATTAATCAAATTGATGGAAAAACATACCCAGAAGATGACTTTCCAGAAAATGAACGGATTCTCAAAGGCTTCGTATGGCGCGAGACGGAACGCCCTAGAAGTGTTGAAGATTTATTTTCAGAAGACCCGCCATTAGAATTGCCTGTTATCAAAGGCTTGGGAGTCCATTCCCCACAAGCCGCCTTTTTTGATAAATCCTTGGGAAATCGGGTAGAATCAGCTGGGAAGCCTCCTAAAAAAACTCAAGAAAAATTATTGAACAATAAAGCCGGCCGAAAAATCCCTAAAAGTCTTTCTAAGGCTGAAAAATAAAAAAATAATTTTGAATAAAGCGGATTTTTTAAAATACCAAGCACAAACTACGCCACATCCATTGGCTATGGAAATCTCCCATGCCAAAGGGTCCTATATATACGATACAAATAACAACGCTTATTTGGATTTTGTAGCCGGTGTTTCAGCATGTAGCTTGGGACACCGCCACCCTAAAGTTCTGGAAGCAATTCACACACAATTGGAAAAATACATGCATGTGATGGTATATGGAGAATACATCCAAAAACCAGCACTTGAACTGACCAAATTACTGGCAAAATATTATCCCAAGAACATCGAGAAAACCTATTTAACCAATTCAGGGACAGAAGCCATTGATGGCGCTTTAAAATTAGCGCGGCGTTATACAGGGCGCTCCGAAATATTAGCCGCTGACAAAGCCTACCATGGCAATACCATGGGCGCTTTGAGTGTAATGGGGTATGAAGCACGTAAACAACCGTTTCGTCCCTTAATTCCCGATGTTCGGTTCTTGAAATTTAATGCTTTTGAAGATTTATCAAAGATTAGCAGTAAAACAGCAGCTGTAATATTAGAAACCATACAAGGCGGCGCAGGCTTCGTTCAACCCAAAGACGATTACTTAAATAAGGTTCAAAAACGCTGCAACGAAGTAGGTGCGTTGTTAATTTTAGATGAAATACAGCCAGGTATTGGAAGAACAGGTACCCTCTTTGGGTTTGAAAATTACAACTGTAGTCCAGATATTGTGGTGGTTGGTAAAGGTTTGGGGGGCGGCATGCCTATTGGTGCCTTTTCAGCATCTGCTGAAATGATGGATTGTCTCTCTGACAAACCAATGTTAGGGCACATTACAACTTTTGGCGGACATCCAGTCATAGCCGCAGCCGCATTGGCTACTTTGAAGGAAATCACCAATTCAAAGCTTATGCATGCAGCCCTAGAGAAAGAAAGTTTTATAAGATCAAAATTGAAACACCCACTCATTACTGAAATTCGTGGTAAAGGATTAATGCTTTGTGCCCTAACCAAGCATGCCGACGTGACCAACAAGGTCGTTATGATGGCCATGAAAAAAGGGCTGATTCTCTTTTGGCTCCTCTATGAACCCAAAGCCATACGCATTACCCCTCCGCTTAACATTTCAATGAAGGAACTTGAGAAAGGTTGTGACATCATCATTGAGGTCCTTGATAAAATTTACAAGAACTGTTAATTATTTTGTTGAAAACATTCATTTGAGGTAATAGAAGCAAGAGCTAATAATGATACTTTTATTATACCAAATTACAACCAATGGAATTCAGCTCATCTGAAGAAAATCAAAGCTTTTCACTCACCAAGTTCGAGTCCATGCTAAAGACTAATAATGTCTTCTTTTTTGATTCTAACGAGTTTGAAAACATCATCCACCATTATTTAGAAATTGGTAAAATTGCATTGGCTAAAAAAGCCATTAAATTAGGTTTAGACCAGCATCCAACTTCAATAAACTTAAGATTATTCAGAGTTGAGGTTTTAATTTTTGAAAACAAACTTTCAGAAGCTGCAAAATTACTTAACTTGTTGTTTGAACTAGAGCCTAACAACGAAGAATTATACATTCAAAAAGCCAACATCCATTCGAAAAGAGACCAACACAAAGAGGCCATTGAAGTATTCAAGCAAGCACTTGAAGTTTCTAATGATTCATCTGAAATTCACTCCTTAATAGGAATGGAATATCTCTTTTTAGACAATTATGAAGCGGCTAAAGTTCATTTCAAAAACTGTATAGATTTAAATCTCGAAGATTATTCTTCTCTTTACAATATCATTTACTGCTTTGAATTTTTAGATCAAACCCAAGAAGCCATCGATTATCTAAATTGGTATTTAGATCAAAACCCATATTGTGAAGTTGCCTGGCATCAATTGGGAAAACAATATTTGGAAATCAAAGCACTCAATAAAGCATTAACAGCTTTCGATTTTGCAATCATTTCTGATGACACTTTTATTGGGGCTTATTTAGAAAAAGCCAAGGTACTGGAGCGACTCAATCGCTTTAATGAAGCGATTGATAACTATAATATTTCAATGGCCATTGAAGGGCCAACCGCTTTTACTTATCTAAAAATCGGGGTTTGTCACGAAAAAATGCATCATAAAGATAAAGCGATCAAATACTTTTTTAAATCTGTCAAAGAAGACCCCGCATTTGACAAAGGTTGGATGCAAATTGCAGATTTTTATTTCTTAAGAAGAGATGACCTAAAAGCGCTTTTTTACGTTAATAAAGCCATTGATATTGATGACGAAAATGCAAATTATTGGTTATTTTATTCCAAAACAAATCGCCGTTTAAATTATCTTGAAGAAGCAGAAAGAGGCTTTAAAAAAACCTTAGAACTTGGGGAAACCTCATTAGATACATGGATTCAAAGAGGTGATATTCTAATTGAACTTGGGGAAATTGAAGCTGCTAAATACAATTTTGTACAAGCCATTGAGCATCATCCAAAAAGTGAGGAGTTAGAATTTAGACTTTCAGGACTGTATTTTAAACTTAATGACAGTAAAGCTGGATTTGCACATTTACTCACCGGACTTCACATTAATTCTGAACATATATTCATAATTGAAGAACTATTCCCCGATGTTTACCAAAGCCAAAATGTGATTCAATTCATTGAAAGCTACAAAAAATCGGACAACTAAATTTAGTTATCTTTACCTGCAATTAATTTCTCTTCTAATGAAACGCAATTTTCTGGACTATTTATGGCTTTTTTTTAAAGGCATGGCCATGGGGGCGGCAGACATTGTTCCGGGCGTCTCTGGGGGTACCATTGCTTTTATTTCAGGGATTTATGAAGAATTAATTTCAACACTCAGCCAATTTAAAATCTCATTAATTTCAGAGTTCAAAAACAAAGGGGTAAAAGCTGTTTGGAGTACAGTCAATGGAAATTTCCTACTGGCTATTTTTTTGGGAATCGCTTCAAGTATTCTACTTTTATCTGAGCTGGTCACTTGGTTGTTAGATGAAGAACCGATTTTAATATGGGCCTTTTTCTTTGGTTTGGTGGTGGCCAGTATATTATACGTCTTTAAAAAAATTGAACGCTTAAATGCGGTTGCATTGATTGTATTACTGTTGGGGGTGTTTATTGCCTATCAAATTACAAAACTCGAGATCCTCAACAATTCAGAAAGTTATCCATATTTGTTTTTATCGGGAGCCATTGCCATTTGTGCAATGATTCTTCCTGGTATTTCAGGTGCCTTTATTTTGGTAATCATGGGTGCTTATGCATCCGTACTTCAAGCCATTAACGATAAAGATTTTCTTAAAATAGCTACTTTTGGCTTTGGCGCTTTGGTTGGAATTTTGTCCTTTTCAAGGATTTTAAAGTGGTTTTTTACAAAATACAAAGACTTAACCTTAGCCCTTCTAACCGGTTTCATGGCGGGAGCTTTGGTGAAAATATGGCCATGGAAAAAAGTATTGACCGAACGCATCAACTCCAAAGGAATCCCTGTGCCTTTGAGAGAAGAATGTGTTGTACCTTATGAGTATGAGGGAGACCCGCAGTTGTTTGCTGCATTAACTTTAATGCTTATAGGATTTCTACTTATTTTTATTTTTGATTTTATAAGTGTAAAAACAAAATCTCTTGAATCCTCCTAAGCCCATAGAAACCAAGCGCTTCTTAATCCTCAAAGGCATTGCGATGGGGGCTGCCAACAAAGTTCCCGGCGTTTCGGGGGGCATTGTCGCGTTTGTACTGGGCTTCTATGAACAATTTATCGAATCTTTGCAGAAATTTGACCGTC
>CAJWDI010000058.1:0-12207 GCA_913031185.1 uncultured Flavobacteriaceae bacterium | reverse complement strand
AATAGTTAATTTTTGAAACTTAAACTTAAAAAATTATTATAGGTTATATAAAAAGCCCCTTAATCAAAGTTGAGAAATAGACTGCAAAACAGTCTAAACTAAATTGAATAACTTAGTCTTGACGCAACTTTTCAAAACCATTGCGGACCAAAAGGGACAGATTTCGAACACTTTACAATCAGATTTGAAAAGACTTATTAGTTTTATTTATAAATCTAAATCATACTTAAGAGAGAAGAAAAAAACGTATTACGTTTATCCCACCATTGTGCAGCACTCGAAAAAATACTGAGAAAACTAAAAAAAAAACGTAAATTTACAGCCGAAAAGTTCTTTATTTTATTTTATCAACCGGAAAGGGTTTTACTTAATTGTAGATTAAAAGGGAATTGTGTGAAAATCGCAAACTGTCCCGCAACTGTAAGTAACGCAACAAAGGTTTTGCAAATAATGTCCACTGCCAAAAGCGGGAAGGACGGCAAACACCGTTACAAGTCAGGAGACCTGCCTATTCCTAATTGACAATGCTTTCGTGGATTGAAGCTTTTAGTCGAGTTAAATAAGTTTACCCAATTCTGTGAGCTTATTCTGTCTTTTCTATTCTTTCCGAAGCATTACAAAATAAGTAATGAACTTAACGGAAAAGAATGAAGGCAATTTTTAATTACATCTCATGGGCAGTTCTCGTCCTGAAAGTTCAGTTGGTGTGGACGCAAGCTGTAGAGCCTGATTCTATAATATTGCTGGAAGAGGTAAAGGTTGAGGCTTTCCGTTTTACACATCACCAAACAGGCTTACAAACCACTACTTTCGATTCTATTCAAAAACAAAACTATCTGCACAGAAATGTTGCTGAAATATTGGCAGATGAAAGTCCGATCTTTATCAAATCTTATGGCTTAGGTTCTCTGGCAACCACTGCTTTTAGAGGAGGCAGTGCGAATCATACAGCCGTTTTGTGGAACGGCATTTCACTTTCAAGCCCCATGAATGGGCAATTAGATTTGTCTTTAGTCCCTGTAGCTGCTGCAGACGAATTATATATTCAACATGGAGCAGGCAGTGCATTGTTTGGAAGTGGAGCTGTTGCTGGAGTGATTCACTTTGCCAATAAGCCCAGATTCAATCAAGGCCTCACCATTAAAGGAGATGCTTCGTTCGGATGTTTTGCTGATTATCGTCAAAATTTATTTTTGGAAGTCAGCCAAAAAAAATGGGTTTCATCAATTCAATTTTTTAATGCCACAGCCCAAAATAATTTTCCATTCACCAATATATACAGCACCATTGAAACTGAAAAAAGACAAACCCATGCCAATCTTAGCAACAGGGCCATGATTAACGAAAATAAATGGCTAATTGGCAAATATAGCGCACTCAGTTTGAATGCCTGGTTGCAAACGACCAACCGCAATTTACCTCCTACAATGCTACAACAACAAAGCCTTGCCTCGCAAGAAGATAATGCCTTGCGATTGCATGCAGAGTGGACATATCAAAGAGGAAAGTTTGCCA
Organism: uncultured Flavobacteriaceae bacterium; assembly: GCA_913031185.1. GTDB lineage: Bacteria > Bacteroidota > Bacteroidia > Flavobacteriales > Flavobacteriaceae > UBA3537. The sequence goes on along the minus strand of CAJWDI010000058.1, from coordinate 10,692 downwards.
CTTATGTTCGTACCGCCTGGCTAAATGAGAAATTAGTTTTTGCTGATGCGCTTTCAGAAATCCATACAACAAGCAGAACCCAGCAACTTGTCTCTGAAGCAGAAACTAAAATCACTTTACATCCTTTACATCAGATTAATATTGGTTTGCACCACACTTTTGCCACCGCCAGAAATGAGAGTTTTGAACAAAATCCCACACAAAGCAGAATCGCATTGTTTGCCGCCTATCAATTTCAAACTAAGAATAAAAAATTTCAAACTCGAATAACAGGCAGAGCAGAGTCAATGGACAATGAGTTTGTACCCTTTACTTTTTCTTTAGGAAATAATTATAAAATATTTAAATGGCTTACTGCCAGAGCTTCTGTATCTAAAGTGTATCGCATACCTACCATGAACGATTTGTATTGGACACCCGGTGGCAATCCTAATCTTTTGCCTGAATCAGGATACGCACAAGAAGGAGGACTCCAGATTCAGTTTCAACAAAGGAGTACTTCATTCACTTCTAATTTTACTTTATTTAATCGAAACGTAAACAATTGGATTATCTGGTTGCCGGGCGTAAGTTTTTGGAGCCCACAAAACTTAATGCAAGTTTGGAGCAGAGGCATCGAAACCAACAACACATTTGCTTACAACCATAAAAAATTTCGTGTTTCCTTAACGCTGTTAACGAATTATGTGTTGTCTGAAAATCAACAAGCCAAAACACAAAATGATGCTTCAATTGGTAGGCAATTGATTTACACTCCAATGTACAGTGGAGTAGCAAAAGTGGCTGTTACCTATCAAACCTTTATAATCAGCTATCGCCATAATTATACCGGTTATAGATACACCTCAACAGACAATACTCAATATTTAAAGCCCTTTGATTTAGGTGCTATACAGGCATCTTACCGTGTTCAGTTCAAATCTTATCGGGGAAGAATATTTTTTAAAATCAACAATATCTGGAATGAAGAATATCAGATTATGAGTAACCGCCCCATGCCGGGCACCAATTTTCTAGTAGGAATATCTTTTCAATTTAATAAACCCAACAAATTATTTTTTAACAACTAAATCGAAAAATAATGAAAAAACAATTTCAACAATTAATGTTTGCCCTATTCATTTTACTGTGCAGCACCACGATTAAAGCACAGTTTACCTTATCAGATGCTCAATACTGGACAGGCAGGGGAACAGATTCTTCTATTTTAGTAGTAGATTTTCAGGATGCCACTTGGGAAAATAGTTTGATAATTTCGAGAGTCTCTAATATCAACCATTCAAGATTTTTGAAAAAATGAAATCATTTATTCTAATCACATTAATAAGCATAGGTGCCAAGTGCTCCTATTCTCAATTTGCCCCGCCCGCAGGACAGCCCAGCTCTACGGCTATTTTTAAAGACAGTTCTATTATTATATCGTGGGCAAGTGGTTGCACCGTTGTAAGAGGTTATCAAGATATTTCAAATACTTCTTTAGGTTTTGCTTCGGTAGGAGACAGCTCTATGGCTATTGGAATGGCTGGCGGTAGCAGTGGTGTAGTAAGTTTGGGAGATGGAGGCTATTGTATCCTCACTTTTGATGAACCCATAAACAATGGACTGGGCTGGGATTTTGCTGTTTTTGAAAACAGTTTCAGTGACGATTTTTTGGAATTAGCTTTTGTAGAGGTCAGCTCTGATGGAATCAATTTTTTCCGTTTTCCTGCTACTTCGCTTACACAAGACACTGTGCAAGTGGGTGGTTTTGGTAATATAGATGCCACTAAAATAAATAATCTTGCGGGAAAATATCGGGCACAATATGGAACTCCTTTTGACTTAGATGAACTTGCAAATCAAGCGGGTTTGAATGTGAATGCAATTACACATGTAAAAGTGATTGATGTAGTTGGCTGTATTCAAGATTCGTTTGCCACATTCGACCAGTTGGGTAACAAAATAAACGACCCGTGGAATACTCCCTTTGCTTCAAGCGGTTTTGATTTGGATGCTGTAGGGGTGATTGAACAAAGTACAGTGAGTGTGGAAACACACATTTTCTCAAAAAATGTTCAAGTGTTTCCTAACCCTGCGCATACTTTTGTAACTATTCAATTTTTCGAAAATACACTTATACAGGAAATTAATTTAATCAACGCGTTAGGGCAAATCTCTACAATTTCTTCTGAAGAAAAACAAAATAGTCAACTTTCGCTAGATTTAAGCGGTTATCAGCCAGGTATGTATTATTTAAACATTCAAACTACACAGGGAAATATTACTCAAAGATTACTCATACAAAATGATTAGAAAGCGAATATGGAGTTTATTCTTGGTTATCATTTTTCTACAAGCATGTAGAAAAGATATACCACCTTTAACTGAAAATCCGATTCTTACGGGCAGTGAAGATGGTGTATATATAACCAACGAAGGCAACTTTCAATTTGGCAATGCCGCGGTGAGTTTCTATGAAGAAGGATTGGCGGATGCTGTACCTGATTTATTTGAACCTACCAATAATAGACCTTTGGGTGACGTGTGCCAATCCATGTATTTTTTTAATGGCTTGGCTTATATTGTGGTAAATAATTCCAACAAAATTGAGGTGGTCAATGCAAATACTTTTGTATCAGTTGCAACCATCACCGGATTCAACTCGCCACGATATTTTTTACCTGTAAGCAATAGCAAAGCCTATGTTACCGACTTATATGATGATGCCATTTCGATTGTTGACCTAAGCAGCAACCAACGTACAGGCGAAATTGCCTGTGCTGGCTGGACAGAAGAATTAGTGTTGGCTTATGGCAAAGCCTTTGTAACCAACAGAGAACGAAATCAATTGTACATTATCAATACCATGAACGATCAACTTACAGACAGCATAGAAATTGGTGCAGGGGCTAACTCTATTATAGAAGACCGGAACGGCAAACTTTGGGTACTGTGCAGTGGCAGTAACAGCAATAACATCAATGCAACACTCCATCGCATCAATCCCATTGAGAATACGGTTGAGATTTCTTTTACGTTTAACTTCGCAAATGATTTACCCAGAAGATTGGATATAAACGGCACCAACGACACATTGTATTTTTTGAATAAAGGCGTGGTTCAAATGCCGATAAATGCTAATGCGCTTCCTTCAACAACTTTGATACCCACAGATGGAAGAAATTTTTATGGGCTTGGTATTCATCCCCAAACCAAAGAAATTTTAGTGGCTGATGCCATTGACTATGTTCAGCGTGGGAAAATTTATGTGTATCAAGCCAATGGAACTTTAGTAAAAACGTATTTAGCCGGAATAATTCCCGGTGACTTTTATTTCAAAAATTAATCAATATGAAACAATCCATCAACCTTCGTTTTAGTGTATTGACGCTGCTTATTGTTTTAGCAGCTTTCAGTCGCATCACTCCCCACATGCCCAATTTTTCGCCACTTGGTGCTATCGGATTATTTGGTGCGGCTTATTTCGCAAAAAAGTGGCAAGCGTTCTTAATTCCTACAGCTACCACCTGGTTAAGCGATTTGTTTATTAATAATCTAATCTATGCACAATATTACCCTGAATTTACCTGGTTTTATAAAGGGTTCTATTGGCAATACGGCAGTTACCTTTTCATCACGCTTGCAGGAATTTTCATTTTGCAGAAAACTAATCCACAAAGAGTATTTGCAGGAGCATTAACGGCTACCGCAATTTTCTTTTTGGTTTCAAATTTTGGCGTGTGGGCGGACGGAACGATGTATCCGAAAACATTTGAAGGCTTAATGACCTGCTATGCCGCAGGTATTCCGTTTTTGAAAGGAACATTTTTCGGAGATTTATTTTACTCAGGCGTATTGTTTGGAGTATTTGCGATGGCACAAAAACAATTTCCTGTATTAAAATTAAGAAATGCCTCAGTATAAAACATATTTCAATTGGAGTACTGGGAAAGATTCAGCCTTGGCCCTGCATTATTTGTTGCAGGATGAACGCTTTAGCATAGAGTGTTTGCTCACATCGATCAATGCACATCACAATCGGGTAAGTATGCACGGCTTGCGCACTGAACTTTTGAATAAGCAGTTAAAAGCCATTGGTATAATAAACGAACAACTGCTGCTGCCCGAACAAACGGATAATCAGACCTACGAAAACCTTATGCGCTCAAAGGTGCAGGATTTAAAAAATAAAGGTTTTACCCATTCAGGCTTTGGTGATATTTTTCTGGAAGATTTAAAGCAGTATCGAGAGCAACAATTGCAAGCCTTCGCAATTCAATGTGCTTTTCCGCTTTGGAAAAGAAATACAAAAGAGTTAATGCATGAATTTATTGATTCAGGTTTCAAAGCAGTGGTAGTGTGTGTAAATGCGACTTTGCTTGATAAATCATTTGCAGGTAAAGTAATTGACGAGGATTTCATTAATGATTTGCCTTTAGGTATTGACCCTTGTGGAGAAAACGGGGAGTTTCATACGTTTTGCTTTTATGCTCCCTACTATAAAAAAGAAGTGGCCTTCACAAAGGGTGAAACGATTTTAAGGGAATATAACAATAATGGAACAAAAAGCAGTTTTTGGTTTTGCGATTTACTGCCTGTAAATTAAAATATGATCGAACGTATTCAACATATAATTGACCACAAAACAAAGCCCATAGGATCATTGGCGATGCTGGAAGAAATAGCAGCCAAAATTTGTCTTGTTCAACAAAGTGAAAAGCCGGAACTGAAAAATCCAACCATGCTTGTTTTTGCAGCCGACCATGGCATTGCCAAATGCGGAGTGAGTGCCTACCCGCAAGAAGTAACCTCTCAGATGGTGCTAAACTTCTTAAACGGTGGTGCAGCTATTAATGTTTTTTGCAAACAGCATGGCATAAACCTCAAAGTAATTGACGCAGGAGTTAATTATGAATTTGATCCTAACGAAGTACTTGTAGATGCTAAAATTGCAAAGGGCACTGCTAATATGCTGGAGAAACCTGCCATGACTGAAGCACATTTAATAAACTGCTTTGAAAAAGCAGAAATAATAGTGAAGGAACTACATAAAGAAGGTTGTAATGTGGTAGGCTTTGGCGAAATGGGCATTGGCAATACTTCTTCGGCTAGTTTATTAATGAGTTCAATCAGCGGCATTCCTTTAGAACAATGTGCTGGAAAAGGAGCGGGTTTAAATGATAAACAACTATCTTTTAAAATAAATACACTTCTAGAAGTTCAAAAAAAGCATGATCAACCTACAAATGCTACAGAAGCATTGCAGTATTTCGGAGGATTTGAAATTGCCCAAATGTGCGGAGCAATGCTTGCCGCATATGATAAAAACATGTTGCTGCTCATAGATGGATTTATTGCAGGTTGTGCGTATCTGTGTGCATTCAACATCAACCCTGCCATAAAAAACAATGCCTTGTCTTGCCATTTGAGCGATGAAAAAGGCCATGCTTTATTACTTAATTATTTAGGGGAGAAGCCAGTTTTAAATTTAGGTCTGCGACTAGGAGAAGGAACGGGTTGCGCCTTGGCATACCCCATTATTGAAAGTGCCGTAAGGTTTATGAATGAAATGGCAAGTTTTGAAAATGCAGGTGTAACAAATAAAAAATGAAAAAAGAATTACGCATATTTTTTACCGCATTGATGTTCTATACTCGCATTCCATGCCCGGTTTGGGTGGACCATTCGGAAGATTATCTCAATAAGGCAACGCGATATTTTCCGTTGATTGGTTGGCTGATAGGTTTGGCTATGGCACTTGTAATATACGGCTGTCTTTTCATCCTTCCTATTTCTGTGTGCGTAATATTGGCTCTGGCAGTTTCTGTATTGATGACAGGCGCTTTTCATGAAGATGGCTTTGGAGATGTGTGCGATGGTTTCGGCGGTGGCTGGACCAAATCCCAAATTCTTGAAATCATGAAAGACAGTCGTGTAGGCACTTATTCTGTGGTTGGATTTATTTTATTGTTTGCTTTAAAAATGGCTGTACTTATTTCCTTGCTTGAATTAAATCAATGGTTTGCACTTAAAAGCTTGGTTCTGGCACATGTGCTAAGTCGTTGGAGTTCATTAACGATTGTTTACACACACAGTTATTCACGCGAAGATGCCAGCAGTAAAATCAAACCCATAGCCAAGGAGCTTACCTTTAAAAACCTATTAATAGGAAGTGTTTGGGTGCTGCCAGCCCTTGTTTTATTCAATAACTGGTGGATAGTGGCAGTGTTTGTTCCGGTTTATGGCATGAAGGTTTATCTGGCTGCTTATTTTCAAAAGTGGATTGATGGCTACACGGGCGATTGCCTGGGCGCTGCCCAACAAATTAATGAAGTGGTAACCTTAATCTATTGTCTTGGTGTATGGAAGTTCATTTAATCAGACATACAAATCCAGCAATCGAAAAAGGCATTTGCTACGGGCAAACTGATTTACCTCTTGAGGAGCATTTGTTTGAAAAGGAGTTTATAGCCATTCTAAAAAAATTGCCCAAACAATTCGATAAAGTATATTCAAGCCCATTGCAACGATGCTCAAAACTGGCGGCAAAACTAAGCAATGATCCTGTGTTTGATGACAGATTGATGGAATTGAATTTTGGTGACTGGGAAAATAAATCATGGGATAAAATCGAACCAACATCACTTTCAGTATGGATGCAGGATTTTGTAAATGAAAAAGCAGGAGGTGCTGAATCCTATGCAGAATTGCATCAACGTATTGTTTCATTTATGGAGGAACTACAAACAACCGAGTATAAAAATGTAGTTATCATTACTCATGCCGGTTGTATCCGGAGTTTTATCAGTTTTGTACTAGATTTACCACTCGAAAATTCATTCCGAATTGCACTTGGTTATGCAGAGGTGATACGAATCGCTCTTGCTGAGGAATCGTACAACAATAAACTCTATTTAACAACCAACTGCCACGGTTAAACATGAAGAAAAATATTGCCCGAGATGTAACACCGTTTTTGAACGGAATGTTGGTTAAATAAACTTCTGCCAAATGGCAAAGACTATCTCGAATTGATGATGGAAAAAATCATTATAGCCAATGCAAGTTAAAGAACATTACAATCATTCTGCGTGCGGTTGCTAATAGCTTTCTCGCCAACACTAAAAACGAAATGAATAAAATAAAAAAAGCATACAACAATGTGTATAGCGCATAGCTCTCTGCGGGATGCTATGAAACCGCAAAAGGGTTCTTTATTTGTCTCTAAACAAAATAAATTTTAAATGCACTTGCGATAAAAACCAATTTACTTAAAATAAAAATTGCTCTTTCAGCTTCTTTATTTCATCAGCTTTAAAAGAACTAAAAAGAAAGAACCCATCGTCCTGTTTTTCTGCAAAATCATCAATGTTTTTACAAACCTTTTTATAAGATGAATTGAGACTTTCAAAAGCTGCATTAATAGCATCATATTTTCGTTTCATAGCTCTTCCATAATAAGTCCATTCTGTAACGAATTGTCTTAACTCTGAATTAGACTTTAACTCAATGGCTTTCAATTCTTCTGCTATAATTAATTTATTTTTTAAATTTTGAATATCATTTTTTAGTTTTTCAATTTCCTCTTTAAGTTTAGTTTCATTTTTAGTTGGCTCCCCAAATCTTTCGTACGAATTTTTATTCATTTCAATTATTGAGCTCAACCATTCAGAAATTGTGAGATTTAATGAAGATGCTATTTTAACATATTCTGCCTTTTGTGATGCCGTAACTTTTAAGCTCAAGGTCATATTTCTATACTGATCATTATTTTCCATAATAAATTTTTAAGTAATTAATAAAAGTTTTCTTGAGTTTACCTGGGGTTTTCCCTCAGTATACTTAGGTAGACCGCTAAGTCTTTATTTTAACTCCTGCTCTATTTATCTTCTTTTTTATTATTAAAACAGGATTTACATTGTGTTTAAGTCGATTCTGGGGTATACAGTAATTGACAAAATGCTATCAAATATAATTATTTCTTTGTAATGTTACAAACTTTTATTAATTTTAGTGTCAATTATGAAAAAAAATTTATCAAAATTCAAAGGAGAGCTGCTTGCTGTAACTGAGCTATATCATCAATTAAGAAATAGATGTTTTCTTAAAACACAATTAGATGTAGTATATACAGACTTCACTAATTGGGAGAGATACGACCTTCTTTTTATTGACCATGATGTGGAAAAAGGAATGTGGAAAAAATTGAACTACATTGAATATACATGGATGAAAATTGTAGAACAATTAAGAAAATTTGGTTTTCCTTATGAAGAAATTAAATTGATTAAAAATGAGATTACAAAATATGCAGACCCTGTTGTCCTTATAAAATCAGCATTAGGCAAAAAGGAAGAATTAGATGAGCTTATTCCTGAAGCTTCTAATTTGATAGAAAAACACAAAAGTGAAGTTTTACATATGTTTAGAAATAAAATTACATGCTTGGAACTTTTGATTTATAATGCAATTTCCTACAATCAAAATACTACTTTACAATTCTTTAATGATGGTGAAGGAGGTTTTTCTTTTTTGTCTAAAGCGATTTATGACGAGTCTGTAAAAACCGATCAAATTGATTTGATAATTGAGACAACTAAAAAAACTCATTTGAATGTAAGTCTAAACTCAATTCTTTCAAAATTTCTTGATTCTGATAACAACTTAGATCAAAATAAGACAATGATTTTATCTCAAGATGAATATGAATTACTTAAAATATTAAGAAATAAACCTAAATCTGTTATTGGTATAAACATCACAATAAAGGAGAATAAATTTGAAAGGATAGATATTGAGAGCACTAAAATAGTAGAAGTTGAAGCAAGACTTATGGAATTTATAAGAAATGGTGGTTATCAAACCATTGAAATTGTCACTCAAAATGGTTTAATCACATCATTCAAAAACAAGGAAAAAATTAAATTATGACACTGGAAAACACAGGTCTATTGTTAAATCGTAAACTTATTGGAAAACCCAAAAGTGATACACAACACCAAAAGTTGTGTTACCATATGAGAAATGTAAAAAAATATTAAATAGCGGAATTAGAAAATTTAATGACCAGCAGTTGAATCAAATTATTGAACTGGTTCAAGGTTTGGCAGAATTAAGTGTAGAACTTTATTTAAAACAAATAGAAGATGAAAAATGCAGTGATAATGTCAAGAGTAAGCAGTGATGAACAAGCAAAGGGCTATAGCCTAGATGTACAACTAAATCAACTTACTAACCATTGTAAAAAGAATAATATATGTGTTGTTAAACATTTTAAAGAAGATCATTCTGCAAAAGATTTTAATAGACCTGAATTTCAAAAATTTCTTGTCTACGCTAAAAAAAATAAACAAAATATAGATTTACTTTTAGTAACATCTTGGGACAGATTTTCTAGAAACATCACTGATTCACTTGTAATGTTGCGAAGATTGGAAAAACTTGGTATTCAAGTTCAAGCTATTGAACAACCTATTGATATGAGTATTCCTGAAAACAAAGCAATGCTTGCTCTTTTCTTGGCCATTCCAGAAATTGATAATGACAGAAGATCCATAAAGATAAAAGGAGGAATGAGAGGAGCATTAAAGGCTGGAAGATGGTGTAGAAGTGCACCAATTGGATACAGAAACACTAGAGATTATGAAAACAAACCCATTATTGTGCCAAACGAAAAAGCTAAATATATTCAATTCATTTATAGAGAAATGGCTAAAAATACAAGCCAAACTAAAATAAGAGAAAAACTCAAAATTAAAGGAATCAATATCCCAAAAAACACAATATGTAATATTCTTAAAAATCCTGTTTACATGGGTAAAATAAAAGTTCCTGAACTAGGAGACGAAAAAGAATTATTGATTGATGGAAAACACAAAGGCATAATATCAGAAAAATTATTCTACAAAGTTCAAAGTGTTCTAGAAATGAACAAAACACGAAGAAATATTACTCATTATAAAACTCAAAGGGAAGAACTTCCCCTCAGAGGGTTGTTGTATTGTTCTAAATGCAATTGTAAAATGACAGGTAGTAAATCAAAAAGTAAGAATGGAAACTACTACCACTATTACCATTGTAATCATTGTCATAATGAAAGACACCCAGCAAACAAAGTCAATACTACTCTTGATGAAATACTAAATGATTTTAAATTCACTAAACCAACCAAAACACTTTACAAAGAATTCGTGAAATCTATTTTAAATGCATCAGAAATAGATGATAAGAAAAATCTAAATAAATCAAAGATTGAATTAAAAAAAATTAAGGAGAGAATATCTAAACTTCAGGATTTGCTTGTAGATGGAAAGATTGAATATGATAATTATGAAAATACGATGATTCGATACTCAGAAACAAAACAAAAGCTTGAATTAAAAATTGGAGAAAGTGATATTAAAGATGCAGAATTCAAGAACTGGCTTAAAATGGGATTTGATGAGTTAACTATCATTAAAAGACTGTATGATAAATCAACTGTAGCTCAAAAACAGGAAATTATAAGTTCGATTTTTCCAGAAAAACTACAATTTGACGGAAAAAAATGTCGAACACCTAGAATCAACGATGCACTTAGATATATCTTACAGATAGACAAGAACTTAGAAGAAAAAAATAAGGGACAGTTTTCGAAAAAATTGAAACTGTCCCACAAGGTGGAGCCGGAGGGTTTCGAACCCTCGTCCAAACAAGGAACAACTAAGATTTCTA
>CAJWDI010000057.1:0-12259 GCA_913031185.1 uncultured Flavobacteriaceae bacterium | reverse complement strand
TGGTATGAAATTTACAGCCAGCCAAATAGCAGAATTACTCAATGGAACCGTTGTTGGGGATGAGAATGCTGAAGTCTTTAAACTTTCTAAGATTGAGGAAGGGTCTACAGGATCTTTAACTTTTCTTTCAAATACAAAATACACCCCTTTCATATATTCAACAAATGCGTCTATCACCATAGTTGACAACAACTTTATCCCTGAAAAAGAAATCACTACCACTTTGATTAAAGTTTCTAATGCTTACTCTGCATTCTCTACGCTTTTAGAGCATTATAACACGATTAAATCAACCAAAACCGGTATTGAATCCCCTGTTAAAATATCTAATTCTGCAGCTTATGGAACTGATGTTTACATTGGGGCATTTTCATATATTGGTGACCATGTTAAAATTGGTGATAATGTAAAAATTTATCCAAACTGTTATATTGGTGACAATGTGATAATTGGAGATGGGACAACACTTCAATCAGGTGTGAAAATTTATTCTGACTGTATCATTGGGGATCAATGCAATCTTGAAGCTAACGCAGTCATTGGTGCAGACGGTTTTGGATACTCCCCAAACAATGAAGGGGTCTATAAAAAAGTACCTCAAATTGGAAATGTAGTCATACATGATTGCGTTGACATTGGAGCTAGTACTACCATTGATCGTGCAACAATGGGGTCTACAGTCATACACCGAGGTGTGAAATTAGACAATCAAATACAAATTGCTCACAATGTTCAAATAGGAGAAAATACAGTCATCGCTGCTCAATCAGGCATCGCAGGTTCAACAAAAATTGGAAAAAATTGCCAAATTGGTGGACAAGTCGGAATTGTTGGTCATATTAAAATTGGAGACAATGTAAAAATCCAGGCCCAATCCGGAATTTCTAAAAATGTTGGAAATGATGAATTTCTTCAAGGCACGCCCGCATTTGGTTACAATGATTATTATAAATCCTACGTTCACTTCAAAAACCTACCAAAACTCGCCAATACTATCAGTGCGCTTGAAAAAAAAAATAAAAAATGATTACAAAAACCCAAGCCAAACAAACTACGATTTCTAAAGAAATATCTCTTAACGGAGTTGGACTTCACACTGGCAAGAACGTTGAAATTAAATTTTTACCAGCACCAGCCAATTCTGGTTATGCTTTTGTGCGTATAGATCTAGAGGGCGCTCCAGTCATTAAAGCGGATGCCAATTTAGTAACCAGTACACAACGCGGTACTTGTTTGGAAAAGAACGGAGTCAGCATTCAAACCTGTGAACATGTTTTAGCTGCTTTGGTGGGTTTAGAAATTGACAATGTTACAATTGAACTCAATAATGCAGAACCCCCCATTATGGACGGTTCATCTAAGTTTTTTGTGGAAGCTTTAGAATCCGCAGGAATCAAAACTCTAGATACATTTAGAGACGTTTTTGTTGTGAAGGATGTCATTTCTTATGTTGATGAGGAGACTGGTAGTGATATCACGATTATTCCGTCTGATGAATATCAAGTGACGACCATGGTTGACTTTGGCACCAAGGTTTTGGGAACCCAAAATGCAACCTTATCAAAATTATCAAATTTCAAATCTCAAATTTCTAATTCCAGAACCTTTAGTTTTTTGCATGAGTTAGAAATGCTTTTGGAGGAAGGTCTTATTAAAGGTGGAGACTTGAACAATGCCATAGTATATGTTGACAAACCTTTGTCAAAGAATACAATGGAAAAACTAAAAGAAGCTTTCAACAAAGATTCTATTGCAGTGAAGCCCAATGGAATTTTGGACAACCTTAACTTGCATTATCCAAATGAAGCTGCACGACACAAACTATTAGATGTTATTGGTGATTTAGCCCTGATAGGCATTCGTCTTCAAGGCAAAGTTATTGCCAACAAACCTGGGCATTTTGTCAATACTCAATTTGCTAAAAAAATGTCAAAAATCATTAAAATAGAACGTCGCAACAATATGCCAGCGGTTGATTTAAATCAAACCCCTGTTATGGATGTGAATGCCATCATGGATATGTTGCCACACCGCCCACCATTTTTAATGATCGATAAAGTTTTTGAATTGTCCCCCAATCATGTCATTGGATCAAAGAATGTAACAATGAACGAGTCTTTTTTTCAAGGTCACTTTCCTGGCACTCCTGTCATGCCTGGTGTACTAATTGTTGAAGCAATGGCACAGACTGGTGGAATTCTTGTTTTGAATACCGTCCCTGACCCCGAAAACTATCTAACCTTTTTTATGAAAATTGATAAAGTTAAATTCAAACAAAAGGTCGTTCCAGGAGATACACTTATTTTTAGCTGCTCATTAATCACTCCGATTAGGAGAGGCATTTGTCACATGCAAGGATTTACTTATGCTAATGGGAAATTATGCGCGGAAGCCGAATTGATGGCGCAAATTTCTAAAATCAAATAAAAATTTAAAAGATGAATCAACCGCTTGCTTATGTACATCCCGGGGCCAAGATTGCCAAAAATGTTGTGATTGAGCCTTTTACAACAATTAATAACAATGTCATAATTGGAGAGGGGACATGGATTGGTTCTAACGTCACCATAATGGAAGGTGCACGAATCGGTAAAAACTGTAATATTTTTCCTGGCTCTGTTATCTCAGCAAACCCACAGGACTTAAAATATGATAACGAGGACACTATTGTGCAAATCGGAAATAATGTTACCATTCGAGAATGTGTTACCATTAATAGAGGAACGACAGACAGAATGAAAACCGTTATTGGTGACAATTGCCTCATCATGGCCTATTGCCATATAGCGCATGATTGTACTGTTGGCAAAAATTGTATTTTTTCAAACAACAGTACACTTGCAGGACATATTACAGTAGGTGATTATGTTGTTTTAGCCGGTATGACAGCAGTACATCAATTCTGTGCTATTGGCAATCATGCATTTGTAACAGGGGGTTCTTTAGTTCGTAAAGATGTACCTCCATATGTCAAAGCCGCACGCGAGCCGCTTTCATATGTGGGGATTAATTCTGTAGGCTTGAGAAGAAGAGGTTATAGCACTGAAAAAATTAGAGAAATACAGGGTATTTATAGGTTATTATATCAAAAAAATTACAACAATTCACAAGCTTCAGCAATTATTGAAGCCGAAATGGAAGCAACTTCTGAACGCGATGAAATATTACAATTTATTAAAAACTCTCATCGTGGTATCATGAAAGGGTACTTCACATCCAACTAAAATTATGGCAAATACATCCGACATTCGAAATGGTTTATGCATACGTTACAACCATGATATTTTTAAAATTATTGAATTTTTACATGTAAAGCCTGGAAAAGGACCTGCGTTTGTTCGTACGAAATTAAAAAGTGTTACCACAGGAAAAGTGATTGACAACACCTTTTCTGCAGGCCATAAAATTGACGATGTCCGTGTAGAAACCCACAAATTTCAATATCTCTATCCCGAAGGCGATCAATTCCATTTTATGAACGTGGAAGATTACAACCAGATTACCATAAACAAAGCGGCCATTGATAATCCCGGTTTGCTTAAAGAAGGTGAGCTTGTAACAGTTATCATTAATTCTGAAGATGAGATGCCACTTTCAGTTGATATGCCTGCCAGTGTTATTTTAGAAGTAACTTCCACAGAACCAGGAGTCAAAGGCAATACTGCTACAAATGCTACTAAGCCTGCGACTGTTGAAACGGGTGCCACTATTATGGTACCATTATTTATCAATGAAGGCGACAAAATAAAAGTAGAAACAGCAAAAGGGACCTACAAAGAAAGAGTCAAAGCTTAAAAGCCATGAAATTTCAAATTCCTCAGACCCTTGAAAAAATTGCATCAATTCTAAATTGTGATTTTATAGGCAACGCGGATTTTCCTGTATTGGGAATGAATGAGATTCATGTGGTTAGAGCCGGTGATATTGTTTTTGTGGACCATCCTAAATATTACGAAAGAGCGCTGAATTCGGCTGCAACAGTTATTTTGATAAATAAAGAAGTTGATTGCCCAGTTGGTAAATCACTCCTTATTTCAGATGACCCATTTCGTGATTTCAATATATTAACCAGATATTTCAAGCCTTTTGTTTGCTCATCTGTAAATATTGATCCAAAAGCCAAAATAGGCGATGGCACTCAATTACAACCAGGTATTTTTATTGGTCCAAATGTTCAAATTGGTAGCAATTGCTTCATACACGCCAACGTGACTATTGTTTCTGATACCGATATTGGCGATAATGTTGTGATTGGTTCAGGGACTGTGATTGGTGGCGATGCATTTTATTACAAAAAGCGACCTGAAGGTTTTGAGCCCCTCAATTCCGTCGGGCGTGTATGTATCGAAAATGATGTTCATATAGGAACTGCATGTACTATTGACAGAGGGGTTACAGGCGATACCACCATTGGTTCTGGCTCAAAGTTGGATAATCAAATTCAAGTGGGTCATGACACCATAATTGGTAAAAAATGTCTAATTGCATCTCAGACGGGAATTGCAGGTTGTTGCGTTATTGAAGACGAAGTAACGCTCTGGGGTCAGGTAGGAACCAATAGTGGTATTACCATAGGATCCAAAGCAGTCATTTTAGGACAAACCGGGGTGACAAAATCGGTATCTGGTGGTAAAACTTACTTTGGCACACCCATTCAAGAATCGCGCTCAAAACTCAAAGAATTAGCCAATCTCAGACAACTACCAGAACTGATGCGAAAGTTAAAAGAAAAGTAAAATTT
Organism: uncultured Flavobacteriaceae bacterium; assembly: GCA_913031185.1. Lineage (GTDB taxonomy): Bacteria > Bacteroidota > Bacteroidia > Flavobacteriales > Flavobacteriaceae > UBA3537. The sequence continues at coordinate 7,518 of CAJWDI010000057.1, read as the reverse complement.
GTTTTTAAAAATCAACTTCAAAAAATTACCTTTGTCTCAATCAAAAAATCATCTTTAATGAGTGTATTAGTAAACAAAGATTCCAAAATAATCGTTCAAGGATTTACAGGCAGCGAAGGAACGTTTCACGCCGAACAAATGATTGCCTACGGTACCAATGTCGTTGGAGGCGTTACGCCTGGTAAAGGCGGACAAACCCATTTAGAAAAGCCTGTTTTTAATACCGTTAAGGAAGCTGTTGAGACAACAGCTGCTAATACAACCATTATTTTTGTACCGCCAGCGTTTGCTGCTGATGCCATTATGGAGGCTGCTGATGCTGGGATTGATGTCATCATTACAATAACTGAGGGCATTCCTGTGGCCGATATGATTAAGGCCTCAAATTACATTAAAGATAAAGATTGCCGTTTGGTAGGTCCTAATTGTCCTGGTGTCATCACTCCGGATGAGGCGAAAGTCGGAATCATGCCTGGTTTCGTGTTTCAAAAGGGTCGTGTTGGTGTGGTTTCCAAATCAGGAACTTTAACTTATGAAGCTGCTGATCAAGTCGTGAAGCAAGGTTTAGGGGTTTCAACAGCCATTGGTATTGGAGGTGATCCCATTATAGGCACCACAACAAAGGAAGCCTTGGAGCTACTCATTAATGATTCTGAAACCGACTGTGTGGTCATGATTGGTGAAATTGGAGGCCAGTTGGAAGGCGATGCTGCTCAATGGTATAAGAAAAGTGGAAGCAGTAAACCTGTTGTTGGCTTTATTGCCGGAGAAACGGCCCCTGCTGGACGTACTATGGGTCATGCCGGAGCCATTGTTGGCGGCAGCGATGACACTGCCCAAGCCAAAAAACACATCATGCGCGCTTGTGGTATGCACGTGGTAGATTCCCCTGCGGAAATCGGAAAAAAAGTCGCTGAAGTTTTAGGCTAATTTTTTATCCCACAGGTAATTGTACGCTACAACTTGGGCATTCAAAACGATTTCTTTTCTTTTTTAATCGAATACCATCTAAGTGTTTGACTACAAAATCCTGAATAAAGGCATAATTTGCTTGGTGGTTGTTCACATCAATTTGATGGTCTTTATACAGCTCACGGACTTGGTTGTCATATTCTTGTGAACCCCAACAGTTTGGGCAATAACCAGCGGGAGGAGAAGTTTTCGTTTTAGTCTTGGGTTTTTTAAAAAAATTAAGAAGTTGTGTAATCATTTTTAGTCATATTTATTATTCATGCTTTTTATCGTCAAACTCCCATAGGCACTTCTATCAAAATAATGCTTTCTTTTGGAGGTTGTCCACTAGCACTGAAATACACCACTTTTAGATAAATATTACTGATTGAAACCCAACATGGACTTTCATTGGGTGATTTTGCATCTTTAATATAATCGGCCCAATTGTCACCACAGTGGACTCTAAGCGCTTGTCGTATTTCTTTCATGTCTAAATCAAGAAATTTTCTATGATCATCTAGAGAATACTTATATAGTGTAAACTTTTCATCCTTTTTTTTAAATTCTTTCCATTTGGATTGAAAATTCTTCCAATCAATCAAATCACAATACTCACCTTCTTTTGAAACTGCTAAAGTGTTTTGATGGGCTTGATAGAGTTTAAAACTCCCTTCCCGTTTTGGATAAATCGACATTTTTTGCCAATTCAATCGGGTTTCTATATCAACATAAACTTTGATAGTATCTTGAATCGCATAAATTTTATTTTGAGGGCCTTGATTGCTAAAAACTTCTAACTCCTCAATTTCTAAGAGGAAGTCGTCAAAAGCAAACTGAACGGCACCACGCTTTATGGGAATTTCCATCTCCAAAATTATATCGTTCCCTTTGTCTACATTTTTTAATGGTAATGGCACTGCTGTTTTATGTTCTGAAGGTTGACCTTTTTGACAAGAATCTCTGCATCCTAATAGCGTCAATCCAAAAAACAGTAGTATACATTTTATATGATTCATAGGGCAATGGTGATAAGGGTTAAAGTAATTAAATTACAATCCAAAGAAATAATACAATTCCTCATCTATAAAATCGGTATAATCGTCAATGGCTGGCAGTAGCGCTATAATTAGGTCTCTAGTGTTAATTCTTTTTTTCTCGGTTTAAACGGTAAAGTCAACAGTTCCTCCGTCTTTAATTCTAATTTTTAAATCTGGATACGATACATATTCACCAGCCAGTATTCTTAGATCGGCATAGGATACTCGTGGGCCTGCTTTGACTCTGTAATCTGCAAGATTAGATTCTGTAATGACAAAATCAGCATTGGTTCTATCCAAAGTAATACCAACTGTAAAGTCTTCGTAAATTACATCAGGGCCAACTTGAATTCTCATATCAGCATAAGATACATTTTCACCAATACGGACTCTAAAATCAGGTCTAGACGTATTGCTTTCTACTTTGAAGGAAATTATTTGTGCATTGGAATGAAAGGCTAGGAGTGATACAAGAATAAAGGTAATTAGGTGTTTCATTTTAATTTTAATTTGGGTTTAATAAAGTTCAAATTTATAATTTGTAACCACCTTAAATTGTTTATGGCGGTTATCCATTTTGATTATATCAACATAAAATTTTGAAAACCTATCGAATAAAACTAATTTTAGAGCCCTATTAATTACCAAAAAACGAATGTTATGTGCCTCAACAACAACCGTATTTTGGAGGAATTCGTAATAAAGTTAAAACAGCAGCATTATGCACCCTCCAGTATAAAAGCCTATAAATCCGCCGTTAAAAATTTTTTAAAAGCATTTGAGTCTCATGAGCTTCATTTGATTGAATCAAAAACCATACATAATTACATTTTAGAACTTAAATGTTTATCAGACATAAGCATTGCATATCAGCGGCAAATATTAGTGGCTATTGATAAGCTATATCTCTTTAATTTCAACAAAAAACTCAATTTATCTTCATACTATCCAAAACGAAAAACAAATCTTTTACCTAAATTTTTAAACTGTGATGAAATTAAAGCATTACTGGAAGGTTGTAAAAATATTAAGCACCTCTGCATTTTAAAACTCATGTACGGATGTGGTTTGCGGATTTCAGAAACCATTAATTTACAACTTAGCGATATTGATTTTGAGGCCATGAAATTGACCATTAGAGCTATTAACACTTCAAATAAGAGAACAGTTCCTGTACCAAAATCACTATTAATTAGTCTAAATGAGTATTTGCTAGTATATGGTCCAAAAACTTTTTTGTTTGAAGGACAAAACACCCCTCAATATTCACCTAAAAGTATTCAGAATTTCATAAAAAGATATGCCCAAAAAAATGGAATAAATAAAAAAATTACACCCTATATGTTGCGGCATTCTTATGCGACCCATCAGTTACAAAGGGGTATGAATCTCAGACTTTTACAAGAATTACTAGGGCATCTAAACATTAAAACAACTGAACGCTATAGCCATATTACAAATATTTCAACCGCAACAATATCGAATCCATTGGATCAATTGTAATTTTCACATAACGAATTGCAGATACCTATGGAATTCCTATATTTGGAGATATTATAAATCAACACACATCAAATGAAATTACTTAAAGGAAAAACCGCTATTATAACAGGTGCTAGCAGAGGTATAGGTAGTGGTATCGCTACTGTTTTTGCGCAACAAGGTGCTGACGTTGCTTTTACCTACAGCTCATCTTCAGAAGCGGCTGAATCCCTTCAAAAATCGCTTCAAGTACATGGAACAAAAGTAAAGGCTTACCAAAGCAATGCCGCAGACTTTGTCGCCGCTCAAGAACTCGCCGCCAAGGTCCTTGAGGAGTTTGGTCAAATCGATATTTTAGTAAACAATGCGGGGATTACCAAAGACAATTTATTGATGCGTATGGGAGAAGAAGATTTTGATAAAGTTATTGAAGTTAACCTGAAATCTGTGTTTAATATGACCAAAGCAGTCCAACGAACCATGCTAAAGCAACGCAAAGGCTCTATTATTAACATGAGTTCAGTGGTCGGGGTAAAAGGCAATGCAGGACAAACTAATTATGCCGCTTCTAAGGCAGGAATCATTGGGTTTTCCAAGTCTGTCGCTTTAGAATTGGGCTCACGAAACATTCGCAGCAATGTGATTGCACCAGGTTTTATTGAAACTGAAATGACTGCCAAACTAGATCCTTCAGTAGTTGAACTGTGGCGTGCTGGAATTCCATTGAAAAGAGGAGGGACAGCTGAAGATATCGCAAATGCCTGTGTCTTTCTAGCCAGTGATCTTTCAGCTTATGTTACTGGACAAACCCTGAATGTAGACGGGGGTATTCTTACCTGATGTTATTTAGATGATTTAGCATGATAGAGTCTTTGTTGTTTTACATCACACTCACTGCAATTATAGCGCTACTTGTAGCGCTTTTTCAATATAAACCCTGGGTTAAATCTACGGCTCATTTATGGGTACTCACCATATTTCGCGCTCTATCAATAGGAGCTTTATTGTTGTTGATTTTCAATCCCAAAATAGACCTCAATACTTCCCAAATTATCAAGCCTAAATTATCTATTTTAGCTGATGATACCCAGTCGATCAAATTCTTAAATAGAACAGAGTTGTTAAATTCAACTTTGAAAAAAATATCCGAAAACGAACTTCTGAATAAAAAATTTGAAATTCAAGCTTATATATTTGACAAAGATTTGTCCTTATTGGATTCTCTTGACTTTGATGGCATGCAAACCAATATTGGTAAAAGTTTAGAAACCATTAATGCAATTCACAAAGACGATCAAGCGACTGTGGTTTTGCTTTCTGATGGTAATCAAACCATTGGTAATTCTTATTTATTCCAATCAGAATCTAGTCTACAAGCTGTATTTCCAGTTGTATTAGGAGACACCACTACTTATACAGATTTGAAAATTCAGCAGTTAAATGTCAATAAATACACCTTTTTTGGGAATAAGTTTCCTGTTGAAATTTTTGTAAATTACAATGGCAACCGAAGCATTCAATCCGATTTAAAAATTTATTCCGGTAACGCACTGTTGTTTAATGAACCCCTACAATTATCGCCGGACTCCAATTCGATATCTACAATCGCATATCTAAAAGCCAAAAGAATTGGTTTACAGCGCTTTCGTGCTGTATTGTCACCACTAACAGAGGAAAAATTAACGACCAATAATAGTGTAGAATTTGGTGTAGAAGTGATTGATCAACAAATTAAAATTGCTATAATTTCGGACAGTTCACATCCCGATTTAGGCGCCTTTAAAGCAATGCTTGAAACTCAGAAAAACTATGAAATTGAACTACGAAGTCCTAAAGAATTTTTAAAGAATGCCAGTGATTATAGTGTTGCGGTTTTATACCAACCCAGCAACCGTTTTAAATCTGTATATAAGGCCATTGAAAAGTACAACATGAACACTTTTACTGTCGGGGGTACTTTTACAGATTGGAACTTTTTAAATGATATTCAGAGCATTTTCAATCAGGAATTTACCACGCAAACTGAAGTTTACCAAGGGACTTCAAATCCTAGTTTTGAGGACTTTGTGTTGGAGCCTATTAATTTTGAAAATTATCCTCCTTTGGCTACAGTTTTTGGTAGTACCACCTTAAAGGGACAACACAATGTTTTGATTTACAAGAAGGTTAATAATATCAGCACCCAACAACCTATGTTATTTTCTTATTCTAACGCGGGCAAACGTCATGTTGTTTTATTGGCTGAAGACATATGGAAATGGCGTATGTATTGCTTCCGACAGCACCAAAGTTTTAAAAAATTTGACAACTATTTTAAATCTATTTTTCAATATTTAAGTACTCAAAAATCAACAAATCGTTTAAAAGTATTCCATACATCAATTTTTGACGGAACAGAGCGCATTGCCATTTATGCCCAGTTTTTTGGTGAAAATTTTGAATTCAATTCTAATGTTGATATGGAGATTGAAATTAAATCCAAAACTTTAAAGGCGCCTCTTATATTCCCCATGTTAGTTGAAAACAGGTCATATGTTGCCAATTTAGAGAGTCTTCAACCAGGATCTTACTCCTACAAAGTACGATTAAAGAATAAGCAGTTCTCTAAATCTGGACGCTTTGAAATATTACCTTTTAACATTGAAGCACAGTTTTTAAACCCCAACCTAGCGCAACTTCAACAATTGGCCCTACAAACAAATGGACAGCTTTTTTATGAAGATAATGTCGATAATTTAATTTCTGAGCTCTTGCGTAATGAACAGTTTAAAAGCATTCAAAAAGTAGAGAAAAAATCTGTACCTTTGATTCACTATAAATTGCTCTTATTGCTGTTACTCTTAAGTCTCGCCTCTGAGTGGTTTATTAGAAAATATTTCGGATTAATTTAATAACTAAATCTATTTAAAATGCAAAATTTTCCTAAAATCGGTCTTCCTATTATATTTGCCATTGGCTTAGCCGTAGTCATTATTTCAAAAGCAGCTGTTACCATTGGTCCAGGTGAAGGCGGTGTGTTGTTCGAACGCTTTGGAGATGGTATCAATACTGAGAAAACTTATGGTGAAGGCTTTCATATTGTAGCGCCTTGGAACTCTATGTTAATTTTTAAAGTACGCCAGCAATCCATATCAGATGAAATGAATGTACTTTCTGTAAACGGGCTTGAAGTACGTGTCAATGGTACCATTTGGTACGAACCAGAATATGAAAATCTTGGTAAACTTATCAAAACCAAAGGACAAGATTACGTGTTAGAACTCTTAAACCCTGCAGTAAACGCTGCAGCTCGAAGTGTGGTTGGACGCTATACGCCTGAGCAGTTGTATTCTAGTAAGCGGGATGTGATTGAGCAAGAAATATTGGATGAAGTGGTAAACCTCATGAAAGGTCAATATTTAAATGTGAAACGTGTGCTAGTTGAAGATGTTAAACTTCCAGAAACCATTAAAAATGCAATTGAAGGGAAGTTAAAGCAAGAGCAACAATCTCTAGAATACGAGTTTAGGTTGGTCACTGCCGATAAAGAAGCCCAAAAGCAGCGTATTGAAGCCCAAGGAAAGGCAGATGCAAACCGTATTTTAAGTGCCTCTTTAAATGAAAAAATTCTTCAAGACAAGGGAATTGAAGCTACGGTTAAACTGGCCGAATCGCCCAACAGCAAGGTGATTGTAATTGGTTCTGGTGATTCAGGCATGCCTATCATCTTAGGCAATCAATAATTATGGTACCCTTGGTGTTTTAAACCATGTTTCAAAAGCGTTATTACTATCTTGTTAAATTTCAATTTTTAGGATACCGCTTTCATGGTTGGCAAAAGCAACCCAACACCAAGACCTTACACTTAATGATCGATCGCACTTTAAAATATGTGCTTAAAGATCGGTATTTTAAAACTCTAGCGGCCAGTAGAACCGATGCGAAGGTATCGGCTCAAGAGGCCGCTTTTGAATTATTCTTAAGAGACCACCCACTTGAGGATATAGATCAATTTATGGTCGCTTTTAATGCCAATTTACCCCAAGACATTCGTGCCCTTTCGATT
>CAJWDI010000056.1:0-12284 GCA_913031185.1 uncultured Flavobacteriaceae bacterium | reverse complement strand
AAAATGTTTTAGAGTCCGAATGGCTTGAAACATTAAAAAATAAATATCCCATTTTTGTCAATGAGGAGATACTTAATGACTTGAAAAAAAGTATTAAAAACGAATAAAAATTTTGAGACTCTTTAGTTTATGTTTTCTACTTATTTTTGGCTGTGATCTAACTTTGAAGCCTAGTGGTCAGAATTCAATCGCTCGTGTTAATAGCAGTTTTTTATCTTTTGATGACATTGATGCCGCTTTATTTGAAGGTCTGTCTCAACAAGATAGTTTAATACAAATTCAAAATGTCATATACAATTGGGCTACAGAACAATTGCTACAGGATGGCGCAAGAATCAACTTAGAGGCGGCGCAACAAAGTGAATTCGAAATTTTAGTGCAACAGTATAAAAGTGATTTATATACTTCTGCCTACCTGGAAGCCTTGGTCAAACAAAATTTAGATACGATCATCACCAATCAAGAACTTGAGGAAGTTTATAATCAAAATAAGGAATTGTTTGTTTTAAAGGAAGATTTGATCAAGCTTCGCTATATAAACCACGATAAAAACCTCCCCAACTCTAATGATATTAAACGACGTTTTAGAAGATACAATGCGGAAGACCGTACTGTTTTGGATACTATTTCACTGCAATTCAATTCATTTTTCTTAAACGACTCTGTCTGGATTAAGTCTAGCCAAGTTGTTTCAAAAATCAAGCCTCTCAAAAAAGGATTTAATAAAGTTTTATTAAAAAAAATAAATTTTATACAACTCAAAGATTCATTAGGGTTATATTTGATGGAGGTTAAAGATTTGCTTGAAATTGGGAGTCAAGCACCGATGGCCTATGCTTTACCGACTTTGAAGCAAATTATTTTAAACAAGCGCAAGCTAAAGCTTGTCAATCAATTAAAAAGTGAGATTGTCGATGATGCTATTAAAAATAAAAAATTTGAAATTTATGAATAATTCACTATCATGTTTTATCGTATTTGGCCTTTTGATGCTTGGTACGGTCCATGCACAAGAAATTATTGAAGATCAAAAAGAGGAGGTCATTGTTGAAAAAATTAAAGATTCCACTATGTTAGTCAAGGTTGATGGTGTGGCGGCTGTGGTTGGGGATTTTGTAATTTTAGACTCCGATATTGATAAACAATTCGCACAATTAGAAGCCAGCGGTGTATCTACAAAAGATATTTCACGTTGTCAGCTTTTTGGGAAATTATTAGAAGACAAACTCTATGTTCATCATGCCATTCAAGATAGCATTGAAGTTAATGATATTGAAATACGATCCTATGTAGACCAACAATTAGAGGGTTTTGCAGAACAAATTGGGTCTATGGAAAAGCTAATTGCTTATTATAACAAATCTTCGGAACAAGAACTTAGAGACGAAATGTATGAAATTAATAAAAATGGCCAGATGGCTTCAAAAATGCAACAAAAGGTTGTTGAAGAAATTGAAGTTACTCCTGAAGAGGTTCGGCAATTTTTTAATGCAATTCCTAAAGAGGAACGTCCACTTTTTGGAACAGAACTCAGAGTTGCTCAAATTGTTGTGCTTCCTGAGACCAGCAAAGAAGAAACGGATAAAGTTATCAATCGCCTGCGAGAATTTAGAACAGATGTTTTAGAGAATGGCAGCAGTTTTACCACAAAAGCGGTGCTTTATAGTGAGGATCCTGGCTCCAAGCGTACAGGTGGTAAATACACACTCAATAAAAAGCGCCCCAGAATGACCAAAGAATTTAGGGAAGTTGCCTTTTCATTGGAAGAAGGCGATATTTCAGAGCCCTTTAAAACAGATTTTGGATACCACATTATTTTATTAGAAAAAATTAGAGGTCAGGAATATGATATTAGGCATATTTTACTGCGGCCTAAATTGACAAAGGATGCCATTACGGCTGCAAAAGAAAAACTTGAAAAAGTACGCCAAAGTATTGTTTCGGGCGACATTACATTCGCTCAGGCAGCTGTTGAGGCTAGTGATGAGAAAGAAACCAAATTTGACGGTGGACAGTTGCGCAATCCTGAAACACAAGATTACAATTTTGAACTCACTAAAATGGATCCAGAGTTATATGCTCAAATTCAAAAATTGAAAGATAATGAGGTCAGTCCTGTTTATCAGGACGAAGACCGTGTAAACCCCATCAAGTTCAAAATTTTAACTGTAACCCAACGTACGGATGAACACGAAGCAGAATTCGCCAAGGATTACCTCAAAATAAAGGCTCTGGCCCTACAAGAAAAACAGCTCAATACCATATCAGATTGGCAAGAAGAGAAAATCATGGATACTTACATTAAAATTAATGGAGATTTAAGAAGCTGTGATTTCAACAGCAACTGGTTTAAAATTAAAAACTAAGAATGTCCGACGTTAAATCCATCGAGAAATTTCTGGTCCAATACCAACAACTAAGGAAAGAAATTGCTAAAGTTATTGTGGGTCAAGAAGCGGTTATTGAACAAATTTTAATTTCTATTTTTTCGGGGGGCCATGTATTGTTAATTGGTGTTCCCGGTTTGGCAAAGACCCTTATGGTAAATACCATTGCAAAAGCCTTAGGGTTAGATTTTAAACGCATTCAATTTACACCCGATTTGATGCCCTCAGACATTCTTGGTAGTGAGATTCTTGATAATGACAGAAAATTTAAATTCATCAAAGGCCCCGTTTTCTCAAATATTATTTTAGCAGATGAAATTAATCGCACCCCTCCAAAAACCCAAGCAGCCCTTTTGGAAGCCATGCAGGAACGCTCGGTTACAATTGCTGGCAATCATTATAAATTAGAGCAGCCTTATTTCGTTTTGGCCACACAAAACCCCATTGAACAAGAAGGCACTTATCCACTTCCGGAAGCCCAATTGGACCGTTTTATGTTTGCAATCAATCTTGAGTATCCTTCATTTGAAGAAGAAGTTTCGGTGGTGAAACAAACCACCTCGACCCATTCAACTTCACTAGAAGTTGTCTTTGATGCTAGAGCTGTTTTAGAATTCCAAAGCCTAATTCGCAGAACTCCAGTGGCAGATAATGTGATTGAGTATGCCGTTCGAATGATTTCAAAAACAAGGCCTAACACGGCTAGTGCTACCGAAAAAATTCAAGAATTTGTGTCTTGGGGTGCAGGTCCTCGAGCCTCTCAAAATTTAATCTTGGCAGCTAAAACTCATGCAGTTCTTCACGGTAAGTTTTCAGCTGATATTGAAGACGTTCAGGCGGTTTCCAAAAGTGTCTTACGCCACAGGATTATAAAAAATTATAAAGCCGAAGCAGAAGGTGTCACTGTTGATGCCATTATTGAAAGCTTATATTAGGCTTTAACTCCTTAAAATTTAATTTATCCTAAAAGGTGAATATTACTATTGCTTTTTAAAGTTTACTGTTGCAATTGTACCTCCGTTACCAATTGAAGGATTGTTGATAATTGTGATCGGAATCTTTGGAGTTGTAGGTGCGTTATTTGAAGTGAATTGCTGTCCGCTATCTGTTCCCGCATCGTAGGTTTGTGCATATATTGTTTTTTCCTCAATAAAAACTCCATTTTCAATTAAATTTAAATCCACAATACCGACATACCAATCGGGACTGGGGGCCAACATTGTTACCAATGAAATAGACGGGTGTTCTTCATTGACTTGCAGTTCTACAGAAATTTCACCAATTCCGCTGCTAAGGCCGCTACCAATTACACGATCGAAGCCTTCATTGGCTTCAATTTTCGAAGCTAATTCCTCATCAAGCGCAACAGTTGCGCCAAGCTCTGCCATATTTTTAATGCCCGTTGAAGCAATGGTTCCAATTTTAAAAAAATTATTTAAAGGCGTATGGCTCCACCCAATGAGTTTTGAGAAATGTGCATTAGACGGATAGTCAATTGGGTAGTCCTGTTCATTCCAGTTGAATTCAAAAGTAACTTTATAGGTCGCTTTCAAATTTAATGGGGGCTCTGGAATTTGGATATCGTTGGTAGTGTCGCATCTAAACAATAAAGTGCAGACGAAAACACAAAGCACTGTTTGTAGGTTTTTCATTGTGGGGTTTGTTTAAATTCAAATTTAAAAAAAACAGTAGGATAAACAATCGAACGTTCTTTATTTTTTAAATATAGAACAGAGGTATTCAAAGAAGAATAGATTCATCAAAATCATAGAATAGGCGTAGATGCTGTCTTCCACTGGAATGGTTCCTATGCGTATTCCTAAATTCTCCGCATCATTGTACCAAACAACTTGATTGTCAATCCAACTGCCTGTCAGAACCCCATTAACAATAAAAAAGGGAATAAGCATGACCAAAAAAGTCAATAGAAAATGCTGAAGTAGTTGGGGGTTGTATTTGTAAACAAGCCATGTTAATGGTATTGCCAAACTAAAATTCGCCAATGTGTACCATTTGTCATAATTGACCAGAGCTAGAACAAATAAAATTAAAACAAGACTTATGCTTATGGCTTTTGTGGTAACTTTTTTAAGTTTTAAGTTTGGGAAGTAGAGCAATACTGCATAATGAGTGAATACACAAGCAAAGGGTATACATATAAAAAAGAGCCACTCTTCAAAGGGAAGACTCAAAATTTCAACGCCTAAAAAATAATCAGAATTAAAACCCCAGACACCATTGATTGTAAAAATCACATCCCAAGGAATAAAAACACCCATAGTGAGTATTAGGGACAACAATAACCAATGAAATTTTTTGTAAAGTTGTAATTTCGGATGGAAGCTGTATAAAAGCGGAATCGAAATGGAGCCAATATTAAGCCAAAGATAGAGCGCATTCACAATCTACTTCCTAAAATATTTAAAAGGAACGACCAACATTCCAAAACATTCGCCATCTTTTTTACCACGGTGTTTGTGATGCATTTTATGAGCCCTACGCACCCCTTTTGCATACCAATTATTGGCTTTTCTAAACATTTTAAAACGTTGGTGTATAAAAATGTCATGCACTATAAAATAGGTCGCACCATACGCCATAATACCAAAGCCAATAGGCAGGCCAGCCCAAAAGCCTTCGTAGCTCCAAAAATAAAAGCAACTCATGCTTACTACTGCGTAAAAAATGAAAAAGGCATCATTGCGCTCAAACCAGCTGTCATGATCTTTGTGATGATGGTCTTTGTGTAAGCTCCATAAAAAGCCATGCATAATGTATTTATGGGTGAACCAAGCCATAAATTCCATGATGAAAAAGGTCGATAGAAAAACGAAAATCCAAAGTATTGTGTTTATGATCATGGGTTATAATAAATTAAGATGATATTTTACATAACTACGCGTCAACAATTCAATCTTTTTGTAGTTGGGTACTCGGATGCGTGTATTTTTTATTTCGAGTGCCGGCGTTTTCTTTAATTTTTTAAGCAATTGGTTGTAATAACGATAGGCCATAAAAACGCCAAATTTAGCTTCTAATGGCAACATTTTAATACCTTTAAGACCCTCAGAAAAATCATTTTCAATATCATCAATGATTTGCTGTTTGGCTGCTTCATCTAGATTCTCTAAGTCTGTGTTTGGGAAATAGGTTCGGTTTAAACCTTCGAAATCTGCTTTGAGGTCTCTGAGGAAGTTGACTTTTTGAAACGCGGATCCAAGGGCCATCGCAAAATCTTTTAACCCATTGTATTTTTCTTGATTTCCATTGACAAAAACTTTAAGACACATAAGACCAACAACATCTGCAGAACCGTAAATATAGTTCTTATACTCTTCCTCTGTCTTGTAAATTGATTTGTGTAAATCCATACGCATGGAATTCATAAAGGCATCAACAAGTTCACGATCAATATTACATTTGTGATAGGTATATTGAAATGCATTTAGGATTGGATTTAGACTAATTTTATTTTGAAGTGCTATTTCTAAATCGGATTCAAATTTATCAAATAATTCTTTTTTAGGATAATCGTGAAAAGAGTCTACAATTTCATCCGCCAATCTCACAAAACCATAAATATTATAAATATCTTGACGAATGGAACTGGAAAGCATTTTGGTTGCCATTGAAAAAGATGTGCTGTAAGTTTTGGTAACAATTTTACTGCAGTCTTTGGATACAAGGTCAAAAATAGATTTCATAATCTTAGATTTTTAAGGCCATAAACAATCTTTTAAAGAACTTTCTGAATGAGTTCTGAAGCAAGCTTTCCAGAGATAAGGGAGGGCGGGACACCAGGTCCCGGGACGGTTAATTGCCCCGTAAAATACAAATTTTTTACTTTACTGCTTTTTAATTTAGGCCTTAAAAAAGCAGTTTGAAATAATGTCATTGCCATGCCGTAAGCATTTCCTTTGTACGAATTGTATTCTGACTTAAAATCTTCAACACAAAAAGACTCTTTAAATATAATATTATTTTGAATTGATTGTTCTGTTTTTCCTTCAAATCTTTTAATAACATTTTCAAAGTAATCATTTCTTAGCGCAGCAGTGTCCTCTAGTCCTGGAGCAATGGGGATTAAAATAAACATGGCATCACAACCATCTGGCGCCATAGATGGGTCTGTTTTTGAGGGAATATTCACATAAAATAGTGGACGACTTGGCCATTTGGGATTGTCATAGATTTCTTCAGCATGTGTTTCAAAATCAGCATCAAAAAAAAGGTTGTGGTGCTCTATGTTTTTTATTTTTTTATTAAGTCCAATATAAAAAAGTAACGAGGATGGTGCAAAGACTTTTTTGTCCCAATATGCTTCTGAGTGTTGGCGGTATTTAGGGTCTAAAAGGGTTTCGGAATGGTGGTAATCTGCACCGCTGAGAACGATATCCGATCGTATTATCCCCCCTTTTGTTTCCACTCCAACTACAGCATCATTTTCAACTACAATTTTATCAACGGCATGGTTGGTGTGTATTTCAACCCCGAGCTCTCTTGCCAATGCTTCCATCCCTTTAATGATCTCATACATACCACCTCTGGGGTGCCATGTTCCCAATCCGAAATCTGCAAAATTCATAAAACTAAAAAATGAAGGCGTTTTACTGGGTTTAGCCCCTAAAAATAAAGACGGAAACTCAAGCGTCGATATCAGTTTCGGGTTTTTGAAATTTCTCCTAACCTCTTGACTAATCGTCTTAAAAAACTGATCAACCCTTAGTATGGTATCTTTGGTCACAAGTTCTTTAGGAGAAATTCCAGGTGAATTGTAAAGTATTTTTTCAACGGCAATTCCATAGTTGTCTTGGGCTTTTCCAATAAACTTTTGAAGTTTAGCTCCACTTCCTTTTTCAATGCGTTCAAATTCTGTACATATTTTCTCCATGCAGTCTCCGATAGTCATCACTTCATCTTTAAAAAATATACGATAAGCTGGGTCCAGCTTATCAATTTTGTAGTAATCTGAAGTCTTTTTTCCAAAGTCTGAAAAGAAGCGATCAAAAACATCGGGCATCCAATACCATGACGGCCCAATATCAAAAGTAAAACCTTCTTTTTTTAATTGACCTGCACGGCCTCCCACGGAACTGTTTTTTTCAAAAATAGAGACGTTATGACCCAATTTCGCTAGATAGCAAGCCGCTGAGAGTGATGAAAACCCAGATCCGATGATTTGTATAGACTTTTCCAATATGGTACTAAATTAATGAAAAGACCGGTTTGGAAAGCCATCGCTGCTGTTTTTTACAAATCTTTAACTAAATCTTCAATATTTTCATAGAGCCTTACTTTATTTGGAATATTTTTTTGGTCAATGTTGGCAGTCCTTCGGCCCATAAATTTAGCTCTGTTGTTTGAATTTTCTAAGTAAGTTTCTGCAAACTTTTTTAGGTATTCCCCTACATCATTAGTACTTGGTTTAACAGTAAAATAAGAGATGTAAGTGATGTCCTCATACAATTCATTGACATACCTCAAATCATTTAATGGAATGCTTTCACCTAAGAATATACTGTGGAATCCATGGCTTAGGATTTCGTAATTAATGAATTGTAGTCCTAAATCATGTGTTTCGTCTTTCGGTAAAAATAAAACCACTGTTTTATTACTTGGTTTTGGATTTAAACTTTGGAGTCTTTCAATGTGAACCAGTATTTTTTGTTTGATGTGCATGGTTAAAAAATGCTCATGGGACGGAGTTATGACATTAGTTTGCCATAGCATACCCAAGTCACATAACAAAGGGATAAAAACCTCATAAAAAATCTCTCGAAAACTTTTCTCCTCCAACAATCGATTGTAGGTATTATAGAAAAGTGTTTGATCAAAATTAAGCATCGATAATTTAAAAGCATTGATTGCTTGGCTTTCACTTTTTCCCATAAATGCGAGTTCACGAGTTTTTGGAGCCAGTTCAGAGGCTTTTAACGCAGCAATTTTTGAAATTTTCAAACCATTGTTATTCAAAAAGCTGATGTTTAGCAGTTTTTTGAGGTTTTCTAAATCATAATGCCTGATGTTTGTGTCAGTGCGTTTCGGACTTAATAAATTGTAGCGTTTTTCCCATATTCTGATGGTATGGGCTTTAATTCCGGAAATATTTTCCATGTCTTTAATGCTAAAGACGGCTTCAGTAGTGTTCATTTTTATGATAAATTTGGGACTTGCAAATTACAAAAAAATCAACACAAAAATCAAGATTTTAAAATAATGTGCGCACGAGAAGACTCGAACTTCCACGGGAATAATTCCCACTAGCCCCTCAAGCTAGCGCGTCTACCAATTCCGCCACGTGCGCATTTGATTTTGAAGAAAAAAAGTTAAGACCAGGCTTAACTTTTTGTGACTTGGCTGGGGCTCGAACCCAGGACCCTCTCCTTAAAAGGGAGATGCTCTACCAACTGAGCTACCAAGTCATTGTGATGTATATAATAGCGGGTGCAAAGATAAAGTCTTTAATTAATAATACAATGTTTTTCTTTCAATATTTTTTTGTTTTTTTGTTGTACTATTTGGCTGCGTTTAAATAATTAAAAATTGTGTATGATTGTTGTTCTTCTAGGGTATATGGGTTCTGGTAAATCGTCTGTTGGAAGACCGCTGGCAAAGCTATTGAACTGTCCATTTATAGACCTTGATTGTTATATTGAAAGTCAACAGGCGTCTTCCATCTCTAATTTATTTGAAACCAAAGGTGCGCTTGAATTCCGTGAAATTGAAAGTAAGGCTGTATTTGAAATTTGCAACGCTCATTCTAGCTTAGTTTTGGCCTTGGGTGGGGGTACACCTTGCTATGGAGACACACTTCCGTATTTATTGAGTCATTCCAACATCACCACTGTGTACCTAAAAGCCTCAGTAAAATCCTTGACCGAGCGCTTGATTATTGAAAAATATAATCGCCCCTTAATTGCTAATATTCCCGACGATAAACTTTCAGAGTTTATTGCTAAACATCTTTTTGAACGTTCTGCTTTTTACAGCCAAGCTGAATTCACTGTGGATGTCAGCGCCATGCAAATTGATCAAATTGTTCAAGAAATTAACAGTGCTCTAAATTAGCACAACTTTGGCGTTGTTATCTTTGAAGATCACATCGACATGTTCATTGAGTGACGTTGACAATGAAATGCCTTTGAAGTCTGCTTTAACGGGGTATTTTTTGTGGTTTCTGTTCACCAGAACGGCAGTTTTAAATTGTTTTAGAGGGGTTTCCAAAAAGTGTTTAACACCATAAATAAGCGTGGTGCCAGAATGTAAAACATCGTCAATTAATACCAAGGACTTCTCGGCGTATTGTTCTGGACCCAAAGATGTTTCAACAACACTGTAAGGGTTTTTTTTATTTATTTTCACCGAACATAAAGTTCCTTTGATTTCAGAAATCTCTTCTATTTTTTTTTTGATTTTTTCAGCAAGAATGTAACCATTGCTTTGAATGCCTGCTAGAATCACTTCATTTTCATCCACATTTGATTCGTAAATTTGATAGGCAATCCTACGAATTTTATGGTTGATTTCTTCATTGTTAAGAATGCAATTTTGTGATAAGGCCATTAGGATATTTTTTTCAAATATAAAAAAGACATTTTACAGTAGTTGTTTAATTGTCATCAAAATCTAAATAATCTTCAATATCTCTTCTACTTTTTTTAGTAGGACGCCCTTCCCCTTTAGCTCTATAATAATCTTTAGAATATTTCAAAAGTTCTTGGGCATCAAATTCAGACTTGGGCGTGGTATCAATTCTGTAAATATCAACCAATTTAGCACCCATTCTGCTTTTAGGTAATTCTAGAATGGTTAATTGGTAGTTGACTTGATTTATTCTGACCGTTATTTTTTCAGTAGGATAAACTTCCCGACTCGGCTTCACCACTTGATCATTGACTTTAACCTTGCCTTTTTTACAAGCATTTGTTGCCAAACTTCGCGTTTTAAAATAGCGAACACACCATAAAAACTTATCGATTCTCATTTTTTATTAAAAGCCTGTAATTGTTTTCTACAAAAATACTATAAAATTGTATCTTGCAGCTCCAAATACATCATTATGAAAATTAAATTTTACGCTTTTCTTTTGCTCATTTTTTCTTCAGTTATCTATACTTGTGAGAAAGAAGAAACGCAAGCTGAAGCGATTCCGCCTAGGGATCGTGTAGAGCAACAATTGAGCGACATGGATACCCTACAAAATTATTTAAACACCCATTATTTTAATTCTGGCGCTCTAGAAGCTCTATCTTCTTATCCTCAAATTTCAGACATTGAAATTACAGAACTCCTTGAAGGTGAAACACTTCCTCCCGACACTACATTACTGATTGATGTCGTAGAAGAAAAACAAACCGTTTCCGAGGGGGTTGATTATAGTTATTATATTTTGACCATCGAACAGGGGCAAGGCGAGAGTCCACATTTTACAGATCAAGTTCGGGTCAATTATGAGGGCTTTTTAACCAATAATACTTCTTTTGATGCATCCATATCTCCATTAGATTTTGATTTGGCTAATGTAATCACTGGATGGAATCGTGTTTTTCCCCAATTTAAAACATCAGATGCTTATGTGACCAATAGCGATGGGACCGTGCGTTTTGACAACTATGGTATTGGTGTCATGTTCTTGCCTTCAGGATTGGCTTATTTCAACGTTGCTACACCTGGGATCTCTAGCTATTCATGTTTGATTTTTAAATTTGAATTACAACAATATAAAGTCATGGATCATGACAATGATTACATCCCCAGTTATATGGAAGATTTGGATGCTGATATGGATATCTACAATGACGATACAGATGCTGATTTAGTTAGTAATTTTTTAGACACGGATGATGATGGAGATGGTTTTAGCACCTTTAGAGAAGTCATTGCTCTTGATTTAACGGATACCAGTCTTGAAGGGTTGAGCGCTCAAATGCAAGCATTTGAACCTTTGGATTCAGATCAACTTTTCACCCCCTTGATTACTGCTGATGATGGTACTTTTTCAATCACACTCATCACACTTGAAGACACCAATGGTAATGGAATTCCCAATTATCTAGATGCCGATGATACAGGAACGCTTGACAACTAGAATTGGTATAGAACAAAAAAAGCAGGCTTATGCCTGCTTTTTTTGTTTTTAAAGATTAGCGGCTATTTTCTGGCAATGACTTTTTGTGCTTTTTGGACAATGGTCGCGCTGTCCAACCCGTATTTTTCCATCAATTGCGCAGGAGTTCCAGATTCTCCAAAAGTGTCATTGGTGGCAACTAATTCTTGGGGAGCGGGTGTATTAAGGGCCAAGACTCTTGCAACACTTTCACCCAATCCACCATAATAATTGTGTTCTTCTGCCGTAACCACACAGCCTGTTTTTGCGACCGATTTTAAAATTGCAGTTTCATCCAAAGGTTTGATGGTGTGAATGTTGATGACTTCTGCCGAAATTCCTTTGGCTTCCAATACTTTTGAGGCTTCTAATGCCTCCCAAACTAAATGGCCCGTAGCCACAATGGTCACATCAGTCCCTTCAGTCAGTTGAATGGCTTTTCCTATTTCAAACACTTGATTTTCAGGGGTGAAAATTGGAACAGAGGGGCGCCCAAATCGTAAGTATACAGGTCCTACATAATCTGCAATGGCTATTGTTGCAGCTTTGGTTTGATTGTAATCACATGGATTGATTACCACCATTCCAGGCAGCATTTTCATCAAACCAATATCCTCTAAAATTTGATGGGTAGCGCCGTCTTCTCCCAATGTTAAGCCAGCGTGAGATGCACATATTTTTACGTTTTTTCCAGAGTAGGCAATGGATTGTCTTATTTGATCATAAACGCGACCGGTTGAAAAATTCGCAAAAGTTCCTGTGAAAGGAATTTTACCTCCAATGGTTAGTCC
>CAJWDI010000055.1:0-12443 GCA_913031185.1 uncultured Flavobacteriaceae bacterium | reverse complement strand
TATACATTTGTTCGACCCCCATTCTTGTTTGGGGAAATCGACTGTAGCCACCCCAGTTGGACTGTTTAACATTTTCACCCAATGCAAACTTGATGAACTTTGGAGAATTCTTATAAATCAAATCCTCAGCAGCCAAACCCCATTTGAGTTTGATGATGGCCGAACGCCCCCCAATTGGGTTGGCCGATCCATGTAAAATTTGAATGGTTGTTACCCCACCTGATAAATTTCGGTATATATCGACGTCATCGGCTTCAACAACGTCCTCAATACTCACTTCTGCAGAAGAATTCTGCCCTGCTTCATTGATACTAGCAGCTGCAATGTGCGAGTGTTCATCTACAATTCCTGAAGTCAAATGTTTTCCAGTCGCGTCAATAACCCGCGCTTTCTTTGAATTTAAATTTTTTCCAATAGCTGAAATTTTTCCGTGCTTCACCAGAACATCCGTATTTTTTAAGACCCCTTGTGTTTCATTGGTCCAAACCGTCGCGTTTTTAAAAATCAGAGTTTCAGCTTCAGCAAGTTTATAATTTCCGTAGGCCCCATTGGGATAGGTAACTGGTTGAACTATACGCTTCTTTTCTCTTGATTTTGAGTTATTTTCTGTTTTTTCAGTTTCCTCCGATCCTTTGTTTTCTCTTTTAATTATCAAAGCTTGCTTGCTTCCATCTCTAAGATGTAAAATGCCATTCAAATCAGAAGCATCGGCTGTAATTTTTGCACTGAATCTTAAAAATCTTTGATCTGTGGTATCGGCTGCAGTAAATAAAATTTGAACCCAGTCTTTGCTGTAGCTTAAAGTGCTGCTTCGTTTTGATTGCTGAGAACTAATTGTAGCTGATGGCTTGTGTTTACTACCGGTAATCTCCAATGTTAAAGAATCATTTTCAGCCATAAAATTATATGTACCTCTAATGTCTTTTTGTGTTAAATCTTCAAAAATATGACGCGACCCGCGAATCCAATGTTCTACAACAGTGGTATTAGATTCGAAAAAATCCCCTGAGGTCATCATAAAATTTGCGAAACTTCCTTTTTCTAAGTTCCCAACTTTATCATTTTTTAATATTTGTGCAGGAACTGTTGTTAGGGCTTTTAAAGCTTCAGATTTACTCAAGCCATGTTCAATTGCACTTAAAATGTTTGTTTTAAAAGATTTGGGGGATTTTAATCCTTGCATGGTAATAGCAAAGGGAACCTCATTATTTTCCAATGCACTCAAATTAGCCGGTCTTTGATTCCATTCTCGCATGCTTTCTAGTTCAAGTCTATCTGCTAAAAAAGGATCCTCAACATCATAAGGTTTTGGAAAGTTGATGGGTATGATAAATGTCGCATTTGTGTTTTTAACAGTTTCAATGCGTTCATATTCATCACCACCGCCCAAAATGGTGTATTGAATGTCAAATTGATCGCCCACTTTGTCTGCACGAACGGCATTGGCACGGCTGCCCGCGGCGAATATTTGGGTTAAATTTGTATTTTGATTGAACGCTTCAAGGGTAAGGTCAGTGGTTTTAATATTTCCTTTTTTATACCAATCCGCATCGTAATACAATTGTCTTAACAACGCCATTGAACCCATGATAGAGGTTGGGTAAGCTTGTCTGGATTGTACGCTTCTGGATAAAGAAAGGTATTGTCCCGATTTATTTGATAGGATTCGCATGGCTTCATCTCCATTGAGATTCAAGGCAATAAGTGCCCCAGTACCCCTTACAATACCATCCTCTTTATGGGTATTCACCAATCCAAACCCTTGCATTAAAAGCGCTTTGGCCATTTTTTCATCAAACTCAAAATCTGAGATGGCATTTTGTTCAGCACGAATATGATCATTCCAATAAAAGCCCGATCGGTTTGAATCGTATTGTGTAGAACGTCCATAGCCAGGAGCAGGCTTTGGGTCCCCGATTCCATAAGTTGAATACACGTCAATAAATGAAGGGTAAATATAATTTCCGCTTCCGTCAATAATATAACTGTTTTTGGGTAAATTCACAGATTGGCCGCTTTCGACTACCAATCCATTTTGAATTAAAAGCGTTCCATTTTCAATCACATTATCATGATTGACGTAAATTTTAACATTGGTTATGGCGGTAAAGTTCTTGTGATTTGCTTTAACTCCATCATTTTTTGGGCGGTAGTCTTGTGCTACTGAAAAGAGCGTAAAACAAAGACTCAAAAGCGTAAGTTTCAATTTCATTTTAAATTTTTTAGGAAGATAAATATACACAATAACTTTGATAGATTGCTAAATAACTGCTGAGGGTAGCTGATAAAGTTAAAATCAATTCTTAGTTCATGTAATTCACAACAAGTGCCACCACTTGGTTGTAACTTTCAATTCCCTGAGTTTGTTGGTTGGCTTTCAGAAAACCGCCATAAACATGTTTAAAAATAGGCTCCAAAGGGTTTTCAAATTGCGCCCAATGTTTTTCACGGTTTCTAAAGTCTTTTGTAATTCCTGAATGTATGTCATTGGTGAGCACTTCAAAAGTTGTTTTGTCTCGCTTGTACAAATCCTTCAAACAATAGCGTAGGGCAAAAGTATAGGCCGCGTATCTAAAATAGGGGTCTTTGTGATTATAAGTCGCTAAAAAGGCTACAAAATTCGCTTCGCTTTCTGCGGCATAGCCCAATTGGTGTGCTTGCTCGTGCGCCAATGTTAGCGGCATGGAATTTACAGGCATTTTTGAATTAACTTGCGCCTCGTTTGTAAATGGATTTAAATAGCCACTAAAACCCATATAGGCCAGTGGTAAACTATAAAGCGATTGCTTTTGACTCGGCGTTTCGTAGGCCAAAAAAGGGTAGGATACTGACAGAGCCGTGTAACCTTGAGTTACTTTCTTACTTATTTTTTTAAAATTATAGGGGATTTCAAACTGTTTTGAGGGGTCTTTTGAAATTTCTGAATGGAGCGCATTAGAACGCACAATCAGCTTTTGAGTGACTTCAATCAACGCTGTGGTTGTATATTCAGAATTTAAATTCAGGCGCTGCTCAATCGGCATCCTATAGTAGTTCAAGCCCCAAAGCAGGTGGAACATAAAATAGACTGATGATGCGGCCACCATAACCCCTATCAAATCGTCCTTTAAGCGCAGTTGTTTAAATCCTTTTTGGGTTAATTTATACAACCAACGCAGTATATAAATTAAAGCCATGCTGTAAATAAGGTCTCCAACCGAAAAAGGCAGCCAGCCAAAAACAAGACGGAATAGTTTCGAAATAAACGGGTAGAGCAGATTACTGTAGTAGGTTTCTACAATTTGAGGATAATGCGTCAAAAGCTTGAGCATTAAAATTTGGGGAAAAATACTAAAGGCCAGAAGCCATCGAAGTGCTTTAGACATAGATCAAATGTAGGAAATTTAATTTTGTTTTAGAGGATATGTGTACCTTTGCTAAACCAAAAAAAGTTTATGAATAAAGACATCTTAAGTTTAGAGCCCCAAGCCATTTGGAAGCACTTCACCGCTTTAAATGCAGTCCCGCGTCCTTCAAAAAAAGAAGCGCGCGTCATTGCCTTTATGAAAGCATTTGGTGCAAGCTTGGATTTGGAAACTTATGAAGATGCCATTGGAAATGTCATCATTCGTAAACCTGCCACTCTAGGGATGGAGGACCGAAAAACAGTCGTATTGCAATCGCATTTAGACATGGTTCATCAAAAAAATGCAGTTACAGATTTTGATTTTTTAACCCAGGGAATTGAAATGTATATTGAAGGCGATTGGGTCAAAGCCAAAGGAACCACTCTTGGCGCAGACAATGGCTTGGGTGTGGCAACTATTATGGCAATTTTAGAAAGTAAAGACCTTCCACATCCCGCATTGGAAGCTTTATTTACCATTGACGAAGAAACTGGAATGACTGGTGCTATGGGGCTTCAACCCGGTGTTTTAAAAGGAGACATTCTTTTGAATTTAGACACTGAGGAAGACGATGAAATTGGTGTTGGTTGTGCAGGCGGAGTTGATGTCACTGCATCACGTACCTATATTGAAGAACCAACTGCTCAGGGGGTCGTTGGTTTTTTACTATCGGTCAAAGGCTTACAAGGTGGGCATTCTGGTATGGACATTCACAAAGGCTTTGGAAATGCCAATAAATTGATAAGCAGATTACTTTATGATGGCTTCAATCTTTACGGATTGCGTGTTTCAAGAATGGACGGTGGAAGTCTTCGCAATGCAATCCCAAGAGAAAGTTCTGCAATTGTTGTAGTTGATGCCGTTCATAAAGCTGCTTTTGAAAACGCGACAGAAACTTTAATCGCTGCCATTGAAAAAGAATTCAAGGCCATTGAACCCGATCTCATCATCTCTCTAAATCCTTGTGATTTACCTGAAAAGGTGATGGAATTAGGAGTACAACAACCTTTAATTAAAGCCTTAAATGTTGCCCACAATGGTGTTTTTCGAATGAGTCCAGTTATTAAAAATTTGGTAGAAACCTCTAACAATGTAGCACGCATTCTTGTTGAAAAAGGCCAAATTCACATCGGCTGTTTAACGCGATCTTCTGTTGAAAGTTCCAAACAAGACTTAGCCCAAATCTTAAAAGCAACTTTTGAATTGGCGGGGTGTTCAGTTGAATTCTCAGGCGCATACCCTGGCTGGACTCCAAATATGGAAGCGTCTATTTTGAAAGTATTGACCGATTTATACAAACAGATAAACAAATCAGAACCGCATGTTGCTGCTTGTCATGCAGGACTTGAATGTGGTATTTTAGGGACGCATTATCCCGAAATGGAAATGATTAGTTTTGGACCCAATATCAAAGGGGCACACTCCCCAGATGAAAAGGTGCAAATTTCTTCAGTTCAGAAATTTTGGGTGTTTACCAAAGCCATTCTGGCAGCCATTCCAAAAGCTTAAAGTTATTTGTTAGTCCTCTAGCATCTCAACAATAAATACCAAATCTGTGTTGGGTTTTATTGGACCGCGACCATTCTCGCCATAAGCCAAGTAGGAGGGGAGGTATAAAAAGGCTTTCTCACCTTTAGTCATTCCAAAAACGCCTTCTTTAAATCCGGGAATCATTTGCGCATCGGCACTGTAGGACATGGGCATCGGATTGTACATACCGCGTTGTTGTTTTTGTGCATCATAGGTGCCAAAATTTTCATCGACAGTTTTGACATTGGTACCAAATAATTTTCCATCAGAAAAATAGCCCTCGTAAAACAATTTTACCGTTGTACCTTGATTTGGTTTTTCACCATTACCTTCTTTAATGGTATAAACCAAAAGTCCAGAATCCGTTGTAGTTGCTTTGGATTTATAATCCTCAATCAATGGTAAAAGCTCTGCTGCTGTGGCTGCAATTTTCTCTTCCGCCAGCTTCTTTTTAAGTTCGGCTTCTTTTCGCATTTCTTCGGCTTTCTTTTGTCGCTTCTCTTCAAGCAGAGGCAATTCTTTTTGCCATGTCTTAGCCGCATCATAGCCATTGGCTTTCATTCCTTGGCGGATGATGTTTACGGCTGTAATGGTCACGTCTTCCAGCGGTTTATTATTTCCGGGGCTTACTTTTACATTAGAAATGGAATCTTGTACATTAATCCCTTTGACCACCTCCCCAAAAATGCTGTGTTTGTTATCGAGCCAAGGCGTCGCTTTTTCCGTAATAAAAAATTGACTTCCATTAGTGGCAGGACCAGAATTTGCCATTGAAAGTATGCCGGGTTTGTCATGTTTTAAAGAGGCGTCAAATTCATCTCCAAAAGTATAGCCAGGACTTCCAGAACCGGTTCCAGTGCGATCTCCACCCTGAATCATAAATTTATCTATGACCCTGTGGAAAATCGTTCCATTGTAATAAGGAATTCCACGAAGGGAATCTGCTAATTTCGGATGTGTTCCTTCGGCAAGGGCAACAAAATTAGCCACCGTAAGCGGTGTTTTTTCGTAAAACAAAGCAACGACCATGGTGTCCTTTGAAGTGACAAATTCGGCAAACAAGCCATCACCAAGTTCTGGGTATTCGTTTTGACAGGACAATGAACTGAGTAAAAAAGAGGTGTACAGTAGGAGTGAGGTTGTTTTTTTAAGTTTTAGCATGATTTGTTTTTTGTTGTTATTTTCGTTGTATGTTGCGAACAGTTACTTGGTAGATTAAAGGGGTATCAGCCCCAATCCTATCTGTGTCTCCGTAGTATCCATAGGCCAATTGTGAGGGAAAAATAAAAGTTATTTTCTCTCCTTTTTTCATCAGTTTTAAACCTTCTCGTAAGCCTGAAAATAACTCTTCTTGCTCCACGTAATAGTTTTTTTGTTTTGTTTCTTTGGGACTGTAAATCCAATTTCCATTTAAATCTTTTACCCCAAAACTGTAAGTCACAAGATCTCCAAATTTAGGGGTGTATTCAGATTTTATATTTTTAATATCGTATTTGTACCAAAACCCATAACTGGAGCGTATGTAATTTTCTTTTGAGTTTGAAATGAAATTTTCAATTAAGTTGTATTCTTGGTTATTAATAGCTTTATTTGTCGCTATTGAAGTGTTCAAAAAACTACCAGTTTTATATTGAATTGGTCGTCTGGCTTCGTTGGTTTGGCAAGCTATGAAAAGACTGAAAATTAGAAGGGATAACAGTTTTTTCATCATTCAAGATCAGAATCAAGGTTTACCACCAAAGCTTTAAATAAGTCAACAGTTGCTGCTAAGGAAAGATCACTTTTACCGCCTGCAGCATTGACATGGCCTCCACCATTAAAGTGTTCTCTTGCGATTTGATTTACATCAATAGCTCCTTTTGATCTCAGAGAAATTTTAATAATTTCGTCAGCGCTGTTTTCTATAAAAATGGCTGCTAATTTTACGCCTTTTACAGAGAGCCCATAATTTACCAATCCTTCTGTGTCTCCCTTTTGATAATTACAAGCGTCCAATTCATCTTGAGACAGGGTGATATAGGCGGCATTAAAAGCTTTTAAAACCCTGAGATTGCTAAGGGCTATTCCCACGAGTTGAATGCGTTCAAACCGATTGGCATCGTATACCAAACTATGTATTTCGGAGTGCGCAATGCCAACTTCAATAAGATGGGCAACCACGCGATGGGTAGTGGCTGTGGTTTTAGGAAATCTAAAAGAGGCTGTATCGGTCATAATCCCCGTGTACAAAGCCATCCCAATATCTTTGTTTAATAATTCTAAATCGCCCAATTGCGCCATAAAATGATAAATCATTTCGGCCGTTGACCCCATATCTGTATCAGAATAGGTATAAGCTGCATAAGCTTCTGGGTATTGGTGGTGGTCAATCATAATCTTTGGCGCTGTGTTAGCTTCCAAAACAGATTTTAAATTCCCACAACGGTGCAAGGCATTAAAATCCAGGGTGAAAACCAAATCTGCATTGTCAAATACGTTTTGAACAACAACTGAATCAAACTCAAAATTGAGAACTTCTGTTGTCCCAGGAAGCCATTTTAAAAAAGCAGGGTAGTCGTTAGGCACAACAATGGTTGCTGAATGCCCCTTTTGAATCAAGTAGTGGTACAAACCTAAGGATGACCCAATGGCATCTCCATCCGGATTGATATGGGGAACAATCACCACATTTTTCGGCGATTTTAAGAGAGATTTTAAGGTTTCAAAACTTAGACTTTTCATAGGTCGTAAAGATACAATATTTCTTAATAGTCCTACAACATGATTTTCATTTCAAAATCATTACTTTTGCAGCAATTAAATGAATCACATGACAAACAATAGAACTTTTACCATGTTAAAGCCCGACTCCATAGAGAAAGGTAACATCGGACCAATTTTAGAAAAAATTACAGCTTCTGGTTTTCGCATTGTAGCGATGAAACTTACACAGTTGACCATACCGGATGCCCAAGCGTTTTACGCCGTTCACAAAGACCGTCCATTTTTTGAAGATTTGGTGAGCTATATGACTTCTGGACCCATTGTGGCTGCCATTTTAGAAAAAGACAACGCAGTTGAAGATTTTAGAACCCTAATTGGTGCGACCAACCCTGCTGAAGCAGCAGAAGGTACCATTCGAAAAATGTTTGCAGAATCTATCAGCCAAAATGCAGTGCATGGGAGTGACAGTGACGAGAACGCCAGCATCGAAAGTGCTTTTCATTTTTCTGCGCGCGAGATGTTTTAATAAATCCAAAAAATCACAACTACAAACCACACTTTTTTGTGTGGTTTTTTTATGCTCAAGGTTATCTTTTCAGCTGATAAATAGTTTGCTTTTATTCCCTTTTTGGTCAAATATCCGTTCCTTACATCATTTGGCCGTTCCTTACGTCATATGGCCATTTGTTACATAGCACTATTTAAATTGAATAATACTTCATTCTTTTGTAATTGAATTTATTCTAAAATATTTGTGAGCCTATTGCTCAAAAAATCTAAATTAAAATAACAATTAAAATTATACCCATGAAAAACATTATCTTAACCCTTATAATAACGCTAAGTTTAAATGCTTTTGCCCAAGTTGGTGTCAATACCACCAATCCTGATCCATCTGCAGTCCTAGATGTTGAAAGTACAACCTCAGGATTTCTTCCGCCGCGAATGACAGAAATACAAATGGATGACATTTTTGAACCTGCTGAAGGCTTGATTGTATACTGTACAGACTGTGTTTCCAATGGACTACAATCTTTTGATGGAGTTAAATGGCAATCCATAGGCAACATTACTCCAGAGGAAGATAATTTGAAAATTATTAGAGGAAATGTGTCTGAGCTTGGAAATATACTCCAAGGAGCAGGGTTTACTGTTGCCGTGGGTGCAAGCACTAATATTTATATAATAACTTTTGATACACCGTTTTCAGATCTTCCAAGCGTAACATTTACAGCAGGTGATACTTCAACACTAACCGATGATAATATTGTAGATATTGTATCATTAACTAACACCCAAGTGACGATATATACCATGGACGGAACTGATACTGTTGTCGAGCCATCTTGGTTTTCTTTTATCGCTATCGGACCTCGTTAGTCTAAATTTAAAGCGAAATGGTTTAAAAATGCCAAACATCAAACCAAAATTATTTGAATCATTTGCGTTCTAACGCAAGAATTAAATTTAAAACCACGCTTTTGGCGTGGTTTTTTAATCTTTGATTGTTTCTTTTTTGAAGATTAAAGCCGACTATTTTTCCCTTTTATTACGTTATTTAGCCGTTCCTTACGTCATTTGGCCTGTTGTTACACGGGGCTATTTCATATGAATAATATTTCATTTTTTTGATATAAAGTTGAATTAAATTTCCATGATACAATTGTACTGCAATTGACACCGCGGCGAATTTATTCTTTTGGCATTGGCCCTTTAATACTCAAATCAAAATATAAAAATTGTCCCATGAAAAACATTATTTTAAACATAGCATTATTAACCCTTAGTTGTAGCACTTTTGCTCAAATTGGTGTCAACACCTCAGTACCTGACCCTTCTGCAGCATTGGATGTTGAGAGTACAACTTTAGGTTTTCTTCCACCACGAATGACAGAAGCTCAAATGGAAGCCATTGACACACCCGCTGAAGGGTTGATTGTTTATTGTACGGATTGCGACCCAAAAGGCCTTAATTTCTTTGACGGTTCAGACTGGAAAGCCATAGGTGGAAGTGAAGCCGCCCCATCAGTCTCAGCAGACTGTGATACCAATGGTTTTGTAGGTTCTTACGTAAGCGGAGAAGGTTTATCAGGGGGTTCTTTTAGTGTTAATATTACCAACAATTCATTTTCTACAGCTGAAATTTCTTTTGGTGCTTCTGACTTGGTTATGAGTGGCGTTTCTGGCTTGTCTGTCGGAACTCCAACGCCGTCTGCCGCTACGCTTAGCGCTGGGCAAAGTCAAATCATAACTTACCCTTTGAGCGGAACGCCAGCAAGCACAGGAACGCTTACTGCCAACTGGTCCAAACTTTCACTGTCTTGTGTTAAAGAAAAAGTGGTTTCGAATGGGGATGCGAGCTTTTCACTCCCACTGGATAAATACATTGTATCTCTTGACATCACAAGTCCTAATCCTGTTCAAATACAGGGAGCTATTGATAACAGTACCAATACTTTGTCGATTGATGTTCCATACACAAATGGGACAGGATCTTATGATGCCTACACTTCCAATTGGTTTTCGGTTTCTGGAGAAGGGGGGGATTCCAACAATATTAGATACAGTTATCCCTCTGGAACATTTTCTAACAACGGTGTCATAAACATCACTTTTGAAGTGGATGGCGACACTAGCTTTCTGGTTGAAAAACAAAGTCCCGGAATTGTAGCTTTGATAAATTCATTGGATTTTACTGTCAATGGCGATACCAAAGGAGCGGTAAACTTAAATGCCGTGGGTGGAATTTTAGACACGAATTTTATGGCCCTTCAAAATGGCGCGAGTTTTGGAAATGGTGCCAATTCTCCATCAGACATTGTTCCTCAATCCGACTATGGTCACACGCCATACTTAGGAGGTAATTTTGGTTCCATAACACAAAGCTACAGAGCTGGGGGTGTATTTTATTACGATGATGGTACTTCCAAAACTAGGTCTACAAAAGACTATAGAAATGCAACCACTTGGCATCCCTCCAATCAATCTCATCCAAACGGTGCCTACATTGTGGTTGATTTTGGACAAGAACGGGTGTTTAATACCATTTTTGCCCATCAGACCACAGCAGACGGAAGGTTTACAGCCGTTGAGGTCGCAATTGCCGATAGCGCTTTACACGGCGCCGATGCGGGTTGGAATGTTGTCAAGCCCTTTGTTCCTGATGAGGTTGGTTGCAGTTCAGACCCTCAGGGTTATCAAATTACATTTCCAATTCAAGTTTCAAGATATGTCCGCTATCGTTTTGTTAACAGTGGCACATGTACAAGAACTTTTATAGAGGTTTTTGGAATTGGTACTTTTTTACACTTTGATTGATAAATTTTATCATTATATTAAAACCACGCTTTTGGCGTGGTTTTTTTTTAGATCTTCAATAATTTCACAAAACAGTAAGAAACTTGTGATCATCTCAAAATGAGTTTACTTACCACAGTTTTTCCCAATTCTTCATTGATAAGCGCTATGATTTTTTCTTTTCCATAACTCAGTTCTTGTCGCAATACAGAAGACGAAAGGGACACATACAGCGTGCCTTTGTGTAATTTAAGGCTGTTGGTGTAGTTTTGAACGCCATTGCCCATGAGTTCTTGCCAAGCCTTTTCCACGCGCACCATGTCCAGCCCTTTTTCTAATTTGCTGTTTTCTACAAAAGAGGCAAGAACATCTCCAATTTTTTGATGATCGTTATGGCGTTTACTCATTGGCTTAAATCTAATGCTTCATAAGGTTTGTAATTGTAAACAAGTCCCGAATTACTTTTTATTACAAGTTTTTCTTTGTTCGCTTCTAAAACCTCTTCGCGGAAACTTGTAGCGTTGTCAATATAGTTCAAAAATAAACCATTGTTTTGAATTTCTATTTTAAAATTTAAAACATCTTTAGAAGTTTCAAATGTGCCATTGAAATTGGGCTTTAATTTTTTTCGAAATCCTTTTAAATCTGCATTTATTTTAAAATAATCAATACCGCTGTTAATTTTAAAGGTCCTAAGCAGTTGATTGTTTTTGTAAACACTTTCTATTTCCCAGTACCCTTCAATGAATTCAATGTGTTTATCAGGGTTCGATTTACAACCCATTGCCAACAAAACAAAAATCAGCAATAGTTTTCTCATAATTTAAAAATCTCATAAGATTCATGAACACTTTGAACCACTTTTTCAGTCCGTTCCGCATGGGTGTCAGAGATAAACAGCTGCCCAAAATTGGCATCATTCACTATTTTGATGATCCGCGCCACGCGATCGGCGTCTAATTTGTCAAAAATATCGTCTAATAATAAGATGGGCGTATTGCCACTTTGGGATTTAAGCACTTCAAACTGAGCTAATTTTAAAGCAATCAAAAATGATTTCTGTTGGCCTTGGCTGCCAAATTTCTTAATGGGGTAGTCCCCAATATGAAATTCGATATCGTCTTTGTGTATTCCTACGCTAGTATATTGCAAGGCGCGGTCTTTGTTGATGCTTGTTTTTAAAAGATTTTCTAAGGGCTGTTCAGCAAGCTGGCTTTTGTATCGCAAACTGACCGCCTCATTTTGATTGCTGATGCGCTCGTACTGTTTCATAAATATAGGCGTAAAAATCTCTATAAAGGCCTGTCTTTTTAGATGAATTTCTGCACCTAATTTACAGAGTTGATCATTGTATACTTCAATTGTGTCAAGATCAAAAGTACGGCTGGAAGCAAAATGTTTTAACAAGGCATTGCGTTGGGCCAAAACGCGGTTGTATTGAATTAACTGTTCCAAATAACTTTTGTCACTTTGCGAAATCACCCCGTCCATAAACTTTCGCCTTAAATCACTGCCTTCAGTGATTAA
>CAJWDI010000054.1:0-12733 GCA_913031185.1 uncultured Flavobacteriaceae bacterium | reverse complement strand
CGGATCAAAACAGAAATATCGATTTTCAATTGGAGGCAGACGCGTCTTTAGAAGAAGTCGTCATTACTGGAACGCGCACCTTTAAACGCAAAACCAACACCCCTGTTATTGTCAATATTTTAAGCAGTACTGCTTTAGACAATGTACAGGCTTGTAATTTATCAGAGGGGCTAAAGTTTCAACCCGGCTTGCGGGTGGAAACAAACTGTCAAACTTGCAACTACACCCAACTTCGTATGAACGGCTTGGCCGGAGGCTATTCTCAAATTCTAATCAATGGAAGACCTGTTTTTAGTCCACTGACCGGACTGTATGGCCTAGAACAAATTCCTGTCAATATGATTGAAAGAATAGAAACCATTCGCGGCGGCGGTTCAACGCTCTATGGCTCTAGCGCCATTGGAGGGGTCGTTAATATAATCACCAAAATCCCCAAATCCAATAATATAGAACTCAGTTACACACATCAAAGCATCAAATCGGCGGCCATCGAAAATATATTGAATGGTAATGCAACCCTCGTTTCAAAGGACAAATCGACAGGGATCGCCTTATTTGCCAATAAAAGAACAAGGGGATATTACGATGCCAATGGGGATAATTTCTCAGAACTGCCTGCGCTAGAAAACACCGCCTATGGAGCTAGCCTTTTCTATTTGCCTAGTGAAAATCAAAAATTAGAAGCCAGTATCAGTCACTTAGACGAATACCGCTACGGTGGCGAAATGGTCGACCAGACCGCTTATTTAAACCAACAAGCGGAAGAACGCACCCACGATGTATGGATGGGAAGTTTGGATTATCAAATCAATTTTAATGAGGATAAGAGCGCTTTAATCGCATACCTCTCAGGGCAGCGAACGAACCGTGACCATTACACCGGAATTTTCCCGGATGATCCGGCAGCAATAGAAACCCATTTAAGCAGCCCGCCTTACGGCATTTCAGAAACAACGACTTTCCAAGGGGGCGCGCAATTCAACTACAGGGTCAATCGTTTTTTTAAAGGCACTAATGTATTTACATTGGGCGGTGAGTATCTTAAAGACGCTGTTTTAGACAATATACCAGCTTACAATTACAACATTGATCAAACGACTGAAAGTCAAGCTTTGTTTTTACAAAGTGATTGGGAAATTACGCCAGCCCTAAGTTTGCTTTCAGGCGTCAGGATGGAGCACCATAATTTAGTGGATCAACTCATTTTTAGTCCGCGCATTTCGGTCATGTACAACCCACAATCTGCACTACAAATTCGAACGACTTGGAGCAGTGGTTTTAGAGCACCGCAAGCCTTTGATGCCGATTTACATATGGCTTTCGCAGGGGGTGGTATTTCAAGAATTTCATTGGCAGAAGACCTTAAGGAAGAGCGCTCAAACAGCTTTAGCGCCTCCATTAATTACGACCACCCTACTGAAAATTATATTTTTGGATTTACCTTGGAAGGGTTTTATACTTTCTTAAATGATGCCTTTTTCCTCGCACCGCTTGGTGAAGATGCCTTCGGAGAACGTTTTGAAAAACAAAATGGCGAAACGGCAAGAGTACAGGGCATAACTTTGGAGGTACGGGCAAATTATAAAAAGAAAATTCAACTTGAAACAGGTTTTAACATCCAATCTAGCCGTTATGACAGCGCAGTTGAGGTGCTTGAGGGGTTGCCATCGACACGGGAATTTTTACGAACCCCAAATCAATATGGTTTTGCAACCTTAAATCTTATGCCCAATGAAAAATTTAAAAGCAGTTTTAATTACGTTTATACCGGTCCGATGAAGTTAGTGCATTTGGCGGGCGCTCCAGAACAAAGTATAGATGCGTTTTTGACGTCTAAAGCATTTTCTGAACTTGGCTTTAAAACAAGCTATACTTTTAATTTGAAAAATACAGCCGCAAAATTGGAAGTTTTTGGAGGTGTAAAAAACACGCTTGACGCCTACCAAACAGATTTTGACAGCGGTAAAAACAGGGACAGTAATTATGTTTATGGGCCGGCAATGCCAAGAACAGCTTTTTTGGGTCTAAAAATAAGCAGTTTTTAAAATCCTAGTTCTGATTGCAATTGTTCATAGGCTTCTTGAACCTTCCTGAATTTTTCCTCAGCCCCTTTTTGATGGGCTTCGCCGAGATGCTGAACCTTATCGGGGTGAAATTTTTTAGCCATTTTTCGGTAGGCTTTTTTAATGGCGTGTGGAGTGGCGCCTTTTTCTATTTCTAAGATTTTATAAGCATTGGCCTGACTACTGTAGAACATGGCCTTGATGCTTTGAAAGTCGCTTGCGCTGATTCTTAAGTATTGGGCAATTTGTTCAATGACGGACACTTCACTGGCGGCTACAGCCCCATCGGCCTTTGCAATTCCAAATAGAAAATGTAAAAGTTGCAAGCGGGAAGCATGGTCCATCATTTGTTGAATTTGTAAACACACTTGCCGCAGCGAAATATTTGATTGTTGATTGATGGCCTTAAAGAGCCTAAACGCTTGATTCGCGCGAGCTTTACCGTACATCTGTACGAATTGCCGACGTACAAAATCTAATTCGCGTTGGTCTTGTTTGCCATCAGCTTTGATGACAAGAGAAGCCAGTATCAGCAAACTCACTTCAAAATCTCCCGGTTGGGTTTGTGCGCGCATCCGCTTATGAGTTTGGGGTTTACCTGACGAATTGTCCACCAAACTCCCCAGTGCCAAGCCAATAATGGCGCCAATGGGGCCCCCAAATGACCAGCCGATAGAAGCACCAATCCATTTTGCAAAACTCATAATTTACATTCTCGTTTACATTTTCAAACCTAAGGAATTTCATTCAAAATTTGAAACAGAATTGTGTATCTTTGTAGTTCAATTATTAAATTAATTTTATGTACCCAGCAGAACTAGTAAAACCCATGCGCGATCAGCTTACCCAAGCTGGATTTGATGAATTGTACAGCGCAGATGCTGTTGACGCCGCTTTGTCTCAGCCCGGCACCACACTCGTGGTCGTAAATTCCGTTTGTGGATGTGCAGCAGCCAACGCGCGCCCAGGCGTCATTCAGAGTTTAAAGAATGACAAACGCCCTACCCAAAGCGTTACCGTTTTTGCAGGCGTTGATAAAGACGCTGTGAATAAGGTAAGAGAACACATGGTCCCTTTTCCGCCCAGTTCTCCTTGTATGGCCCTATTTAAAGATGGTGAATTGGTTCATATGTTAGAGCGACACCACATTGAAGGCCGCCCTGCCGAACTCATTGCAGAAAACCTAAAAGACGCTTACAATACCCATTGTTAGACTGTGTAATCCTCAGCCCCTAAAGCTTTGTGTTTTAGTGCTAAATTTAAAGAAAATTCAGCAGGGCCTCTATTTTAGACAATAAGTGAATTTTAATCTTAGTTGGCTTTAGGCTCAATTTGTTGTGCTTGGAAACAAAAATCGCTTCAAACCCAAGTTTTTCAGCTTCCATAATGCGCTGGTCAACACGTTGAACGGGACGTATTTCTCCTGACAAACCAACCTCACCTGCAAAACAATATTTCTCTGTCAATGCCGCATCGGCGTTTGAAGACAAAATGGCGGCTACAACTGCCAAATCAATGGCCGGATCGTCTACGCGAATACCACCGGTGATGTTTAAGAAGACGTCTTTGGCGCCGAGGCGGAAGCCCGCGCGCTTTTCAAGAACTGCCAACAGCATGTTCAGGCGCTTTGCATTAAAACCTGTGGTACTGCGCTGCGGCGTACCATAAACGGCGGAGCTGACCAAAGCTTGTACTTCAACCAGTAGAGGGCGCATGCCCTCAAGCGTAACAGCGATCGCATTGCCAGATAGCGAGGTGTCTTTTTCAGAAATTAGCACCTCAGAAGGGTTTTGAACCTCCCTTAAACCATTCCCTTGCATTTCGTAAATCCCCAATTCATGGGTTGACCCAAACCTGTTTTTGTGGGCCCTCAAAATCCTAAAAACATGGTTGCGGTCGCCCTCAAATTGCAAGACGGTATCAACCATATGTTCTAAAATTTTTGGGCCAGCAATACTACCCTCTTTAGTAATGTGCCCAATCAAAACAACTGGTGTCGCGGTCGCTTTGGCAAATTTCATCAGCTCAGTTGTTGTTTGCTTAATTTGTGAAACGCTACCCGCAGAAGCCTCTAAAAAATCACTCTGTAGGGTTTGAATGGAATCAATCACTAAGATATCGGGTTTTAGCCCTTCAATTTGTTTAAAAATTTGCTGGGTGTTTGTTGCTGTTAAAACATAACATTGTTCACTGCCTGGTGCAATGCGCTGGGCGCGAAGTTTTATCTGTTTTTGACTTTCTTCGCCAGAAACGTAAAGTGTTTTGTAAGGGAGTTTTAAGGCCAGTTGGAGCATGAGCGTACTTTTACCTATGCCAGGTTCTCCGCCCAAAAGAATGAGTGAGCCCGGAACGATTCCGCCCCCTAAAACTCGGTTTAATTCTGCGTCTGTAGTATTTAGCCGAGGCGTTTTAGTAGTGTCAATTTCAGAAATCTTTAAGGGTTTTGAAGCGCGCTTAACAGGGCCTGAAGTCGCTGTGTCCCAATCTTCTTTTTTCGGTTTCTGAAGAACTTCTTCAGCAATTGTATTCCAAGATTTACAAACATTACATTGGCCTTGCCACTTCGCATATTGAGCCCCACAGCTCTGACAAAAAAATGTTGTTTTAACCTTTGCCATTAGTCTTCACTTTCTGCTTTCAACTGTTCTGCACGGTATAATAAATCCTCTTTTCTAATCCCGTCAATTTCATCAAAAACAAAAGCCTCCTGATAGATTTTTATGGCTTTTCTGATACTGCCAGCGCCCTCATAATACCAGCCCAAATAAAGATTGGCTAGTAGAGATTCGGGATAATGCTTGCGCGCCAATTCTGCCATGTCTTTAAATTCTTTAAAACTTTCCTTTTGATTAATCGCGGAAGAAATGGCGCGAAAATCACTTAACAAAATTTGCTTTTCAACCCCAAAAATATCTTCTATTGTGGCGTATTTCTTTTTTAAGTAATCAACTACATCAGAAGGCCCCAAGGGCAATATAGATTCTTTATATTCCGAGGTAGAAATGGGCGCATAAATCTCAAAAATATGTTGTATTGCTTTGGGTATGGAGGTGGCAACTAAAGAATGGTGGCTTTGGGACTCAAAGTCGTTGAACGCGTAAAACAGCTGCTCAGACTCGATAACCTCAAGCTTAGTGTTTAATGATCGTATGCTCTCGCGGTTTTCTTTGTAGTCCGCATTGGCGGTTGATAGATAATAAAAAATCGGATCTTTAGCAGAGGTCATCCGCTCACTAAGATAGGTGCTCATCTGAGGGGACAGTGTTGGGCTCATTGCAATATAGGCTTGAAATAAAGGCTTTTTATTAAAACTAAAAAAATTGATAAAGTTCGCCGACTCTCCGTGGCCAACAATTGCTCTAAACGACCCAACCTTATAGTTTTTAAGTATATGTGGCATCAGTTCTTTATCCAAAAAATCGTAAAATTGCGCACCGCTTTGAAGGGGAAAATAATCTTCATCAGAAATGTAT
Source organism: uncultured Flavobacteriaceae bacterium (assembly GCA_913031185.1). Lineage (GTDB taxonomy): Bacteria > Bacteroidota > Bacteroidia > Flavobacteriales > Flavobacteriaceae > UBA3537. The sequence goes on along the minus strand of CAJWDI010000054.1, from coordinate 7,197 downwards.
AAATCCTTAGACCTCGACCCTTTTTGATTGACGCCGACAATAATGGCATCTGGCGCGTAGCTCCAGTAGGCCATATAGTCTAAATTTCCTGCTACTGTTTCAAATAAATAATCCCCATCTAGAATTAAAAAAAGTGGATAAACTTGTTCGGTGGTTTCGTCATAAGTTCTTGGCAGTTGAATTTTTAATTCCCGATTCCCCAACCATTTTGAATCTATAAGTTCATACTTTGTTTGTGAAGATAAAGACGCTGTGATTAAAAATGTTAAAAAGAAAAAATATCTCATTAATCCGTTTTTTGGTGATCTAATTTAAGTAATTAAAACTAAATGTAATAATTGATTTAAGTCTTATTTTTTTTCTGATAGAGACGGTTGTATATCGGCAAGAAAACGAGTGAAAGCCCGCCCATAACAACGATCATTACGGTATGCGAACTCCACATGATCCAGCCAAAAGCAAGACTTGGCACTTCTTCAATATTAAATATGGAAAAGGCCGCATAAACTGCCAGCGGGTAGGCGCCAACGCCGCCATTGGTTGCAGCAACACTAAAACTCGCGGCAATAAAACCAATCAAAATCGCTGAAAAGGGAAGTTGTGAAATGCTGTCTATTGACAAAGATGTGACATAAAACATCAAAACATACATGGCCCAAATAAAGACGGTATGCGCAATAAATGCCCATTTATACTTCATTTTGAAGATGCTCATGACTCCCTCTAAAAAACCAATTAAAAATGATCTGATTCTTACCAAAAAAGGGTGGTTCCCTTTTTTGATAATTTGGTAAAAACAGTAAAATAAAAATAATGCTACAGGGGATAAGATGAATAGCTGATTTTGAAAATCAAGATCATCAATTAAAAAATCATATATGATATCAAATTTCCAAATGAGCGTAAATCCAATGATGAATAACATCACCAAAACATCAGCCACACGTTCAGCAACAATGGTTCCAAAACCTTTTTCAAAGGGAACGCCTTCATAATTAGTCAGAATTGTAGCCCGCGAAACTTCTCCTGCTCTTGGAACGGTATAATTGATAAGATAGCCCGAAAAAACTGCCATCATACCATTTGAAAACCGCAGACTATAGCCCATGGGCTCAAGCATATACTTCCAACGATAGGCACGCGACAAGTGACTCAAAAGTCCAAAAAAAACACCCAATGAAATCCAAAAATAGTTGGCGTTTACAAAATAATCTGCCAGTTCAGAAAATGAAATTTTACGCAACGAATACCAGACCAAAATGGCCCCCAACAATAGTGGAAATATGATTTTTAAAGCGGATTTAACGGTGCTGTTCAATGGACTATTTCAAAAGATTAGTGGTTTCGTCTGGGAAAACCAAGGCTGGAGTAAAGCCTTTTGCGGCATCGAGACTCATAATCGCATAAGTGATCAAAATTAGCACATCCCCAATATTGACCTTGTGAGCAGCAGCACCGTTCAGCGTGATTTCTCCAGAGTGCCTTGGGCCAGGGATTACATAGGTCTCCAAACGCTCACCGTTATTATTATTTACGACTTGGATTTTTTCACCTTGTATAATATTGGCGGCATCCATTAAGTCTTCATCAATAGTGATGCTTCCAATATAGTTTAAATCGGCGCCCGTAACTTTTACACGGTGAATTTTAGATTTAACAACTTGTATTTGCATGGGACAAAGGTATTAATTTAGTGCGATATTATCAATCAACCGGATGTTTCTGATATAGACCGAAATAAATGCACGGTACTTTTTTTGAGGCGCTATTTTAACCGCTGGTTTTAGGGTTGAAACCTCTGAAATTTGAAAATATTCTAGGTTGATGGTGGGGTCTTTTTCAAATTGATCAACGCCCCATTGCATTATCTCATCAAAAGGGGTGTGTCTAAATTTGTGCTTGGTCATTTTTAATACGTTGTAAATTTTTGAAGCGTGGGAACGCTCTGCGGTTGTAAGGCGTGTATTTCTAGAGCTCATTGCCAAGCCGTTGGGCTCTCTTTCTGTAGGGCAAGCCACAATTTTGACGTTAGCTCTGGTCGTCTTAACCAGTTTCTTAATGATTTGTAGTTGTTGAAAATCTTTTTCGCCAAAATAGGCGCGGGTAGGCCCTACGATATCTAAAAGCTTTTGAACTACCGTGCCAACACCCTGAAAATGGCCAGGTCTAAACCTGCCTTCCATTTGCAGTTCAAGCCCTCCAAAATCAAAAGCTTCTTTTGTAATGGAATTACCATAAACTGCTGCCTCACTTGGGGCATAAACAATGATTTCACCCAAAGATCGTATGGATTTTATTCTTTTCAAGTCTTGCTTGAGGTCTCGAGGGTATGTTTCTAAATCGCCTGCATTGTTAAATTGAGTGGGATTTACAAAAATACTGACCACAACAATCTCATTTTCTTTTATTGCACGATTAATCAAAGACAAATGACCTTGGTGTAAAGCGCCCATAGTCGGTACAAATCCGAGGTTTGAAACTGGTGTTTTTAGAGACGCTAAACAGGAGTTTAGAGACTGGTTTGTGGTTAAAACTTTCATTGAATTGACAATAATGGGTTGCAAACTTAAGCTATTACAATTAATCTGCATAAATTTTTGTATTTTTGCGATATTTTTATTGAGAAATCCAAAGCGTTGTTTGTATGAAAGACAAGAGAATATTGTATGTGTCGTCTGAAGTAATTCCTTATTTGCCAGAAACTGAAGTTTCATCCATGTCTTTTGAAGCGCCCAGAATGGTCAATAAACAAGGCGGACAAATTCGAATATTCATGCCGCGTTACGGAAACATCAATGAGCGCCGGCACCAACTACATGAAGTCATTCGCCTATCGGGCATCAACTTGGTTGTAAATGATTTAGACATGCCGCTCATTATCAAAGTGGCTTCAATTCCGAAAGAGAGAATTCAAGTCTACTTTATTGACAATGAAGATTATTTCAAGAGAAAAGCGACCCTGACGGATGAGGCTGGAAAGCTGTTTGAGGACAATGATGAACGTGCCATCTTTTTTGCCAAAGGGGTCATCGAAACTGTTAAAAAATTGAATTGGGCGCCAGATATCATTCATGTTCACGGATGGTTGGCCTCTTTGTTGCCGCTTTACCTTAAAGAATACTACAAAGACGAGCCATTATTTAAAGACAGTAAAGTGGTTACCTCTGTGTACGCTCAAAGTTTTGAGGGCACCCTGAATAAGGCACTAAAGGATAAAGTTAAATTCGATGAAATCGATGATGACCACTTAAAAAATTTAAAATTACCAGATTATGTAAGTTTGATGAAAACAGCAATTGATTTTTCAGATGGCCTGATTATAGGGTCTCAAACAATACCGGAAGAATTGAATAATTATATTGATAAAATCCAAAAACCAGTTTTAGAATACCAATTCCCGGAAGCCTTTGCCGAAGCCTACACAGAATTCTACAGTACCCAAATTTTAAACTAGAGCCCCTGCTATGAAATTTTCACGCAACCCCTATTCTAATGTTCTAATTTTTTTATGTTTCATTGCTTTTACACTCTCCTGTGAGGAGGATTACACAGAAATTGGAACCGATGTCATTAACAATCAGAACATCTCAATTGATAATCAGTCCTATCCTGCAAAGACCTACAATAAGCGTATCACGCCTTTCCAGTCGAACAACCTACCCAGCAACTTGTTAGGCTATTATTATGACCCCAACTTTGGGGGTACAACAGCGCATTTTTTATCGCAACTCACCCCTCAGAATTTCAGCCCTAGTTTTGGAAATAACCCCGTTTTAGACTCTGTGTTTCTCACCATACCATACTCAAGTAAAACAGATGGAGAGACCTACACATTAGACTCGCTTTACGGCAATGGGCCTGTCAAATTATCTGTATTTAAAAACAATTTTTTATTGCGAAATTTTGACCCAGGAAGTGATTTAGATGATTTTCAAGCCTATTATTCAAATGGTGCTTTGTCTGCCGCTGAAGCTTTAAACCCTGCAGAACTAGAAGCTCAATTGTTGTATTCCTCTGAGGCATTTACCCCCAGCAATGAGTCTACTGATCTAACAGAACTTAATGAAGATGGGGATAAAGAGGTTACAGAAACTCTGGCGCCTAGCCTTCGCATTAGATTAGACAGCCCGGAGATACTCCCTCAAGGGTTTTGGGAGACTTTGATTTTTGAAAAAGAAGATGCTGATGAATTGAGTAGTACCACTAATTTCTACAACTATTTTAGAGGTTTATACTTCAAAGTCGAGCCTGTAAGTCCAAGCTCTGGTAGTATGATTCAACTGAACTTTTCCTCCGCAAATGCCCACGTTAAACTTCATTATTCCTTTGAATCAGATCCTGACGAAAATGGAGATACTACCACAAGCCAAGGGGTTTATCAACTCAATTTTTCGGGGAACAGAACTTCCATTTATGAAAACAATTTTAGCTCAGATTTCTTACAAGCCATTGAAGGCGCAGACGAAATACAAGGAGATACACAACTTTTCCTTAAAGGCGGTGAAGGGTCTATGGCGGTTGTTGAGCTTTTTTCAGAAGATGAAGACGGGAATGATTTTGAAGATTTTGTTACAGATTTTAGAGCGGTTATTAATGAAGGTCAGCCCAATGAGGAACGCATCATCAAGCGTCTGATTAATGAAGCCTATTTAGAGTTTTATGTAGACCAGAGCTTAGACTCCAACGCCGACCTCCCAAACCGAATTTATGTTTATGACCTCGAGAACAATACACCTTTACTAGATTACAACCAAGATTCCTCCGTCAACACCAGTACTTCTGATTCAAAATTTACACATTTGGTGCCCTTGAGTACAGTAACTGATGATCAGGGTAATACCACCAGAAAATACAAAGTACGTTTGACTTCACACCTCAACAATATCATTGTAAACGACGCAACCAACCTAAGATTAGGGGTTGTCGTTTCGTCTAATGTTGGGGCCGCTATCAATCAAAAACTTTTAAATTATGACCCTTTAGTCGGAGGAATTCCAACTGGAAGTGTTTTGTCTCCAAAGGGCGTTATTTTACACGGTAGCAATACCAATGACCCTTTGAAAAAAGTAAAACTCAATGTTTATTACAGCCAGGCCAATAACTAAATTAATTACAAACAATGTGTGGAATTGTTGGATATATCGGACATAGAGAAGCATGTCCAGTTATAATTAAAGGATTAAAGCGCTTAGAATACCGGGGCTATGACAGTGCAGGAATTGCACTATTCGATGGTACAGACATTCGTATCACCAAAACCAAAGGTAAAGTCAGAGACCTAGAAGAGAAAATTGCTTCCGACAATAACGCCAAAGGCAACATTGGGATTGGCCACACACGTTGGGCAACGCATGGTGTCCCAAATGATGTAAACTCCCATCCCCATTATTCAAACTCAGGTGATTTGGTCATCATTCACAACGGTATCATAGAAAATTATGCTGCCATAAAAAAAGAGCTTATAAATAGAGGCTACACATTTCATTCAGATACGGATACAGAAGTGCTGATCAACCTTATTGAAGAAGTTCAGAAAAGTGGCGAGTATAAGTTGGGGAAGGCCGTACAAATCGCCTTGAACCAAGTCGTAGGCGCCTATGCCATTGCCGTTTTGGACATTAAAAAGCCCAATGAAATTGTTGCGGCAAGACTGGGAAGCCCATTGGCGATCGGTCTTGGAAAAGATGAATTTTTTATTGCCAGTGATGCATCGCCATTTATTGAATACACCAACAATGCTATTTATTTGGAAGATGAAGAGATGGCCATTATTCGTCTTCACAAAGAACCGCGGTTCTGGAAAATAAAAAACGATCTTCCGTTCAATCCTTATACTCAAAAGCTAAAACTCAATATTGAACAAATAGAAAAAAGTGGTTATGATCATTTTATGCTCAAAGAGATTTTCGAGCAACCCCAAGCCATTTTGGACACCTACAGAGGGCGTCTCGATGTTAATAAGGGCAATATAAAAATGTCCGGTATTGAAGACAACATAGAGAAATTCCTAAATGCGCAGAAAATCACAATTGTAGCCTGTGGCACCTCTTGGCATGCTGGACTGGTTGCAGAATATGTTTTTGAGGATTTGGCAAGAATTCCTGTAGAGGTCGAGTATGCTTCAGAGTTTCGATATCGAAATCCGATTATAACCGACAAAGATATTGTGATCGCCATTTCTCAATCTGGAGAAACCGCAGATACACTTGCTGCAATAAAGTTAGCCAAGGCAAACGGGGCCTTTGTTTTTGGGGTTTGTAACGTAGTCGGCGCCTCGATTTCAAGAGAAACCCACGCAGGAGCCTACACCCACGCGGGGCCCGAGATTGGGGTGGCCTCCACCAAAGCATTTACCACCCAAATTACGATGCTGTCCATGTTGGCATTAAGATTGGCGAGGTCAAAAGGAACACTTTCTGCCTCAGACTATAAACAACATTTGGTCGCACTAGAAACGATTCCCTCAAAAATTAAAATCGCACTCAAATCTGACGATTTGGTAAAAGAGATTGCCGAAAACTATAAGAATGCCGCCAATTTCTTATACCTTGGAAGAGGCTTTAATTTTCCAGTTGCACTTGAAGGGGCTTTGAAATTAAAAGAGATCTCATACATCCATGCAGAGGGCTATCCTGCGGCTGAAATGAAACACGGCCCAATTGCATTGATTGACGAAAATATGCCTATTGTGGTCATTGCCACAAAATATGGTCATTATGAAAAGATCGTTAGTAATGTTCAAGAAATAAAGTCCAGAAAAGGTAAGATTATTGGCATTGTAACCGAGGGTGACACAGAGGTAAAGGCGTTGGCAGACCACGTGATTGAAATCCCTGAAACTTTAGAGTTCTTGTCTCCTTTAATTACTACAATTCCCTTGCAACTGCTGTCCTATCACATTGCAGTAATGCTTGATAAAAATGTGGACCAGCCTAGAAATTTAGCCAAGTCCGTGACTGTTGAGTAATTTACAAATCATTCAAAAAGAAATTCACGCCTTTCATAAGTGAGTCTTAGTTAATACAATACAAACAATAAAAATTTTGGGGCTAAATAATTAGAAATTAGCACTTAATCCTGGTCAAAATTTACAAATTATTATTTTTTACTTATCTTTATTCCTTTATATCAAATAAACTAAACACAAGCAAACCAAAATATATAACTAATGAAAACAATTTTAAGAATTTTTACATT
>CAJWDI010000053.1:0-13034 GCA_913031185.1 uncultured Flavobacteriaceae bacterium | reverse complement strand
GTCCATCTTTGGTGTAGGCATCAATGCAATAAGGGCATTTAACCACGTGGGAAACCGCCAGTGCAATAAGTGATTTTTCTCGTGCTGACAAAGCGCCTTCTTCAAAGACTTTTCCGTAGTAATCAAAGAATTTTTCTCCAAGCTCTTGGTTCCATTCACTGATGTCACCAAATTTTTTCAAATCGTCTGGGTTGTAATAGGTTTTGCTCATTTATTTTCGAATTTACTAATTACCATAAATTTAAATATTAATTATTTAATGATGTTCTCTAATGGAGAGTATTTTAAAAATACAATTCCTGTGCCAATTCAAATGTGTTGGAATGGGCATCAATAATTTCTTTGAGGTAAATGGAGTAGCCTCCGCCCATACTAATTTGTAGTGGTATATTGTTGCGTTTACATAAATCTAAAACAAAACGGTCTCTTTCTTTACAGCCCTGAATGGACAGGGATAAACGGCCCAATTTGTCATTTTTTAAAACATCTACACCAGCCAAGTAAAATATAAAATCTGGCTCAAACTTGTCCACATGCCTGGGAAGTTCGTATTTCAACGCTTTTAGATAGGCGGCATCTGTTGTGCCATCATCAAGGGCCAAATCGAAATCACTATTCTGTTTTACAAAGGGATAATTTTTTTTGCCGTGGAACGACAGGGTATAAACATTGTTATTGTTTTCAAAAATAGAAGCGGTGCCATTGCCTTGATGCACATCAAGGTCGACAATCATCACCCGTTTTACAAGTTTATTTACTACGAGGAAGTTGGCCGCAATGGCTTGGTCGTTGAGCATGCAAAAAGCACCAGGTTTGTTTTTGAAAGCGTGGTGGGTGCCGCCAGCAACGTTCATTGAAATCCCATGTTCAAAAGCATATTGTGTATTTTGGATACTGCCCTGGGCAATGGTTCGCTCTCGTTTCACGAGGCTTTTCGTCAATGGAAAGCCAATTTGTCTTTGGTCTGCCTTGCTTAAAGTCAAGTCCAATAACTGATCGTAATACTCCTCTCCATGGGCTAAAATTGCATTTTCTTTTAAGATTTCATCGGGTGCAAAAAAACTGTTCTCAAAACATATGTTTTTTCTGAGCAGCTGCTCGGGGATCAATTCATATTTGATCATTGGAAAGCGGTGGTTCTTTCCAAGTGGGTGCTTGTAGCTTTTATCAAATGCGATTTTTAACATTTAACAATCATTTATTATTATTCTTAAAGGAGTTTTTTTTTAAAACTTTAACTTGTGCTTGATTTACAAGGTACTAAGTTAAATCATTAAATTTAAGTCTTTTAAAAATATAAATTCAATGAAAAATCTGGTTATAATTGCCCATCCAAATGAAGATTCGTTCTGTTACAATGGGATTTTTAAAACGGTCAAAGAAAACATTGAACGTTCAGGGCAGGATTTAAAAATCATTGATTTGTACAGAGATAGTTTTACAAGGCCCAGAAATGCGATTATTGAGTCTTATAAATCCTTGGTAACTTGGTCAGATAATATTTTTATCATCTCACCCGTTTGGTGGTTCCGACTGACCCCAAGAATGGAAATCTTTTTTGATGAGGTCTTTACACCCGGGTTTGCATATCAGTTTGTAAACATCACTAAGCTATATGCCTATCCAAAACCCTATTTGAAAGATAAAAAGGTACGGACTTATATGACTCATGGCGCCCCGGCCTTACCGGTTTTAACGCTCTATTTAAACTCGGTGAAATTACGGTTGGTGATGGGGGTTTATACTTTCGTTTTTGGTTGGAGACTTTCTTTGTTTACCAAAACAACTCAATTTTGGTCAGTCCCTTTTGTGTCTGACGCAAAACGCAAAAAATATCTGGAAAGAGTTCGCAAAAATACCCTCAAAGATTTAAGGAACTAATATGCGGTTTGTAATTTTTAAAGTCTAATATTTCGAACTCAGACTGCAATAAATACGTGCCTAAATTTTAGCACTTCCAGTAAAATTTAAAAAAAATGTTTAAACGTACTACTTGGCGCAGCAATTCTCGTCATCACATTGGCAGTATTTCAAATTGTATATGTGGAACGACGCAAGACTGAGTGCCGCGATATAATTCAAAACTCCTGGGATGATTAACCAAGCCATTTTTTCATTGAGAATCAAAGAAAAAAGCACAATCCAGCCCATCCATAAAGCATATTTCATAAAGTTTTTGGAGGTTGTTTTTGTAGCTCGGTAAATGGCTATAAATGAAATCGTTAAAAAAAGAAAATCCAAGTCTTTCCACCAAAAAGGAACCGCTTCATAAGCTGTAGATGTGTACAAATGGGAGATAAAAAGCAAAGGAGTTGCAAGGCAATGCACTACGCAAAGCGAGCTGGCAATGGCGCCAAAAACATCGGGTTTTATAGCAATTAATTTCATTCTTCCTTATTTGTTGGAGTGCAAATATAAATATTTAATCCATTATAATAATTTTTACAGTCTATTGTTTTTGCATTTTTAAAAGGTCAAAGCTGTTGTTATTTTTAAAATTTAGTTGTAAATTACAACTTAAAATTTTAAAAAATTAAATTATGAGAGTTCTATTGCTATTATTATTGTTGAGTACATCCACGGTATTTGCTCAATTTCCAAATCTAGTTGAAGTCGATGAGTACACTGCAGAAAACCCGAAACGCATGGTTGAGTTGTTAAATACTTGGTCAGATTTTGAAAATGAGGTTACTGGCGGAACCACTTTTGTTTTAGAGGTTATGAATGGTAATAAAGTTTACTATTGCAGAAGCTTTGAAAATATGGAAGCCCTTATGACCAGTCGCCGAAACCGCTGGGGTAAAGAAGGGTCGCAAGCCAAAATAATGAAACAATGGCAAGCAACTATTAATAAAGATAAATCTGAGGAAGAAGCATCTGAAAATGGCTGGTATTCAACCGCTCCTAAAAAGGTCCAGAGCCATCTGTTTTGGTATGTTAAAAATATGAGCTACATACCTGAAGGAACAGACTTGGCAGCAGCCCTCCCAAATTTATTGTTTAGAAGGCATATTATGATTGATGTGAATGAGGGCCCTGGGGTCAGAGAAAAATTTAAAAAACAAATCAGTCTCGGAATTGAAAATGATAAAAAACTCAAAAACGATTACATACGCGTTATGTATATGCCATTTTACGGAGGTGTTGCAAATGCCGATTATATGATGATTGTTTTGGGTAAATCTCGCGCCGATTATTATACGTCTTTGCAGGAAAGATCCGATAAGCGAAAAGTGGATCAAGAGTGGAACTCAATTCAGGACAGTAATGTGGCGAGTTGGATTTTGGAAGAAGACATCATGATACACTATTAGAAATTCTCATAAATAACATAACCAGACCCCCAACAGTCTCTTTGATGCATTGGGGAGTTTTGTAGACATTAGTTTTAACATCTCTTTTCAAACGAATTTTAAATTTAAATACTTATCAAGTAAATAATTTCGCATAAAGTGAGCTATATTTGTACACGACCAAAGCTTGTTTTATGAAAAGAATTGATTCTCTCGATATTTTGAAAGGGACCATCATCGTTTTAATGTCCCTAGATCATTTTCGAGATTACTTCCATCAAGAAGCTTTTTTCTTCAGCCCTACAGATCCAGAAAAGACCAATTCTGTTACATTTTTTTTGAGGTGGATAACACACTACTGTGCGCCTGTATTTGCGTTTTTAGCAGGTATTTCAGCTGATATTATTGGTAAAAAATACGACAAAAGGTATCTGTCTAAATTCTTATTTTCAAGAGGCTTGTGGTTGGTATTTGTTGAAATTGCCATTCTAAACTTTGGTTGGCGCTTCGACGTTGAATTTAATTATATTGTTTTTCAAGTCATATGGATGCTAGGAATTTGTATGATTCTAATGTCGGGGCTTGTTTGGATGAAAAAAAGGAATATTTTTATTTTCAGTTTGGTTGTTATTTTTGGCCATAATTTATTGGACTTATTTGACATCTCTGGGAATCTAATTTGGGCCATACTTCATCAACTAGAGTTGTTTAGCATAGGGAATTCGACCACACTGGTCATTGCCTACCCCATCATCCCTTGGATTGGACTGATGTCCTTGGGTTACTTTTTTGGGTACTATTTTAGAAGAGATTTTAGTACTGAAAAACGCATTAAATTATTGAAAACACTCGGCCTTTGTTTTGTTGGGGGTTTCTTTTTGTTACGGTTTTTAAATTCTTACGGGAATTCAAAACCCTGGGCACAATATGAGACTCTCTCTCAAACGCTATTTTCATTTATGGACCCCCAAAAATACCCGCCATCGCTCGCCTATCTATTAATGACATTGGGTCCCATATTTATAATATTGGCCCTTTTAGAAACAAGCAAAAAAACGCTTCTGTCCAGAGTTTTAATGGTTTTTGGAAGGGTACCCTTTTTCTTCTATATCCTGCACATCTATTTCATTCACCTGTTTGCAATGCTTGCTGCCGAATTTAGTGGTTTTGGATGGGAAAGTATGATTCTGAAAGACCCCATATGGATGCTTCCCTCAAAGCTTGAAGGCTTTGGATTTTCCACTTTTGTAATGCTGCTATTATGGGTTTGTTTTGTTATTTTCATGTATCCGATTTGCAAAAAATTTGGAGATTACAAAATCAATAACAAGCAAAAAAAATGGTTGAGTTATTTATAACTACGGCCTTTTTTAAATCATATTCAAAATTTTATTTATACTAAAGTGATAATTTAAAATCAAGCAAAATGTACAGAAAGTTATTCCTTTTAGCGTTAATCATCTTAACCAATTTTTCATTTGCACAAGCTTTATACACCACAGAAGCGAACCCCTCAAAAAAAACCAAAGTTTTTTTGCTAGCAGGGCAATCCAATATGGATGGTCGTGGTGATGCTTCTAAATTAACTCTACAAGATCAGAAAGCATTGCGTTTTGCACAAAAATCCATCAACTTCTACTATAAAGGCTCTGTTAATAATAGTAAAGACGCCTGGGTTATTGACGGTGTCTTAAATACCACAGACCCTCCTAATTTTATCAAGAAAAAGTTTAGGATTGAAACCTGTTTTGGTCCTGAGTTGTTTTTTGGAACCGAATTGGCTAAACATTATCCGGATGAAAAATTTTTATTCATCAAACGTGCTCAAGGCGGTACCTCTTTATATGGTGCATGGAACGCAAATTGGACGCTCGAAAAAGCACGCACAACTAACGAAGAAAACAAACCCAAGTTGTATCAAGATTTTATTGCAACAGTGGATGCGCAACTTGCTAAATTACCCTTTGAAAGTTATGAAATCGTGGGAATGTTATGGGTACAAGGAGAGTCTGACAGTGGTAATAAAAATGGGCCATTACCAACTGAGACTTATGAAGCGAACATAACAGCGCTCATTCAAAAAGTAAGGTCACATTATCAAATAGACAATTTACCATTTTTAATGCTTGGAGTTGGTAGCAACAAAGTCGTAAAAAGTATGGAATCTGCGAGTCAGAAACTGGCCAATGTGACCCTTGTCAAGCGCAGCTTAAATCCCGATGGGATCAATTATACACCACGTTACACTCACAAATGGAATGGGAAACCCGCCAATCATTACAATTATATAGGAATGAAAAAAATTGGGCAATTGTTTTTTGAAAATTATAATAAATTTTACAGTCACTACATTAGAAATTAGTTCAAGGGGTTTTTAATAATTTCAAGTAAAATTTATGATAAAATATATTTACTTTATATATATTGAGCAAACAACTAAAAATTAACCAATAATTAAATTTCCTTGATCTTAATTCACTGGCTTGATAATATTCTTTAGAGTTACTGATCCCTGCATGTATCTGATGAAAATTTATTTTTAACAATAGAAGTAAACTATGAAAGCAATTAAATTATTAAATCAAATGAAAAAGATTAGAAATTCAGTTCAATGTACAAAAGAAATTACACCAACCATTGTTTCATTATTTAGCATTGTACTCATGTTCTTAGGTGTGTTGTTGAGTTGCCAAAGCACAGAGTTAAAACAACCCAATATTCTTTTTATCATCACCGATGATCAAGACGCACAAACGCTTGGAGTTTATGGCGATACGTACTGTGACACCCCCAATATTGATAAGCTTGCATGGGAAGGACTTACCTTGACATCTGCGCATCATATGGGCGCTTTTCGTGCGGCGGTTTGCACCCCTTCACGTTGTATGCTCATGACAGGGCGTAATGTTTGGGAAACTCAAAACCTCAACGTGAAATGGCCTCCCTTAGATTACACCCATAAAGTGGAGGAAAACTATGCGAAAATATCTCCAGACGATCCGTCCTATTACAGCCTGCCAGCGCTGTTTAAAAGGGCGGGGTACTACACCTTCAGAACTTGTAAGCGTGGCAACAGCTATGAAGGTGCCAATCTATTGTTTGACGAGCGCTATGACAAGACCAACAGAGATGCTGAAGATGAAAACGGGAGCCAATGGCATGCCGATAAAGTTATTGATTACTTAAATCGAAGAATCGACCAACCCACAGACCAACCCTTTCTAATTTATTTGGGTTTCTCACATCCCCACGATCCTAGACGGGCAAAACCAGCACTTCTTGAAAAATATGGTGCTATCAACCCAGGTCCCCCAATGCGCCCCAACCCAAAGGCTCCAAAATTACCCATCAATTATTTACCAGCCCATCCATTTGAAGAAGGTCATCCCGATCTAAGAGATGAAAATCGTGTTGAAGGCGTTATGACAAAAAGAGATGAAGCCACGGTAAGAAATGAACGAGGCAAAGAATTGGCAGCAATTGAAGCCATAGACACTGAAATTGGCCGGGTGCTTGAAAAATTAGAAGCTACAGGCGAGTTGGATAACACCTATATTTTCTTTGTTTCTGATCACGGAATTGCCGTAGGTAAACACGGATTGATGGGTAAACAAAATTTATATGAACACAGTTTAAAAATTCCTTTTATTGTTAAAGGACCTAACATTGAAAGGAACCGCAAAGCAAAGGGAAATATTTATTTATCAGATGTCTTGCCAACCCTTTGTGATTTGGCAGGTATTTATATTCCAGAAACTGTTTATGGAAAGAGTTTTAAATCGGTAATAAGTGGTGAAATTGAAACTTTAAGAGATGTTATCAATGGGGTCTATTCCGGTGGGACCAAGCCAGGCATTCGTTCTGTAAAAAAGGGAGACTGGAAACTCATTAAGTACGACGTGATGCATGGTGAAATTCAAAAAACACAGCTTTTTAATCTAAAGGACAATCCCAACGAGCTTTTGATTGAACACCACGACCCCAAAGTGATCGCCCTCACAGGGAATACTCCAAAACCCAATCAAGTCAATTTAGCCGACCACCCAGAATATACTGTAAAACGCAAGGAAATGGAAGCCCTTTTATTTGCAGAAATGAAAGCCCTCAACGATCCCTACAGATTTTGGGATCAAAAATAAATTTAAAACACAGCCATCATGAAACCTTTAAAAATTGCAATCAACGCCCTATTTTTAATCGGTATTTTAAATGCTCAAAATCCAGAAGTATCTTCAGAAGATTTTTCAAGCCGCCAGGTACATTTGGATTTTCACACCTCTGAACACCTTGAAAATATTGGGGCACAATTTGACAAAGCTGCTTGGCAAAAAACACTCAAAGCTGCCCATGTAAATTCCATTAATATTTTTGCAAAAGGACACCACGGCTATTCTTATTATCCCACCAAAGTAGGTACCCAACATCCCAACTTGGGATTTGATTTGTTAAAATCGCAAATCGAGGCCTCTCACGAAATTGGAATCAAAACACCATTATATTTTGCAATAGGTTGGTCTGTATTGGATGCCGTCACTCACCCAGAATGGATCATTAAAAACAAAAATGGAAAGTCTAAAAAAGGGGATATGATCCAATCCTTGAACGATGAGGATCCCTATCCAAATTTTACCTGGGAATTGTTAATGCCCGAAGGGAGTTATTTGGATATGATTTTAAAGCAAACCGAAGAATTGTGTCGGGATTACGATATTGACGGGTTTTGGTATGATATCATTCCCAACAATGCCATCAATTATAACGCATACAGCAGGGCAGGTTTTGAAAAAGCGGGTATAGATATCAATAATGATTTGGAAGTTGAGAAACACCACGTTGAAAAAATTAAGTTTTTTATGGCCTCCTGCAATGCCATCATAAAAAGATACCACCCTGATGCTTCTATTTTTTACAATTGGTCCACTCACATGAACAATTCCAATACCTTTAAATACAAACTATATGAATACAATACCAGTCACGACTTAGAAGATTTGCCGACTACATGGGAAGGCTACAACGAATTTCCATTACGCGCTAAATATTTCAGTAATATGGATAAGCCGGTTACGGGGATGAGTGGAAAGTTCCATACCGCTTGGGGTGAGTTTGGAGGTTTTAAATACCCCAATGCATTAAAATATGAAGCAGCCTCAATGATTGCTTTTGGCGCTAATGTAAACTTTGGCGATCAATTACATCCTTCTGGGATCATTGACGGAGAAACCTATAAAAACATTGGGTCTGCATTTTCTTATGTTAAAAATATCGAAGCTTATGGCCCCGGGGGG
The DNA here is from genome assembly GCA_913031185.1 of uncultured Flavobacteriaceae bacterium. Classification (GTDB taxonomy): domain Bacteria; phylum Bacteroidota; class Bacteroidia; order Flavobacteriales; family Flavobacteriaceae; genus UBA3537. Next base: position 4,453 of record CAJWDI010000053.1, on the reverse strand, counting down.
AAACAACGCGCAAGAACAGGTTTATGGATGACCTTTGACAACGATACGGAACAAGCGACAAGCCTTTTGTTGTTAGACACTCAAACCAATTATGTAGTGGTAAATAATCTTGAAGATTGGTCCGATTTGGAAGTGATTGTCATACCAAGTAAGCCAAATTTTAGTCCTGAAAATGTTGAAACTTTAAATCAATTTGTTGCGAGGGGGGGTAAGTTATTGGTGCTTGGTCAAGGGGCTCTAAAAAAGGACCTTTCTGGATTTGCATTGGATGTTGGTGGCAGCTACATGGGCAAGGCCAGTTATGATGTAGATTACTCAGTTGTTAGTGAAGCCCTTTCTAAAAATGTGGTGCGCTCCCCTTTTTTAAATTACATTCCGGCAATAAAAATTAAACCGGATGCAGATGTTGAGATTTTGGCAACCATCCGAGAACCTTATTTCAGCCGTACAAAAGCGCATTACACTTCTCATCAAAATACGCCGTACAATTTAGAAAGCGCCTCGCACCCTGCCATCTATAGAGACGGAAACACAATGGTTGTGGCACACGCATTGGATAAAATGTATTTAAAGTATGGGGCTCAAATTCACAGAGAGCTCTTTAAAAATACATTGGATGCTTTATTAACAGCACCTATGGTTCGGACCGACTTGCCAAGTTCAGGCCGGGTTAATCTTTTACATTTTCCAGATAAAAACCGCTATGTGGTCCATTTGCTTTATGCCACCCCAGTACAACGTGGAGTGGCTCAGGTCATAGATGATTTGGTACCAGTTTACGAAACGACTGTGGAAATAAACGTCAATGAAACTGTCAAGAAGGCCTATTTAGTACCTGGGCATACAGCGCTTGACATTGTTAAATCAAAAGATAACATTAGTGTAATCGTTCCTAAATTCACCTGCCATACGGCTCTGGTGTTGGAATATTAAATTTTTAAAAATTAATTTTATGACTCAACGCATCAATTCAATTCTATTGCGCTTTGTAACCTTTGGCTTTGCAATCCTGGTTTCATCCCCTTTAAGTGCTCAAAAAACAAATGTTCTTTTCATTCCTGTGGACGATCTGAAACCCATGTTGGGGGCCTATGGTGACCCTTTGGTCAAAACGCCAAATATCGACCGTTTGGCCAAAACTGGAACGGTGTTTTTAAACACCTCTTGTCAACAGGCCATATGTGGTCCCACTCGCGCTAGTTTACTTACAGGTATGTATCCCGACCACACCCAAGTATGGGATTTAAGAACCAAGATGCGAGATATAAACCCGGATATTCTTACCATTCCACAGTACTTTAAAAGTCAAGGTTACATTACTGCAGGCATAGGGAAAACTTTTGATAACCGCTGTGTAGACAATGGGCAAGATATGGACAAACCGTCTTGGTCTATTCCGTACCTAAAAGTGAATTCAACACAATATGCAAACCCCGAAGTCAATGCGGCATGGAAAAAAGCAGAAAAATTAGTGGCGGGCCAAAAATTTAAAGTCAATTATATGCGCAATAGAGCCATCTCAAATTTGGGCGGTCCCATGTGCAGACCTTCAACTGAATGCATGGATGTGCCTGATGATACTTATGGAGATGGCGCCAATGCAAGCGCAGCGGTAAGCCTGCTTGGAAGGCTTGCCGAAGCAGAAAGTCCTTTCTTTCTTTCCGTTGGCTTTTCAAAACCCCATTTACCATTTATAGCCCCCAAAAAATATTGGGACCTTTATAATCCAGAGGACATTACACTCGCAGCATTTCCAAACAGAGCAAAAAACAGCCCCGATATTGCCTATAAAGGCAGCAATCTTGGGGAAATAAGTTCTTATAGTGACATTCCTGATCAAGGGCCGCTGACTGCTGAAAAACAAAAAGAATTGATACACGGATATATGGCCGCTACCAGCTATATGGATGCTCAAGTGGGCTTGCTTTTAGATAAATTAGAAGCATTGGGCCTAGAAGACAACACAGTAGTCATTCTTTGGGGTGATCATGGATTTCACCTTGGAGATCACGGGCTTTGGACCAAACACACCAATTTTGAGCAAGCTGTTCGTTCTCCGATGATCATATCTGCGCCTCAAGGATTCTCAGCCAATAAAAATAACATCCCTACCGAGTTCGTAGACATCTTTCCGACGCTTTGTGAGCTTACCAATCTAGATGTTCCGGCCCATTTGCCAGGTAAAAGTTTGGTTCCACTTATGAAAGACCCCAATACCTCGTTGCGCTTCGCAGCTCTGTCTCAATACCCCAGAGGGGGCAGGCGGATGGGGTATACACTTCGCAGTGAAAGGTTTCGCTATGTGAAATGGTTGCAGATGAATTATAAAACCGGTGAGCGTACTGGAAGACTGATTGCCACGGAGCTTTACGATTATGAAAACGATCCATTGGAAACCGTCAACCAATCCAGCAATCCGGATTATAAAGCAGTTGTTAAGGCCTTTGAAAATGAATTTAAAAGGCGAAATGTAGCTCAACTAAACTAAAATAGATCTTATGAAACGTTTTTTTAAGCATTGCTTATCTCTCTTTTTTGCAATTGTGATTTTGGCTTGTAATCCCCAAAAAGCCGCAGCACCAAGTCCCAATGTTATCATTGTAATGACCGATGACCAAGGCTATGGTGATTTGGGCTTCAATGGCAATCCACTCATAAAAACCCCTCACATCGATGCCTTTGCTTCACAATCATTGAATTTTTCGAATTACCATGTTGGAACCACTTGTTCTCCCACCCGCGCTGGTTTGATGACGGCTAGAAATTGTTTGAGAAATGGCGTTTGGCACACCAATGCGGGATGTTCATTATTGAATCAAGACGAGGAAACCATTGCCGATGTATTTTCAGCCGCAGGCTATAAAACAGCCATGTTTGGCAAGTGGCATTTGGGCGATAATTATTCTTTTTTACCAGAGCAACGTGGGTTTGATGAGACTTTTTACCACAAAGGGGGTGGGGTTGGACAGACCCCCGATTATTGGGGCAACGACTACCAAGATGATACTTATTTTAGAAATGGTATTCCTGAACAAACGCAAGGCTATTGCACCGATGTTTTTTTTAATGAGGCCTTGTCCTTTATTGAAAAGTCAAAAGCCGAACCCTTTTTATGTTATTTGAGTCTAAATGCTCCCCACAGTCCTTTCAATGTACCAGAGGCTTATTTTGAAATGTACAAGGACACACCTGGGTTGTTGGCCTCTCAAAAGCGGTTTTATGGCATGATCACCAATATTGATGATAATTTTGGAAGGTTGACCAAAACCTTGGAATCATTAGCGCTTACAGATAACACCATTTTAATATTTACCACGGATAATGGCACTTCGAATGGCTATAAATTCAATAAAAAAGAAAAAAAATGGTATGGCTATAACGCCCAAATGAAAGGCACCAAAACAAGTGCGTATGACGGCGGGCATAGAGTGCCTTTTATCATGCAATGGAAAAAGGGAGGCTTTACAGATGGACGAACTTTTAGTGGTCTGTCGGCACACGTCGATATTTTACCCACTTTGGCTTCTTTGACAGGAGTTGCCTTTGCGCCAAGCAAAACCATTGATGGCATCAACCTCTCTTCTTATATAGAAACCAATCAAGCCCCAGAGCGCATGTTGGTAACGGATACCCAGCGCAATCAGTGGCCTGAAAAGGGCAAACAAAGCAGTGTAATGTACCACAATTGGCGGTTGGTCAATGGCAATGAATTGTACAATATTGAGACAGATCCCGGTCAAGAAACTAATCTTTTTGACCGCCATCCAAAAATGGCCACCCAGTTACAAGATTACTACGATGTTTGGTGGGCCGATGCCGCAAAGGAGTTTGAATATACTTTCATTGATATCGAACCCAATCAAATTAACACCCTCACATGCCATGACATTCATGTGAATTCCATCACGGCTTGGCACCAAAGGGACATTCGCAAAGGCATTGCGGTAGCTTCTGGGGAATTGAGCGTAAACTTTAGAGAATCTGGAACCTATGAGATCAGCTTGCGCAGATGGCCCAAAGAAACCCATTTAGCTTTGTCTGCAGCGATTGACGACGCGATGGCTGCCACTCCTTTTTGGGATGTACAAAACAAGGGCGCTTCTATGGATTTTGATCGTGCGTTTTTAAGACTAGGCGATAAGGAATACAGGCTCAAAGTGGACCCCTCAAACGAGGCTGCTACAATAACCTTGGATGTAGAAGCTGGAAAAACAACACTTGAGTCTGGTTTTTGGCTTAAAAATGGTCAAAAAACCACGGCTTTTTTTACGGATATTGCGCTAAAACAGCTGTAAAAAATATAAAGCATTTTTTCATTTTATTACTCTTTAATAAACTTCTTTGTTGAGGCATTAATACCATCAGAAACCTTGATAAAATAAACCCCTTTTGAAAGTGAGCTGACATCAATGGTGTTTTGATTGCTCATCTTTAAAACCACTTTACCAAGAAC
>CAJWDI010000052.1:0-14000 GCA_913031185.1 uncultured Flavobacteriaceae bacterium | reverse complement strand
GGAAATTCTGAATTTATAGACCGATCCTTGTTTGATCCACTATTTGAGGATGCGGAAAATAACCTTGAGGGCCGCCGCTTTTATCTCGACCACACCTATCAACTTAAGCCAAAGGACTCCTTGGGGAATAATGGTTTAAAGCTTGGTCATGTGCTTCATATGGAAGACAAATTTTACCAGTACACCCAGTCTCGAAATTCAGCTGCATTTGGGGATGCTTTTGTAAGCTCTAATTTGTCAGATAAAAATACATTTGATCACTTTTACACAGAAGTCAATGCCGAATACAACAATAATTTCCTTGGAATTTTTCAGGCCAAATTAGGTTACAATCAATACAGTTACGGATATAACTCCTTGGTCATACTGAATGGTCAGACCATTACTAATCGACTAAATGAGAGTGTATTGTCTTTTGAGGGGGGGTATAGAAATCAAATTGGTGCGGTGGCCCTCAACGCCGATTTGGGTGTGAATGTTTCTGGGGATTTAGAAGGCAATTTTTTAGATGTTCAAGCCAATTACACAATAAACGAAGATCTCAGCGCCACAGCAGCGCTCAATTCAAATTCTTCTGTAGCCAATTACAATTACCGACTTTACCAAAGTGATTATTTGAGCTACAATTGGCAGAATAGTTTTAGAAATCAACACTCTCAGCATTTGGCTTTTTATTTGCGTTCTAAAAAGTACGGAGATTTGTCTGTGGATTACACAACAGTCAATAACTACCTCTATTTTGAAGATAAGGGGCTTGGAGTGAAGCCTCATCAATATGAAGGGACTGTCAATTATGCTCGTGCGAAGTATGAAAAAGAATTTAAATTCAGAAATTTTGGTTTGTATAATACCGTCATGTATCAGCATGTTTTGGAGGGGGATCAAGTCCTTAACATGCCCCAAATTAACACAAGGCATACTTTTTATTATGCCAATCATTTATTTAAAAATGCATTGTATTTACAAACGGGCTTTAACTTGAGTTATTTCTCTAAATACAATATGAATGGATATGATCCCGTATTAGCGGAATTTTATGTGCAAAACAACGCCTCTTTTGGCGATTTCCCCAGAATTGACTTCTTTGTAAATGCTAAAATTCAGCAAACGAGAATTTTTATAAAAGCCGAACACTTTAATTCGTCTATGACCGGATACAACTTCTATTCTGCGCCCAATTATCCTTACCGAGATTTTATTGTTAGATTCGGGATTGTTTGGAATTTCTTTCTATAAATACATTTTTTGAGTCTGAACCGCTTTAATCTCATAAGACCGCTTATGTTTTTTAGGCTTAGAATATTTTTCATTACGAGCTCTGCGATGTTGAAAATAAACCAACAAAACTAAATCATAAACGACCCTAAAGATTCGTTCAAGACCATACTTAGAAATTCCAAATTTACGCGCATTGTGTCTAACAGGAACTTGTGTTATTCGTGCACCATTAAAATGGCTTAATAGCGATATGTAGCGGTGTATCTCGCCGTGTAAATCTAATTCTTTGGCTGTATTTTTGGTAAATACTTTCAGCGCACAGCCATGGTCTTTAATGTTAAGATTTGTTACCAACCTAATGATGCGATTGGCCACTGTTGAAGGAATGGTTTTTAGAATTGAATCCTTTCGATTGGTGCGTATTCCTGTTACCAAATCCCAATTTTCATCTTTAGCTTTCTCAACCATCCAAGGAATATCCCTAGGGTCATTTTGTAAATCCCCATCCATTGTAACAATATAATCTCCTTTTGCCGTGTCTATTCCGGCAGCCAAGGCCAGACTTTGGCCATAATTTTTTTCTAGCTCAATCACAATAAGGTTTGGATGCTTCAATTTTTTTAGTTGCATCCCAGTGCCATCAGTCGAGCCGTCATTGACCAACAATAGTTCATATTTAAATCCCTTTAAGGCATTGTGAATCGCCTCCTTCAATATACCCACATTACCTGCTTCATTATAAAGTGGGACAACAATAGATATGAGCCCAAAATCATTCCGAGGATTTTTTGTCAAAAAGTGAAGATTTAGTTAGTTCCTCAAATGTAAACCAATTTTCTAACAGAATCAATCTTTTAAAATAGCTCTCGAAATCACTATTTTTTGAATTTCAGAGGTTCCCTCGTAGATTTGCGTAATTTTGGCATCACGCATCATGCGCTCGACATGATAATCCTTTACAAATCCATTACCCCCGTGAATTTGAACGGCTTCTACGGTATGTTGCATGGCGACTTTTGAGGCATATAATTTTGCCATCGCACTGGAAGTGTCATAGCTGCGGCCCTGGTCTTTGTCTAAAGCTGATTTGTAAACCAAAAGCCGTGCTGCTTCAATATCGGTTGCCATGTCTGCCAACTTAAAAGCAATGGCTTGGTGTTTGCTGATTTCTTTCCCAAAAGCCTTTCTTTCCATAGAATACTTGAGTGATAATTCATAGGCACCTGCCGCAATTCCCAGGGCTTGGGCTGCAATGCCTATGCGTCCTCCGGATAGTGTTTTCATGGCAAATTTAAATCCAAATCCAGCCTCGCCGATGCGGTTTTCTTTAGGTATTTTCACAGCATTGAATTGCAAGGTATGGGTATCGCTTCCGCGAATTCCTAGCTTGTTCTCTTTTGGACCAATTTCAAAGCCAGGCGTGTCTCTTTCTACAATGAAGACATCAATTCCTTTGTGTCCTTTGCTCTTATCTGTTTGGGCAATCACTAAATAAACTTGGGCACGTCCACCATTTGTAATCCAATTTTTAGTTCCATTTAAAAGATAATGATCTCCTTTGTCAACAGCTGTAGTGCTCTGGGATGTTGCATCACTTCCGGCTTCAGGTTCGCTTAGACAAAATGCACCAATCCATTCCCCCGCTGCTAATTTTGTCAGGTACTTCTGCTTTTGTTTTTCGGTTCCATATGCTTCCAGACCAAAACATACCAGCGAATTATTAACTGAAACGATAACACTAGCCGAGGCATCAACTTTAGAGAGTTCCTCCATGACGAGTGCATAAGACAGCGTATCCATACCACTGCCACCATATTTTGGGTCTACCATGATGCCCATAAAACCTAATTCCGCCATTTTTTTGACTAAATTGTCGGGGAATTTTTGAAGTTCGTCGCGCTCAATTACGCCGGGGAGCAGTTCAGTTTGAGCAAATTCACGTGCGGCGTCTCGCACCAATATTTGTTCTTCGGATAGGTTAAATTTCATATAGATTTTAAGTTACAATATTTACAAACAATGTATTCAAATTTAATCCAAAATGCCAAACAATTTAAGTTAATAATTTTAAATTTATCAATGTGATAAATAAAATTTACAGTATTGTCGGGGTGATGTCTGGCACCTCTTTAGATGGAGTGGATTTATGTTGGGTGAAATTTTCAAAAAAAGAGAATTGGAGTTTTGGTATTTTAGCCGCTGAAACCCATAATTATACGCCTTCTATCAAATCGCGGTTACAATCTGCCATTGCACTAAGTTCTGAGGCTTTGATAAAATTAGATCGGGATTATACAATGCATTTGGCGGAGTGTTTAAAATTATTTATTAAAAAGTATAAAATCAAAAATTTAGATGCTGTATGCAGTCATGGACATACCATATTTCACCAACCGGATAAAGGCATTACCCTTCAAATTGGAAATTTACCAATACTTGCTGATGCTATTAAACAAACTGTCGTTTGTGATTTTAGAGTCCAGGACGTGGCTATGGGTGGTCAAGGTGCGCCTTTGGTTCCAATAGGCGATTTACTTTTATTTCCTCATTACGATTTTTGCTTGAATCTTGGTGGCTTTGCAAATATTTCATTTCAAAACAATTCCCAGCGGATCGCTTTTGATATTTGTCCTGCCAATATTACGCTGAATCACTATACACAGTTGCTGGGCTGTCCATTTGATAACAACGGTGAATTTGCAAAAAAAGGAGCTTTAAATTTACCTCTTTTAGAAGCTCTGAATAATCTTGAATTTTACAAAAAACAGCCACCAAAATCACTGGGATTGGAATGGGTTCAAAATGAGATTTACGATCTTGTAGATGCCTTTGACTTATCGCCGCATTCAATTTTAAGAACACTGGTTGAACATAGCGCAATACAAATTGTAAACATTCTAAAAAAACAAGATTTAAAAAGTGGTCTCTACACGGGTGGAGGTGTTCTCAATTCTTTTTTAATGCATCGTATTTCTAAGCATTACGCACATCAAATTTCCGATCAAAATTTGGATTTAGTCCATTACAAAGAGGCCCTTGTTTTTGCATTTTTAGGTGTCTTAAAATTACGGGGAGAGGTGAACTGTTTGCGAAGTGTTACTGGTGCTAAACAAGATCACAGCAGCGGTAAAATTTATTTTTATACTTCCAACTAAATGCCTAAAATGTTTTATATCTTTGTTTGAGTTGTCGAGTAAAGAAATTAATTAAAATTTACTGATTCAAATACAACCCATGGAAGCCATTATCATTACCGTCTTTGTTGCTGGATATTTAGCCATCACTTTAGAGCACAGTTTAAAAATTGACAAACTCATTCCTGCTCTCATTATGATGGCGGTGAGTTGGGCCTTTATTTCCTTTGGTATTGACGATTTTAAAACTTGGTTTGATTCTTCAAAGCATGCTTTGATTGCCAATTTTGAGGGCCTTACCCATGACGGTAAAATGCACCTCATGGAAGAAACTCTTTTACACCACCTTGGCAAGACTGCTGAAATTTTAGTTTTTCTTTTAGGCGCAATGACCATTGTTGAGATCATTGCTTATTTTAATGGATTCTCTACTATTAAGGGTTTTATAAAAACCAAAAAGAAAACCAAGTTGTTGTGGATTTTTTGCTGGTTGGCGTTTGTTTTGTCAGCTATCATTGACAATTTAACAGCGACCATTGTATTGATTTCTTTGCTCCAAAAATTAGTAAAAGATCGAGATATTCGCTTGTGGTTTGCGGGTCTCATTGTGATTGCTGCCAACGCAGGGGGTGCTTTTTCTCCTATTGGGGATGTTACGACTACCATGCTTTGGATTGCAGATAAAGTGTCTACAACCCATTTATTTGGCTACTTACTTTTGCCGTCCTTGGCTTGCATGCTTGTTCCGACATATCTAGCCTCTAGACTCTCGGTTTTCAAAGGCAATTTAGAAGTGGATGATACAGAGCAAGAGGCGCCAGGACGCTTCAGTGGGACCATGTTGTACTTAGGATTATCAGCAATTATTTTTGTACCTATTTTTAAAATGGTAACGCACCTCCCACCTTATGTTGGGATGATGCTTTCTCTAGGCGTTGTCGCAGTTTTTGCTGAGATTTATACCTCTTCTAAATTTAGTTTAGATGGGTCTAGTGAACATTCACATTCTAGTCCAGTTCATTATTCTTTAACTAAGATTGAATTGCCAAGTATTTTATTTTTTCTTGGAATTTTGATGGCTGTTGCAGCTTTGGAGTCTCTTGGGATTTTATTTGGATTTGCCGATTGGCTCAAAGTCGCTACACCTCATATCGGCACGGAAGTGGCAGGCACTGTCGTTTCGGATTTAGTTGTTCTCCTGCTAGGAGTTGGCTCTGCAGTCATTGATAACGTACCATTGGTTGCCGCATCTCTAGGAATGTTCTCTGAGTCTGCCGATGATATTTTATGGCATTTTATTGCCTATTCTGCAGGGACTGGTGGCAGCATGCTTATCATTGGATCTGCAGCAGGTGTCGTGGCCATGGGAATGGAGAAAATCAACTTTTTCTGGTATTTAAAAAAAATCACTTGGTTGGCTTTCACGGGCTTTATCTGTGGTGCATTGGTCTTTTTCTTCACCAGAACACTGTTTTAAAATCTTTTGACGCTTACTTGATGGCCGGATGAACTATAAAGCAACAACAACTTGGATGTTTTCAAGATTGCCTATGTATCAGCATCAGGGGGCAATAGCTTATAAGGAAGATCTGAGCAGAACAGAATTGTTGGAATCTCATTTAGGCCATCCCGAAAACAAGTTTAAGTCTGTACATATTGGCGGTACCAATGGTAAAGGCTCTACAGCCCATATGCTTGCAGCTGTGCTTCAGGAGGCAGGCTATAAAGTTGGTTTATACACTTCTCCGCATTTAAAAGATTTTAGAGAACGGATTCGAATTGATGGGAAGAAAATCCCGGAAGCAACCGTCGTGGAATTTATAGAAGAAAACAAGCGTTTTTTAGAACATCGTCAACTTTCATTTTTTGAAATGACAGTGGGTCTTGCTTTTGATTATTTTGCAAAATCAAAAGTTGATATTGCCATCATCGAAGTCGGTTTGGGAGGGCGCTTGGATTCTACCAATATCATCAACCCTGAGCTGTCCGTGATCACCAATATTGGTTTAGACCATACTCAATTTCTAGGAGACACGCTACAAAAAATAGCCACTGAGAAAGCAGGAATAATAAAATCGCATACCCCAGTGGTCATTGGAGAAACACAAAGTGAACTTAAAGCTATTTTTATTGATAAGGCTAGGTCATTGAAGGCTGATATTTCCTTTGCAGATAAAGAAATAAATCAGGCTTTTCCGTGCAGCTTGTTGGGAGATTACCAGAAAAAAAACATCAAAACTGTTTTACAATCTTTGGCGGTTTTAAAAACAAAAGGATTTGCCGTTTCAGAAAGTCATATTAAAAAAGGGTTGGAAAACGTACAAAAACTCACAGGCCTTAGAGGGCGCTGGCAATTGCTGTCAGAAACCCCAAAAATCATTTGTGACACCGCCCATAACAGAGAGGGTTTGTCCTTAGTTTTTAATCAATTGAATAAAGAACCATTCGCGTCATTGCATATTGTGATTGGGATGGTGAATGATAAAAATTTAGAAAAACTCTTAGATATATTCCCAAAACAAGCCCAGTATTACTTTTGTAAACCTGACATCCCAAGAGGTATGGATGCTGAATTTTTGGCTCAAAAATTTTACAATAAAGAGATAAACGGAAAAGCCTATGGTTCTGTAACATTAGCCTTTGAAGCCGCAAAAAAACAGGTCTCAAACGATGACATCATATTTGTCGGGGGGAGTACCTTTGTAGTGGCTGAGGTTCTTTAAATTTTACAAAAAATTCTTTTACAAAAAGAAAAACTACTCTATATTTGCACACCTATTAAAGGGCGCGTAGCTCAGTTGGTTCAGAGCACCTGGTTTACACCCAGGGGGTCAGGGGTTCGAATCCCTTCGCGCCCACATCAATCACAATCTCAATGCATCGCATTGGGATTTTTTTGTTTTTAAAAAAGAAGAAAGTTTTATTTTAGATTTTTTAAAACAAAAAATATGTATGAGGTGAACAAGATTGTATTTGCAGCAGCGGTCGAAACGGAAAAATAAATCCCTTTGGCTCCACACTTTTTAAAAACCTGATAAATTCTCATTAGGTTTTTTTACTTTATGCTTTAAGATAAATTACTAAACCAACATGGTCAATGGATTTTCTATAAATCCTTTGAGGGTTTGTAGAAAAGCCGCACCAGTAGCGCCATCAACTGTTCTGTGGTCACAAGCCAGTGTTAGTTTCATTGTATTTCCTACAACAATCTGATCATCTCGAACTACGGGTTTTTGTACGATGGTTCCAACGGATAAAATTGCAGAATTAGGTTGGTTGATGATAGAAGTAAAACTTTCAATACCAAACATCCCTAAATTAGAAATGGTAAAAGTACTGCCTTCCATTTCCTGAGGCGTTAGTTTTTTGTTACGGGCACGTCCTGCAAAATCTTTTACTGCAGCTCCGATTTGCGGCAGAGTTTGTTCGTTGGCAAATTTGACTACAGGAACCACTAAACCATCTTCAACCGCAACGGCTACACCTATATGAACATGATTATTGAGTTTCATGCGATCCTCGAACCATTGAGAGTTGACTTGTGGATGTTGACGAAGTGCCAGTGCGCATGCTTTGACTACAATATCATTAAAAGATATTTTTGTATCTGGTATAGAGTTGTACTGCTTTCTAAATGCAATTGCATTGTCCATATCAAATTCTACAGCCAAGTAGTAATGTGGCGCAGAAAACTTAGATTCACCCAATCGTTTTGCAATTACTTTTCGCATTTGTGAGTGGCTGATTTCATCAGAATCTTCTTGACCAGAGGCCACAAACTTAGTAACTGCCGATGTAACTGTTGCTGGAGCAGGGCTAAAGTTTTCCACGTCGCGTTTTATGATGCGTCCATTCTCACCGGTTCCCTCCAATTGATTTAAGGGAATGCCTTTTTCCTCTGCAATTTTTTTAGCCAACGGGGAAATGTAGAGTCTTCCAGGGTTGGATATAATTGGTGCTGAGGTTTCTACTTTAGGCGTTTCGACTTCTTGTTTAGGCGTTTCAGGAGTTGCCACAGCTTGTGACGTTTCTGATGATTTTTCTTCATCAGCATTTATTTCTGTTGGTGCGTTGCTTGAGAAGTTTTGTGCAAGGTTGCTTACGTCCGTTCCCTCTGGACCGATAATGGCTAAAAGGTCATCTACTTTTGCAGATTCTCCAACTGCCAGCCCAATGTGAAGCAGGGTTCCTTCGTTAAAGGATTCAAACTCCATGGTGGCTTTATCAGTTTCAATTTCTGCTAATATCTCTCCTTCTTCTACAAAATCACCAACATTCTTTAACCAGCTTGCTACAGTCCCTTCTTCCATGGTATCACTCAGGCGTGGCATGGTTACCACAACAACACCCTCAGGGATATCGGTAGCAACGTTTTTTTTAGCTTCGTTAGTATCTTCATTTTCATTGATTGATTCAACAACTTCTTCCTCAACTAGTTCTGGCTTTATACTAGCCCCTCCTTCTAAAAGTGCAGAGATGTCTTCGCCTTCCTCACCAATGATGGCCAATAATTCATCCACCTTTGTTGTTTCCCCTTCTTGGATTCCAATGTGTAATAACACTCCTTCGTTGAAGGATTCGAATTCCATGGTGGCTTTATCAGTTTCAATTTCGGCAAGAATATCCCCTTCTTCAACGCGGTCCCCTACTTTTTTTAACCAACTTGCTACTGTACCTTCTTCCATGGTATCACTCAAGCGGGGCATGTTAACGACAATTGCCATATTTTATAATTTGTGTTTTAAAAATGGGTAATCTTCTTGCTCATAAACAGCATCGTACATAAGATTTTTTTCAGGAAATGGAGATTCATCTGCAAATTTCTCACAGGCTGCAACGAGTTCTTTTACACGTGCGTTGATGGCTTTGATGTCATCTTCAGTAGCGTAATTATTTTTTAGAATAACTTCTTTTACTTGAGTAATAGGGTCAATTTTTTGATACTCTTTAACCTCGTCTTTGGTTCTGTAGTGTTGCGCATCACTCATAGAATGGCCTCTATAGCGATAGGTCTTCATTTCTAAAAATGTGGGACCATCACCACGTCTAGCGCGTTGAATGGCTTCATCAAATGCCTCAGCTGCTTTGATAGGATTCATACCGTCTACTGGGCCACAAGGCATTTCATAGCCGAGGCCAAGCTTCCAAATATCGGTGTGATTGGCGGTGCGTTCCACAGAAGTTCCCATGGCATAACCGTTGTTTTCACACACAAATACTACAGGCAGTTTCCAAGTCATGGCCATATTAAAAGTCTCGTGTAGTGAGCCTTGACGCGCGGCGCCATCTCCAAAAAAACAGAGCGTAACCGCACCAGTTTCATTGTATTTATCTCCAAATGCCATACCGGCCCCGAGGGGAATTTGCCCCCCAACAATGCCATGACCACCATAAAATCCATGTTCTTTAGAAAAAATATGCATTGAACCTCCTAACCCTTGAGAAGTCCCTGTAGCTTTACCGAACAATTCTGCCATGACCCTGCGCGGGTCTACGCCCATTCCAATGGGTTGTACATGATTTCTGTAGGCGGTAATCATTTTATCTTTCGAAAGATCCATGGCGTGCAAAGCTCCAGCTAAGACTGCTTCTTGACCATTGTATAAGTGTAAAAAACCCCTTACTTTTTGCTGGATATACACAGCGGCTAGTTTGTCCTCAAACTTGCGCCAAAAGTGCATGTTTTCGTACCAGTCTAAATATGTTTCTTTGGTAATTTCTTGCATTTGGTTACAAAAGATTTTTTGGTATCCATTTGCAAAAATAACACTTTGATTCTTAACCTGAAAAGGGAAGCTGTAAATTTTTAATTAAAAATTTACAATACGTTTTTGTCAAAAATCCATGGTAATATGTTCTCTACAGATTCAGAGTAGGCCACTTGGCCCTCCGTACCCATAAAATAGAGTTCTATGGGTGTATTTTGCTTTTGTTCATATTCAATGAGTGCTTGCCGACAGGCTCCACATGGAGGAATCGGACGGTTTAGTACATTTTCCTGAGATCCCGCAGAAATGGCCATTTTCAAAATCTTTTGATTTGGAAATTGTGCGCCAGCATAGAAAATAGCAGTGCGCTCTGCACACAAGCCAGAGGGGTATGCAGCATTTTCTTGATTACTTCCTGTAATAATCCTACCATTTTCTAGTTCCAAGGCGGCTCCCACCAAGAATTTTGAATAGGGCGCATAGGCATTTTTTCGGGCCGTTTCAGCAGATGACATAAGCTCAGCGACTCCATCCGGTAAGCTTTTTTTTGAGTCATATAACTTGAACTCGGTGTTGAAATTAATTGTTTTCATTTTAAAATAGATAATTATAAAGTATTAGTTTCTTGGCTTAGGAATATATTTGACCCAATCAAAATCTGCATGGTCTTTGTTCTCAAGGCCATTGCTTGTAGCGTAAAGGCCAATGTGTGCCCCTGTGAAACCCGTAAATAAAACCAAGTCTGCTGAGGATGTAACCAATGTTTTAAATCTTTTTCCTGGGGTCGCATAAGAAAACGTGTAGCGGTTTTTGGAGGATTCTATTTTTAGTTTAATTTCTCCTTTATAAGATTTAATTTTTATGGATTTTAGATTGTGTTTTTTCTTGTTTTTATGGGTGACTTCAATCACCATACCATCGCTTTCTTTCCGTACTGTAAAAGACACATAGTTGTTGTCTTTTTGGACGATTGCTATGCCTGCCTCAGATTTATTATTTGAAGGGCTGAACAGCATTTTGGTGGTAAAAATAAAGTCACTTTCTGTTTGTTTTATGCCTGTATAATGGGCCTGTTTGCGTTCAGTAATTGTATTGGGATGGGTGAACAAACGAAGAAATCCTGATTTGTTTTCAAGACTTAGGGTATTTGGCATGGGCACTCTTCTAAAATTCCATTCCAATCCAAGTTTATCATTTTTAAAATCGTCTTGAAACTTTGGGCCTCTTGATGGCGCTTTTGATGTTTCAAAAATCAGGGGATTTTCTCTTTCAATGCGTCCAGTTTCAGGCGCCACGACTGGCCATAAATTTTTCTTTTTTCCAAATCGAACTTCTTGTTCCCAAACCACTGGCACAATAAAGGTTTCTCTTCCCATATTGGACTTTCGATTTAAATCTCCACGAACTCCCAAGAGCGTCATAAACCATCTGCCGTCTTCTAATTCAATTAAATCCCCGTGTCCTGTACTGTGAACCCAATTGTCATAAGAGAGCTGTCGGCTACTGAAAATAGGGTTTCTTGCATTTGAAATGTAAGGTCCTGTGATGGCGTCGCTCACCGCCACCATTATGGCATGGGTAAATGAGGTCCCACCTTCTGCAATCATTAAATAATATTTTCCTTCTTTTTTGTAAATATGTGGGCCTTCAGTCCAAACGCCGTCGCAAGCTCCACGCCATAAACTGTAGCGCGTACCTTTAAGTTGAAAAGTTTTTAGGTCGAGCTCCTGCAACCAAATCTCTTTTTGGTCCTTAAACTCGGGGTCTTTAGGTTTGTGATTTCCAGTATACCACACCCGTCCATCCTCATCAAAGAAAAGGTCTGGATCGATGCCTGGAGCACCTTTTACAACAACCGGATCTGACCACGGTCCTGCTGGATCTTTGGCTGTAATCACAAAGTTTTTTGCCGAATGTTTGTTTGTTTTTGCGTCCCGATAGATGGCCGTTGTAATGATATAAAAGGTGCCGTTATGAAACCTTAAGCTTGGAGCGTAAATCCCACCATTTGAGTGTACATCTACTAAATTTATGGCTGCATTACACTGGGTTTCACGATCCAATCCATGACCAATTAGGGTCCAATTTACCAAGTCTTTACTTTTATGAATTGGAATTCCAGGGAAGTATTCAAAAGAGGAGTTTGCCATGTAGAAAACATCGCCTACTTTACAAACCGAAGGGTCCGGATAGCCACCCGGCAACACCGGGTTGGTAAAAGACTGAGCCGATAGCATGCTTAGCTGTAAAAACAGCAGCAAAAGAAATGGTACTAGAAAGCGGACTCTTTTTGGCATTAATTTTCAAACTAAGCGACAGTTGTTTGGGGAATAAACTTAAATAATTTTAATATTCTAAATATTCTCCGTCACCAATATTAAATGACAATGAAAAACGAAGGGTATTTTCTAATGGACTTTGTACTTGAGAAGCGGAAAACAAATAAGATAAATCGATATTTACAGTTGAGTATTTAAAGCCCGCACCTAAAGAAAAGAACTTTCGCGCCCCCTTGTCTTCATTTTCATTAAAGTAACCAGCACGCAAAGCAAAGGAGTCTTGGTATAAATACTCTGCACTCAGAGCCCAAGTAAATTCATCTAATTCTTCACTAAAACCGCCTGGGGCATCTCCAAAAGATTGGAAAATACCTTGAACAAATCCCACGTTGGGGTCTTGACCTTCTAAAATGACATTGCTATTTACGACTTGACCCAAGCTATCAGTATTGGTTGTGTCTGTACCATTCTCTGGGTCGTAATCGCCACTTCCGTTGGCATCCGTGTAGTTGTATTCAGTTCCGTAAATTGGTGGAGTGGGCACCAATAATTTAGCGACTTCGGCAGTGACACTTAATTTATTGTAATAATCGAAAATAAAATCAAAGCCGCCACCCAGTCTCAATGTAGTAGGAATGAAATTTTCTCGGCCTGCGTCGTCGTATTTAATTTTAGGGCCAATATTTTGTAGCGCAAATCCCCCACGCCAACGGCCATTAAAATCATTATAAGCCACCTCCTCACTTTGGTAATAACCAGAAATATCAACACCAAATGAACCTGCAGCTTGCGCATTTGCATCCAATGCTTGAATTCTTAAATCTGAACGCAAATAGCGAAAGGCTACAGACATTGAGAATTGGTCTGATAAACGCAATGCATAAGACACATCCAAAGTGAGTTCATTCGGTTTTTCAATGAGACCAAGATCAAGTTCTGTCTCTCGAAGTTCAATTTCACCCAAAGAAAAATATTTAAAACTGGCCGCAAAAGCACTACGTTCGTTAATGCGGTTGAAGTAAGTAACATTGGCCAAGAAAATATCATTGACAAGCTTGCTTAGGTAGGGCGTATAACTGATTCCAAAACCCGATTTTGTTTCTGAAAAGGCATATTTTGAAGGATTCCATTGTTGAGAATATGTATCAACAGATGTAGCCACCCCCATATCTCCCAAGCTAGCGGCTCTGGCGTCCGATGCGATAAGCAAAAAGGGAACTCCCGTTGTAATGACTCTTGAGTCTTCATTTGGGATTATGACCGTTTGAGCCCAACTGGCTTGACAGTACAACAAAGCAACAGCGAAAACAATTGGAATTCTAAATGCGCTGATTATTTTTTTTAAGTTCATCATTTTTTAATTTGAATCAAACAAATATAAGTTTTTATTAAAGGATTACAAGTTTTTCAATTTTTTCAGATTTCAAGCCCGTCAACTGAGATTTTACATTCAATTTATAAATATATACCCCTTTACCAATTTTACTGCCAAAATCATCGGTTCCATCCCAACTGATATTTCTGGAGAGAGAACTATTTGACCCGCTGGCATTGGTTTGACCGATAATGGTTTTAATCAATTTGCCTGAAATTGTAAATATTTGTATTGAAACGTCTAAAACCCCAGAACTATTGTGATTGAACCAAAATTCTGTATAATT
>CAJWDI010000051.1:0-14303 GCA_913031185.1 uncultured Flavobacteriaceae bacterium | reverse complement strand
GACAATCCAAATTACCAGACCCTAAAAAACTGGGCAATAGCGGCAGCTTTTTTAAAAACCCTGTTGTTTCAAAAGAAAGTTTTGAAACACTCTTAAAGCAATTTCCCAATATGCCGAACTATGCTGTTTCAGAAATGGAAGTTAAAATACCTGCGGGTTGGCTCATTGAAACCGCTGGATTTAAAGGGAAAACTTTTGGCAATTACGGCGTACACAAGCATCAAGCATTGGTCTTGGTCAATTACGGTGGGGCTTCTGGACGTGATATTTTAGCCCTTTCTAAATTGATTCAAACCACCATAAAAGCAATCTTTGGCATTGCTTTAGAAACAGAAGTCAACGTCCACTGATTAATGCCTTTTAAATTTTGAGGGTTAAAATCAGGAAATTTCACAGCTTTTTCTGGACTTACAAACCAAGCCTGCTGCAACAGCCCCAGCAATTGGAACCAACCAAAACAACCAAAGTTGCGCTAGATAATCCCCACCAGCAAAAATAGCTTGGCCGGTGGATCGGGCTGGATTAACCGAGGTATTAGAAATGGGAATACTGATTAAATGAATAAGGACAAGGCTCAAACCAATCACTAGAGGTGCAAATTTTTTGTGAGCAGAATCGCTAGTACTGCCCAAAATAATTACCATAAAGAAAAAAGTGAGAACAAATTCTGTAATGATAACCGAAGTGATATAGTAACCTCCAGGCGATAATGCATCATAGCCATTGGAGGCGAAGCCACCAATCGTCACAAAATTAGATTTACCTGTCATAATTAAAAAAAGTGTTGCTGCTGCCGCAATAGATCCTAGAACCTGTGCTGATATATAACTCAAAATATACTTTGAATGAAAGCGCCCGGCAGCGATAAGGCCAAAAGTAACAGCGGGATTAAAATGTGCCCCCGATACATGACCTACTGCATAGGCCATGCTCAAAAAGGACAAACCAAATGCCAGAGCAACTCCAATAAATCCGATACCTAGATCTGGATATGCGGCTGCAAAAACGGCGCTTCCACAACCCCCAAAAATAAGCCAAAAAGTTCCAAAAAATTCTGCAAAAAATTGTTTCATAGTTATGCGTTTTAAGTTTTTATGTATTTGACACTAATAATGTTCAAGGGTCACATTCTGATGGTAAAATTTTATTTTATTTTAATTGTATCTTTGCATAAACCTTAACAGATTATGGAACTACTTTTAATAACATTTTTACTTTTGGGATTTGGTGTTGCAGGCATTTCCATTAAAATATGGGGTAAAAAGGACGGGGAATTTGCAGGTACATGTGCAAGTCAAAATCCCATGCTAAACACAGAGGATGAACCCTGTGGCTTTTGCGGCAAAACCCCAGAGCAGTTTAAAGATTGTGATCATTCACAACAATAACTGCCGAAGAAAACCGCGTTTATATAACTTGTTCCGCATTTTACTATATTTATAAGCATCTTAAATCAAAACTACTGTATTGAAAGTTAACGAAGCAATCTTAAAAGCCAAAGAAAATAATCGAATGGCTTTCAATTTTTTACTAGAGACATTTTGGAACGATGTCTTTGGATTTATGCTCAAACGAACGCATAATGAGATTGATGCAGAAGATATAACTATTGAGACCTTTTTTAAAGCTTTTGATAAAATCAACTCATTTAATTCAGAATTTAAGTTTAAAACTTGGTTGATTACAATTGCAAAAAACACGCATTTAGACAGTCTAAGAAAGCAAAAAACAACCCTTACAAATCAAACAACAGAAGAAGACGAAAAACGAGTGTATTGGATTGTTGACGATGCGCCATCAGTAGAAGACCGGCTAATCACTGAACAAAATCTGGCCCAACTTCTAAAAGACATTAAAAAATTAAAACCACACCACCAAGATATCATTCAATTGCGCTATTTCAAAGAACTGAGCTACCTTGAAATTTCTCAAAAAACGGGCATTCCACTCAACAATGTAAAAGTGAAGTTACTGAGAGCCAAAAAGCTTTTGGCGGCTGTTATTCAACATAAAAAATGATAAAATTTTTACAAAAATTAGGGCCTGGACTCTTGTTTGCTGGGGCAGCCATTGGAGTGTCACATTTGGTGCAGTCTACAAAAGCGGGTTCAAATTTTGGCTTTGGATTGTTGTGGGCGGTTTTGCTTATCAATCTTATTAAATACCCATTTTTCCAATATGGCCCACGCTATGCTGCCGCCACTGGTGAAAACTTACTTGAGGGTTACAAAAAGCTTGGGAAATGGGCTTTAAGAATTTATGCCCTTCTCACACTAGCCACCATGTTCACCATTCAAACAGCCGTAACGATTGTGACAGCTGGCATTGCCTTTTCACTTTTTGGAAGTAGCTTTAGCCTGGAACTTTGGGCCGTGATTATTTTAGGCTTTTGTTTCCTTTTGCTCTTGCTGGGCAGGTACAATTTATTGGATAAAATGATGAAAATCATTATTATTCTACTGAGCATTTCAACCCTTTTAGCAGTTGGGATTGCGTTCAACAATAGTGGAAGTGAACTCCCGTGGGCACAAGTTTTCCCAACTTCAAATCATGAAGTTATCTTTCTCATTGCCTTTATGGGCTGGATGCCAGCGCCATTAGACGTATCCATCTGGCACTCTTTATGGGCCGTAGAAAAACAAAAGACAACTGATGTTTTTGAAAAAAAATCGGCCCTTTTAGATTTCAATATTGGCTATGTAAGCACCATAATTTTAGGTGTTTGCTTTCTGTTATTAGGGGGACTTGTGATGTATGGCAGTGGAAAATCCTTTAGCGACAGTGGTGGTGAATTCTCATTACAACTCATAGATATGTACACTGAGAATTTAGGCGATTGGAGCTTTGCCATCATTGGAGTCGCAGCATTTACAACCATGTTTAGCACCACACTTACAACCTTGGATGCCTCACCAAGAGCCATGAATAAAACGGTGGAACTCATTTTAGATAAAAAAATTGAAAAAGGATACAGTGCGTGGTTAATTTTATTGATTTTAGGAACCGCAATTGTTTTCTTCTTTTTTCTTTCCGAAATGGGAAGCTTGATAAAAATTGCCACAATCTTATCTTTTCTAACCGCGCCTTTTTATGCCATTATGAATTATCTTGTGTTGTGCAGCAAGCACACTCCTAAGGCATGGCAACCCTCCAAAATCATGCATATTCTGTCTATTTTTGGTATTTTATTTTTAGTTGGATTTAACATTTGGTATCTCAGTATTTTGTGATTTTTTTAGGGAATACTTTGTATCTTTGTAATTCAAAAATAGATCTATGTCTTCAGAGACGCTCAATAAACTAGAAGGAATCAAAAATGAAGCTGTACTTGTTAAACCACAAGAGGCTTCATCTGTAGACAGCCTTGTCAAGCTTGAGGACATCACTGCTTCATCCCCACTTAGCAAACCGCAAAAACGCCAAGCAAAACCAAAATGGCTGCGTGTAAAATTACCGACTGGTAAAAAATACACGGCGCTAAGAGGCTTGGTAGACAAATATAAATTGAATACCATTTGCACCTCTGGAAGCTGCCCAAATATGGGAGAGTGTTGGGGAGAAGGCACTGCGACTTTTATGATTCTTGGGAACATTTGTACCCGCTCTTGTGGTTTTTGTGGTGTAAAAACAGGCCGACCAGAAACGGTGGATTGGGACGAGCCTGAAAAAGTAGCGCGATCCATTAAAATAATGGGTATTAAACATGCGGTCCTAACCAGTGTTGACAGAGACGATTTAAAAGATATGGGGAGCATTATGTGGTCTGAAACGGTCAAAGCGGTACGCCGTATGAATCCCAATACCACACTTGAAACCCTAATTCCCGATTTTCAAGGGCTTGAAAAACACATTGATCGCATCATTGATGTCGCACCTGAAGTTGTTTCACACAATATGGAAACGGTCAGACGCCTCACTAGAGAAGTTCGCATCCAAGCAAAATATGAGCGAAGCCTTAGCGTACTAAAATATTTAAAAGACAACGGTCAGCGCCGCACCAAAACAGGTTTGATGTTGGGCCTTGGAGAAACTCGTAAAGAAGTCATTGAAACTTTACACGATTTGAAAGATGCCAATGTGGATGTTGTAACCATCGGACAGTATTTACAGCCCAGTAAAAAACATTTACCTGTCAAACAGTTTATCACCCCGGATCAGTTTAAGGAGTTTGAATCCATTGGATTAGATCTTGGATTCCGTCACGTTGAAAGCAGCGCCCTGGTTCGGTCTTCTTATAAAGCCCAAAAACACATAAATTAAATGATTCGTATTGGCATCAATGGCTTCGGTCGCATCGGAAGACGCGTCTTTCGGTTATTGCAAGAAAAGGAGGATATTAAAGTTGTTGCCATCAATGATTTGGCCGATGCAAAAACTTTAGCCCATCTTCTTAAATACGACAGCATCCATGGAAAACTAGAAACCGAGGTTTCAGATGACGGTTCAAAAATTATTGTCAATGAAAATTCAATTGAACATTCGACAAAAAACCATCCTTCGGCTGTTGATTGGGACCTACATCAAGTCGATATCGTCATTGAGGCTACGGGGAAGTTTATAACAAAAGAGGTACTTAAAGAACATTTAAAAAATGGCGTTAAGAAAGTAATTTTAACAGTTCCACCTCTTGAAAGCAACATCAAAACCATTGTAGTGGGTGTAAATGAAAACACCATTTGCGAAACTGATAAAATTTTATCCAATGCGTCTTGTACCACAAATAATGCAGCCCCGATGTTGGCAATTGTTAATGAATTGTGTGGTATCGAACAAGCCTATATTACGACCGTGCATTCCTACACCACCGATCAAAGCCTGCACGATCAACCCCACAAAGACTTGAGACGTGCGCGAGCGGCGGGACAATCGATTGTTCCGACCACTACTGGAGCCGCCAAAGCGCTTACAAAGATATTTCCTGAATTGGCGCACACCATTGGAGGTTGTGGCATCCGTGTACCGGTTATCAATGGATCATTGACAGACATTACTTTCAATGTAAAAAAAGATACATCGGTTGAAGCCATCAACAAAGCTTTTAAAAAAGCTGCAGAAACTAATTTTAAAGGGATCGTTGAGTATACTGAAGACCCCATTGTTTCTATTGATGTCATAGGAAATTCACACTCTTGTGTATTTGATGCAAAAATGACCTCTGTTTTGGGAAAGATGGTTAAAATTATAGGCTGGTACGACAATGAAACAGGCTACTCTTCTCGAATTATTGACTTGATTCGAATCTTAAGCTAATCAAATTCTTTAATAAAATTTTGAAGTTCATTTTCGAATTTTTCGGGGGCATCCAGTTCAACGGTGATGGGCAGGTAATATAAAGCCTTGTGCTTTAAGGATTGTAGCCGTGAGGCGTCTTTCTCTGTGGTCAACACAAAAGATTTTGAGGCGATTAATTCCAATTCTTTTTTAGAGAAAATGTGATGGTCAGGAAACGAAAGATGCTTAAATTTAAATCCTGAATGTTTTAAATAATCGACCATTGGAGTGGCATTGGCAATCCCCGTAACCAAGGTAAAATTCTTATTTTTTAGCGTTTGAATTGATTCTTTTTCTTGATCGGAATATATGAAGTCGTCGTAAACAATTGAACTAAAAAACAATTGTTGATTAGAATTGAGTTTTAAACGAGTTTGTATAACTTTTTTCTCAGCATTACTCAAATTGTGAGGACATTTGGTAACCACCACAATCTGGGCACGCTCCGCTCCAGAGCGCGGCTCCCTAAGATTCCCGGCAGGAAGAACTATATCGTCACAATACAAATCATCATAAGACGTTAAGAGAGCTGAAAATCCGGCCTGTACACGTCTGTGTTGAAAGGCATCGTCAAGCAAAATAATTTTAGGGGGGTGATCCAAGGCTTGCAAACAAGTAATCCCATGTTGCCTATCGTTATCGACCGCTACGGTCACACTCGGAAATTTAGATGTAATTTGGAAAGACTCATCTCCTAGCGTATTGTTATTTGAATTGGAATCGGCAAGTACGAATCCCTGAGATTTACGGCCATAACCCCGACTCAAAACAGCCACTGTTTTGGTGGACTGAAGCAATCGGATTAAATATTCAACCATAGGCGTTTTACCAGTACCCCCCACAGACAAATTTCCAACACAAATGATGGGAAAGTCATAGGATTTAGATTCAAAAAGAGCCCAATCATAAGCCTTGTTCCGAAGCCATACGAATAGAAAATAGACTGGATTGAGTGGAACTAATATTTTTCTTAAAAGCTTCATCACCACGAAAGTAATTATTTTATCTTTGATGTTAAACAAAATCTTATGATAGTTCAGGAGATCATTCAACAGTTGGAAACATTGGCGCCTTTGGCTTATGCCGAAGAATTTGACAATGTGGGCTTATTGGTAGGAGATAAAAACACCAAGGTTAGTGGGGTTTTAGTAACATTAGACACTTTGCCTGAAGTCGTAGACGAAGCCATTGCAAATGACTGCAATTTAATCATCAGTTTTCATCCCATCATATTCAAAGGATTAAAATCAATTACGGGAAAAACCTATGTGGAGCAAGTGGTCCAAAAGGCCATTAAAAATGACATCTGTATTTTTGCCATTCATACGGCGCTTGACAATGCATTTGAGGGGGTCAATGCGACCATTTGTGAAGCCTTAGAATTAAAACATAAATCCATTTTAATCCCACAAGAAGGAACCCTAAAAAAATTAAGCACCTTTGTGCCAATTGCTCAAGCTGATGCCTTGCGTTTGGCACTTTTTGAAGTAGGAGGTGGAGCTGTCGGGAATTATAACAACTGTAGTTTTAACTCGAACGGACTTGGAACTTTTAAAGGCAATGAGCATTCCAATCCAGTGATTGGATCTCCAAATGAATTGAAAGCTTTGGAAGAAACAAAAATTGAAATTATTTTCGAGAAACATTTGGAAGGGGTCCTTTTAAAAACCCTTAAAGACAAGCATCCCTATGAAGAAGTTGCCCATGAAATTTCAACTTTAGAAAATAAAAATCAGCACATAGGGATGGGAATGTTAGGGACTTTTGAATCGGCCAAAGCCGAAAATGACTTTATAGAATTCGTTAAAGAAAGAATGAATTGTGAAGTCATTAAACACTCAAAATTTCTGATGAAAAAAATTAAAAAGGTGGCTGTTTTGGGCGGTTCAGGAAGTTTTGCAATCTCAGCAGCGAAGGCTGCAGGAGCAGATGCTTTTGTAAGTGCCGATTTAAAATACCATGATTTCTTTAGTGCTGACGATCAGATTTTACTTCTAGATATTGGCCATTATGAAAGTGAGCAATATATAAAATCTCTTTTGGTATCCTATCTTAGGAAAAAAATTCCTAATTTTGCAATCCTTTTATCAAAGATTAATACAAACCCTGTAAAGTATAAATAAACATGGCCAAGAAGAAAGAGCTGACCGTTGAAGAAAAACTCAGAGCGCTGTACAATCTGCAACTTATTGATTCTAGAGTGGATGAAATTCGAAATGTCCGTGGAGAACTTCCTCTAGAAGTGCGTGATTTAGAAGACGAAGTTGAAGGTTTTAAACTCAGACATCAAAAATTAGAGGACAATCTCAACGACATTGATAATCAAATCAAATCAAAGAAAAATTTGATTGAGGAAGCAAAAGTTTTGATCAAAAAATACAACGAACAACAAAAAAATGTTCGCAACAATAGAGAGTTTAATTCTTTGGCGAAAGAAGTAGAGTTTCAGGAACTAGAAATTCAATTGGCTGAAAAGCATATCAAAGAATTTAAAGCTCAGATAGAGCAGAAAAAAGAAGTGATTGAAGGGACTAAAGAACGGTTAGAAGAGCGTGAAGCCCACCTTCAACACAAAAAAAACGATTTGGATGCCATTCTTGCCGAAACAGAAAAAGAAGAGAAAGTATTACTTGACAAGTCTGAGGAATATAAAACTAAAATCGAGGAGCGCTTGGCCAAGGCTTACACCAAGATCCGCAGCAGTGTGAAAAATGGATTGGCAGTTGTTCCTATTGAAAGAGGCGCTTCTGGCGGTTCCTATTTTACCATTCCTCCACAAATACAGGTTGAAATTGCTTCACGAAAAAAAATTATAACCGATGAACACAGTGGCAGAATTTTAGTTGATGCTGAGCTCGCCGATGAGCAAAAGGTAAAAATGGAAAAGTTATTTTCTAAGCTGTAAATACGATTCCGAATAGTGTTATAAAAACCCAGACAGCTGTCCGGGTTTTTTTTATGATTTAAACTTTTTAATTTTAGGATTTTTTATATCTTAGATTTAATAAATTTTAAACTTATTCTCCCTTTGTAATCCACTTTAATCGTGTCATGAAAGAACTATTAAATATGTTCAATTTTTACAAAGCTTTTAAGTATTACAAAGCGGGTAAAAAGTCATTGAAGAGCAAGACTCACATTGATACTCAAGTAAAAATAAAAATTGAAATTGGGAAAGAATCAAACAGAACTGAGATTCTGAACTTTTTACTAAGCCAGTTCGATAAAGACCCCCTGTACCTAGAGATAGGCGTTCGCAATCCTACTGATAATTTCTCTAAAATCAAATCAAGTTCTAAATACAGTGTTGATCCTGGTGTCGAATTTGAAACCAACCCTGTTGACTTTAAAATGACTAGTGACGCATTTTTTTCAAAACTAAAACAAAACAAAATTCTCTCATGTGATATGAGATTTGATGTCATTTTTATTGATGGATTACACCTTGCTGAACAAGTTGAAAAGGATATTGCAAACGCTTTATATTTTGTAAAAGACGATGGTTTTATTGTGCTTCACGATTGCAACCCTCCTACAGAATGGCATGCGCGAGAAAACTACGATTACATGCAAACCCCTGCAAGAGGATACTGGAATGGAACCACATGGAAGGCTTTTCTTAAATACCGTTTTCACAATCCAATGAATTCTTGTTGTATAGATTCAGACTGGGGCGTTGGAGTAATTTCAAAAAATTATCAAATTGGTAGAAAAATTATTTCTAAAAACCCCTTTTTTGAGTTCAACACCCTTGATGAAAACAGAAAAGACTTGTTAGGACTTATAGAATTCAGCGATTTTAAAAAAATGATTTCCAAGATTGTTGAACGCAAATAGTAAACGACAGAGTAATCGTTTTTTAATCAAACATTTTTTTCAACACGCCATACTAAATACCGCTGTTCGCGAACTTAAAATCAAGTATTTTTTTTTAATATAAATTTCACAGATTTTTAGCTCTTGATTAATAAATTTACGCAAATTACAAGTTAATGGAACGCATCTTCATCCTACTACCACTCTTCTTTTACAGCCTCAGCAGTTGCCAATCCCCAATAAAAAATCCGAAACAACAAGCCGTCATCAATGCAAAGCCCGTCGAAATTCCCATTGAAAATGGTATTGCCAGAGCCTATTTTGCCAGCGGCTGTTTCTGGTGTGTGGAAGCTATTTATGAAAGTGTAATAGGTGTTCAAGAATCCGTTAGCGGCTACGCCGGTGGGTATACCAATAATCCCACATACGAACTGAGCAATACCGGTCGAACCGGTCATGCCGAAGCCGTAGAAGTGTATTACGATCCTGATCTTGTTTCATTTTCCACCCTTCTAGATGTGTATTTTGGATCACAAAATGTGGCCCAAGTCAATGGTCAAGGACCAGATATTGGTTCGCAATACCGCTCCATTATTTTCTATCAAAACGAAACCCAAAAAAGACTTATATTAAAGAAAATTAACGAAGTTGAAAAAATTCAAAACACTCAAGTAGCGGCAGAAGTCTATCCCTTTCAAAAGTTTTGGAAAGCTGAAGCGTACCATCAAAATTATGAGCGCCTCCACCCTAACAACCCCTATGTGCGAAATGTTTCCATTCCAAGGCTCAAGCGCTTTAAATCAAAATTCCCGCAACTCCTTAAAGAAAGGCATTAAAATCACGCTAACTCTGAGTTTTATAATCGTGGAAAAATAGCTACATTTGAGTAACTCAAAACAAAAAATTTGCCTGGATTTAAACCACATCTTGAATTTGCACGCAGTTTAGATCAAAAGGATGTTTTGAGATCTTACCGCAACACGTTTTATATCCCCAAAGACGTCTCAGGGAATGAATGCTTGTATTTTACAGGGAATTCCTTAGGGCTTCAGCCCAAAACCACCAAAGCCGCCATTGAACAAGAACTGTTGGATTGGGCAACTTTAGGTGTTCAGGGCCATTTAAAAGCCAAAAATCCGTGGATGCCTTACCATGAGTTCCTAACCGAAAGCATGGCCAAAATTGTAGGCGCCAAGCCCATTGAGGTGGTGGTAATGAACACCCTCACAGCCAATCTGCATTTTTTAATGGCCTCCTTTTACAGCCCCACAGCAAAACGTCATAAAATTCTTATTGAAAGTGATGCTTTTCCATCAGATCGCTATGCAGTTCAAAGTCAATTGGAGTTCCATGGGTACGATCCGAATGCTTGCCTTTTGGAATGGGCCCCGCGGGCCGGAGAAACTCTATTGCACCTCCAAGACTTAGAAGCGATACTTGATGAATATGGTGAAGAAATTGCACTGGTTCTCATTGGTGGAGTTAATTATTACACTGGGCAATATTTCGATTTAAAAAAAATTGCAGAAATGGGGCATGCCAAGGGATGTAAAGTGGGCATTGACTTGGCTCATGGTGCTGGAAACATCCAGCCAGATTTACACAATTCAGGCGTGGATTTTGCAGCCTGGTGCACCTATAAATACTTAAATGCAGGCCCCGGTAATTTGGGCGGTATTTTTGTACACGAACGCTATGCCAATGACAAAACTTTAAAACGCTTTTCCGGCTGGTGGAGTCAAAATAAAAATAGCCGTTTCGACATGCGCAAACCCCTGGATCTCATGCCTGGCGCAGAGGGCTGGCAACTCAGTAACCCCCCAATCTTATCAATGGCAGCCATCAAAGCATCCCTAGAGTTGTTTAACGAAGTGGGAATGGATGCGCTGCGGCAAAAATCTATTCAACTTACCGCCTATTTGGAGTATCTTATAAACAATCTTGAACACCCAGACGTTGAAATTATCAGCCCTAAAGACCCTGCCCAAAGAGGTTGTCAATTGTCCATTCGCGTCAAAAATGTAGACCAAACACTGCATAAAAGATTAACTGAAAACCATGTCATTACAGATTGGAGAGCGCCAGGTGTCATCCGTTGTGCGCCAGTACCTTTTTACAATTCTTTTGAAGATGTTTTTGGTATGGTAGCTATTTTAAAAACGCTTTTGAATTGAAAACTGAAGAAAATATACTCATCATAGGGGCGGGTCTTTGCGGATCTTTACTGGCCTTGCGCCTTGGACAGCGGGGGTATAATGTGAAGGTAATGGAAAGACGGTCAGACTTGCGAAAAGAAAACATAAGTGCTGGACGCTCCATTAATTTAGCCCTGTCCAATCGCGGTATAAAAGCCCTTAAAATGGTAGGCCTAGATAACAAAGTAAAAAGTCTATGTATCCCAATGCACGGACGCATGCTGCACGACAAAAGTGGCAATACAAAACTGTCAAAGTATAGCGGTCGCGATGGAGAATACATCCATTCAATATCCAGAGAATTGCTTACCGCCTTGCTCATTGATGAGGCCGAAGCCCTTGAAAATGTAAGCTTCGAATTTGATCAAAAATGTGATGCCGTAGATTTCGAAAATAACATCGCGCGCTTTACACATAGCAAAAATGGAACAACCTTGGATTGTGAGGCAAACCGCATCTTTGGAACCGATGGCGCCGGATCAATACTCAGGAAAAGTTATTTATCCAAGCGTAAGTTTTTATTTGATTTTTCACAAAACTTCCTTACACATGGCTATAAAGAATTGACCATTCCAGCCACAAAAGAAGGCGGATATAAAACCGAAAAAAATGCCTTGCATATATGGCCAAGAGGCGACTATATGATCATTGCACTGCCCAATCTTGATGGAAGTTTTACAGTCACACTGTTTTTGGATTATGAAGGAGGTACATATAATTTCAAAAATTTAGACTCAGAGAAAAAAGTACAAAACTTTTTTGCAAAAGAATTTCCAGACACGCTTGAGCTTATGCCCGATTTAACCACTGAATTTTTTAAAAATCCAACGGCACCCCTTGGAACCATTAAATGTTTTCCTTGGCAATTTCAAGGAAAAAATTTAATTTTAGGCGATGCAGCGCATGCCATTGTCCCCTTTTATGGCCAAGGTATGAATGCCGCTTTTGAAGATGTCTTTGAATTTGATGCGGCTTTGGAAGCCCATCATGATAATTGGGAAGCAGCCTTTTTAAGTTTTCAGCAAAAGCGAAAAAAGGACACAGATGGAATCGCAGATTTAGCGATCGATAATTTTCATGAAATGAAAGATCATGTTGCGAACCCCGTTTTTCAGCAAAAAAGAACTTTAGAAATGGCCCTTGAAACTGCATTGCCGAAGACCTATTTTTCAAAATATTCAATGGTGACTTTTAGAGAAGATATGGGCTATAACCAAGCCATGTTAGTGGGTCGAGCACAGGATAAAGCCATTCTAAACATGATTGAAAACAAAGCCATCGATTTAAACTTACCGATTGAGTCGATTTATGAGACAATTAAAAAAGAAACCTATTTGATTCTAGAGGGTGAACAAGACACCATTGATTAAGCATTTAAAATACAAATATTGAAATAAATTTATCATTAAAAACAGATGGAAATAAAAAAACCTTTCAATTTACAAAAATGGATTGATGACAACAGACATTTATTAAAGCCTCCTGTGGGCAATAAAAATCTATATATAGAATCCGGGGATTATATTGTGATGATTGTTGCCGGACCAAATGCTAGAAAAGATTATCATTACAATGAAACGGAAGAGCTTTTTTATCAAATTGAAGGGGATATCGTTGTAAAAACACAACAAAATGGTAAGCTTGTTGAGGTTCCAATAAAAGCAGGAGAGATGTTTCTTTTGCCAGCAAAAATACCACACTCACCCGTGAGATCTGAAGGTTCAATTGGCTTGGTAATTGAAAGAAAAAGAAAACAGGATCAAAAAGATGGTTTACTGTGGTTTTCAGACACTGCAAATGAATTACTTTATGAAGAATATTTTACTTTAACGAATATTGAAAAAGATTTTCTTCCTGTTTTTAAACGATTTTACTCAGACGAAACATTGAGAACCTGCCCTAAGACAGGTGAAATTATGGAAGTTGACAATAGATTCTTAGACGAATAATATGCACTCATGAAACGGAAACTTCGCATTAATGGCCACTCTCACTTACTTCCATATCCGGAAGAGATTCCTCAGTTCATGAAGGAAAAGGAGATCTTTTGGGTGGATGATGAGCGCAAGCATATGCTTCAAAAAGGCTGGAGCCGACCGGTCACACATTCCAGTTTTTTTCTGAATGAAAAATTAGAATGGATGGATGAAAATAAAATTGATCACGCAGTCGTACTCAACCTGTCTCAACTCTATGGCAATGGCTTGCGACTAGAGATGATGAAAAAAGCCTTGCGTTTTCAAAATGATTTTAATGCCAATATTCAACGAAACCACAATTCAAAATTTACTTGCGGCTTCGTTATTCACCCTGGATTCATACAAGGAGCGCTGTGGGAAATTGAGCGTTGTGTAGAAGAGTTAGAACTAAATGTCTTATGTTTACCCACCCACTTTATGGACAGTGTTGGACAATGGCGCAGTGTTTTTGATCGTGAAAACGATGCCATTTTCGAATTGGCCAACCACTATAAATTGGCAATTGAAATTCACCCATACGATGGCGATAAAATGATTAAATTGGAAAATACCTCTTGGCGTTTTCACCTTATTTGGATGTTGGCGCAATGTGGAGATGCCTATCATTTTTACACCCTTAACGGAATGCAGGAGCGCTACACAAACATTAGAACCTGTTTTGCCCATGGCGGACAAATGGCACAAATGAATTTGGGCCGACGCATTCAAGGTTTTGACGGGAGGCCTGATTTATTTCATGGGAAAACACATCCGCGAAAAGCAGTTGGGCATCCAAATATTTACTTTGACACCCTAGTACATGATACTGGTTCGTTTGATTTAATGCTAAAACGACAAGGTAGTAACCAGATCATCATGGGCTTAGATGACCCTTATCCTTTGGGAGAGATGGAAAGTGAAGCACAGTCCTCCTACCCAGGAAAATTATTGGATCTTGCAAAATCACAAAACATCATTGATCAAACGCAATACGATGAAATATGGGAAGACAACGTTATGCGTTGGTTATTTGGTGAGGATCAAAAGAAAAAAGAGGCATTAA
>CAJWDI010000050.1:0-14401 GCA_913031185.1 uncultured Flavobacteriaceae bacterium | reverse complement strand
TTATTTTGAGAGGTCTTAGAAATCCTGCGGACTTTGAATTTGAAAAAGCCATAGCCCATACCAATCGAAAGGTCGGTGAAATTGAAACTATTTTCCTACTAACTTCTGTGGAAACTTCTTTTATTTCGTCCTCAATAGTAAGAGAAATCATACACTACAAAGGGGCTTACGAAAATTTAGTACCTGCTGCGGTTAAGACGAATTTCTTATAAGCTATATTCTGAAAGCCCTTTTTCAAAAGCCTCAGGATCTTCAGCTAAATGGTATCTAGGGTCGTCTATAGCCTCAATAATAACGTCTTTAAATAGCGGACTTGATTTGTATAGCAATACTTTACAGTCTTGGCTTAAATGTTTTAGTTTGATGGTCTTTCCTGCCTTGTTGTACTTATTCACTAAAACAAAAATGGCTTCAATCGCAGAGTGATCACTGATTCTTGATTCAACAAAATCAATTTCAATTGCTTCAGGATCATTTTTAACATCAAATTTTTGATTGAATGCCGAGATGCTGCCAAAAAATAGCGGACCCCATATCTCGTAGACTTTGACACCATCTGCATTGATGCGTTTTCGAGCACGAATGCGTTTGGCATTCTCCCAAGAAAATACCAAAGCACTCACAATGACGCCTGAAATTACAGCAATGGCCAAATCAAAAAATACAGTTATAACAGAAACTAAAATCAAAACAAAGACATCTGTGATTGGAATTTTATTCATAATTCTGAAACTAGACCATGCAAAAGTTCCAATCACCACCATAAACATTACACCAACGAGTGCTGCAATCGGAACTTGTTCAATTAAATTGGAAGCAAATAAAATAAAGACCAACAGGGCAAGTGCTGCAACAATTCCAGACAATCGGCCTCTGCCCCCGCCTTTGATATTGATAATAGATTGCCCAATCATGGCACATCCCCCCATGCCTCCAAAAAATCCGGTCACAATATTGGCGCTGCCTTGAGCAATGCATTCTCTATTTGAGTTTCCTCTTGTTTCTGTAAGTTCATCAATGAGATTTAAAGTCATCAAAGACTCAATTAGACCAATGGCTGCTAAAATTAAAGCATAAGGTCCAATGAATCTTAGCGTTTCAAAGTTAAGCGGAATTTTATCAAACAAAGCCCATTGGATTTGTGGAAGTCCTCCTTTTAAACCTTCACCGCCTCCATCTCTAATAAAACTACCAACCGTAGCCACTTCCAAATTCCCAAAAATAACTAAGGTTGAAACCAGTAGAATGGCAATCAAGGCTTCTGGTAATTTTTTTGTCAACTTTGGTAAGCCAAACATAATGGCCATGGTGAGGGCTACCAGTCCGATCATGGTCCAAAGCGTAGGTCCTTGCATCCAAACTTGCCCCCCTTGGTCAGAGGTCTTAAACATTCCCAACTGAGAAATAAAAATAACAATGGCCAGACCATTAACAAACCCCATCATGACGGGATGCGGAATCAGACGTACAAATTTACCCAACTTAAAAATACCGGCTAATATTTGTATACCTCCCATCAATATTACGGTTAGAAACAAATAATAAAGTCCTAGTTCCTCAGAAGGAGTCCCCATTGCATTACCTTGAGCCACCAAACTCACCATGACGACAGCCAATGCACCGGTTGCACCACTGATCATTCCAGGGCGACCTCCAAAAATTGAAGTGATCAATCCAATCATAAAAGCAGCGTACAATCCCACTAAAGGGTCCACTCCGGCTACAAAGGCAAAAGCAACGGCCTCAGGCACCAAGGCCAAGGCAACAGTCAAGCCACTTAAAATGTCATTTTTTGTGTTTGCAGTACGTTTGCGAATAAATTTTCTCATCTTAAATTGATATTAAACTGCAAAAATAAGGCATTAAGTAAGATTAGAAAGAATATTGAAGTCTTAATTTTTTTAAATAAGCGATTCAATGTTAGCGTAGATGTTTTTCTTAACTTTTTTAAGTTTTTTGGGGCCAATCCACTTGACTTTTGTGATGCCTTCATTCAATTGGGGTTTTAAATCCCCGTCGTAGTCCGAAAACATTTCAAACCAATAGGTTTTTTTAATTTGATGTTGATTGTTTCTTCTAAAGATGTGATAGGTGATTTCAAGTGGTTTTGTGATTGAAAGGCCCTTGACACCCGTTTCTTCTTCAACTTCTCGCAGGGCTGTTTTATCAATGGTTTCATTGGATTCGGATTTTCCCTTTGGCAAATCCCATTTGCCATTGCGGAAAATAAATAAAATACGTTGTGATGCATTTAAAACTTTGCCGCCTGCGGCAACAACATTTGGCAAAAATTTTAAAAATGTTTTCAACATACTGTCCAAATCACTGCCAACCAAATGCACTGCTTTGTATTTATCTTTCTTCAGAACAGAAAGAATTTTCTCAATGGAAACAGAGTCGATAAAAAGATTTTTAAAATCCGTTTCCTTTTTAACCTGAGTCGTTAAAATTATTGGTTTATTACCAACAAAAATTTTTTGCATTGTTAATTAAAAACAAATTAATACAAAGTAAATGTAGTATTTTTTAATAATTTTGAGCTATGATTTTTAATAAAAATACTGCTAAAAAAACCGCCGAAGTTTTACTACACATCAATGCCATTAAATTGAGTCCAAACGCGCCATTTACCTGGGCATCGGGATGGAAATCGCCCATATATTGTGACAATAGACTGGTGCTGTCCTATCCAGCTATTCGAAATTACATCAAAAGTGAACTCGCCAAAAACATAGAAAATCTTTACGGCAAGCCAGATGTGATTGCTGGGGTAGCCACAGGGGCTATTGGGATTGGTGCGCTTGTGGCTGATGATTTGGGATTGCCTTTTGTTTACGTAAGACCGGAAGCAAAAAAACATGGCCGTCAGAATCAAATTGAAGGACGTTTAGAAAAAGGGCAAAACGTCGTTGTTGTAGAAGACCTCATCAGTACTGGAAAAAGCAGCCTAAACGCCGTAGAAGCATTGAAAAGTGCTGCAGTTAATGTCAAAGGAATGGCTGCTATTTTTACCTATGGTTTTGAGCGCTCAAAAACCAATTTTGAAGAGAAAAATATAGAACTTCACACACTCAGTAATTACGAAGCGTTGTTGGAGCAAGCCCTTGATACAGGTTTTATAAATGATAAAGAATTGAACGTACTGTCCCAATGGAATTCAAATCCATCGGAATGGGACATAAGATAAAAATATGAATTTAAAATCGCCAAAAATTAGCCTGTCAAAATCGGCTCATGAAGTTTTTGATTTCCTGAGTGATGTGAAAAACTTTGAGAGATTAATGCCAAAAAACATCAGCAAATTTGAACGGTTAGAAAAAGACAAGTTTATTTTCGCACTCACTGGTATGCCCGAAATTATCCTTCAAAAAAAATCAGAAGAAGCGCCCAAAAGCATTGTTTTGGGGGCTGCAGGTGGAAAATTAGACTTCACTCTAAAAGCCAATATTACAAGTATTGAAAGCCATAAAACCGAAGTGCAATTGTCTTTTACCGGAGACTTTAACCCCATGATGGCCATGATGATTAAGGGTCCAATCTCAAAGTTTATAGAAACCTTGGTCACAAACATTCCAAAATCGATTCAATAAAGCATTTGAATGGATTTCAAATCAAATTCTTCAATCGCTTTTTCAGACTGTACACGCAACATTCCACTTTTGGAGACCCCTAGGATAATACCCATAAAAGACACACCCTTTTTGTTGACGAAAGTTGATGGCTTATTTTTTTTAAACAACACACTTTCATATTCAGACATCAATTTATCCGTGTTTGGAACTTCAAAATAATGTTTAAGTTGTGCCATTAGTTCCGTAGCCAATACCTCAATATCAAAAGCTGTACCCAAAATAGATTTCATTGAAGTCGCTTGGGGTAAGTTGTTGAAATGCGTTTGGTTGACATTGATTCCAATCCCAATGATGGCCTGATTAATTTTTTGCTTTTTTGTAAGTAGCTGAATCAAAACACCTGAAATTTTTTTATTGTCTGACAAAATGTCGTTTGGCCATTTTACAGAAAGGTTTGGAATTTCAAATGTTTTTAAAGCCATTAAAATAGCCATAGAAACACGCATGTTAATCTCAAATTGATCCTGTACTTTTATTTCAATATTTTTTTTTAAAATACTGATTATAAGATTTTTACCCTTTTCAGATTGCCAATTTGAGCCGCGCTGACCTTGGCCTGCACTTTGGTATTGAGCCACAACAACCGCATAATCTTTCAATGGAATTTTCGAAACTAAATCTGCCAAATAACGATTTGTGGAATCAATGGCATCGAGTTTGATAATTTGCATGAGGGTCTTTGAGTTAAATTATAATTTAATTAAGATAATAAATCATGTTTTAGAATTAAAAAATAATAAATTTGCATTGTAATACGAATATATGATAAAAAATACATCTAGCCCCGACGAACTTATATCCATAATAATCAAGGGTATGGAGGATATAAAAGGCGAAAATATTGCCTTGCTAGATTTAAGAAACATAGAGAATACAGTCTGTGACTATTTTATCATTTGCGACGGAAATTCCAATACGCAAGTGAACGCGATAACCAGCTCAATCCAAAAAAATGTCAGTAAAAGTCTCCATGAAAAGCCCTATCAAATTGAAGGCACTGAAAATGCGGAGTGGGTATTAATGGATTATGTCAATATTGTAGTTCATGTATTTCAAAAACACAAACGTGCATATTACGACATTGAAAACCTCTGGGGAGATGCGAATATCACAGAAATAGAAACAAGTTACTAAACCATTAATATGTCAAAAGAAAAAAAACAAAATAACTTTAAGTTCAATGCCTACTGGATATATGGCATTATCATTGGTGTTTTTTTAATTTTCAATTTATTTTCTGGGGGAATGGGTACTTCCAATGGGATGACCACAACACCCTCCAAATTTTTTAAATTTCTTAGAGATGGTGATGTAAAGAAGGTTGAAATTGTAAACAAGCGTGAGGCCTTGGTCTATCTTACAGACAATGCTTCCAAAAAAGAAATTCACAGAAAATCACGACCACAGCAATTTTTACCTCTTGGAATAGCCCCTAATTATGCTTTTGAATTTGGAGATGTTCAGTTGTTTCAAAAACAACTTGAAGACACCATTATCGAAGAGAAATTACTCACCGAACTAAACTTTAAAACGGAAACCAATGCCTTTGGAGACATCCTACTTTCCATTGTACCTTTCATTCTTATCATTGCCGTATGGATTTTTATCATGCGAAGAATGTCAGGTGGCGGTGGCCCTGGTGGTGGTGGCCAGATTTTTAATATTGGGAAATCCAAAGCAAAGCTTTTTGATCAAAAGCTTGAAACTAAAACCACTTTTGAAGATGTGGCTGGCCTTGAGGGCGCCAAAGAGGAAGTTCAAGAAATTGTAGATTTTCTTAAAAACCCAGAAAAATATACTGCCCTTGGAGGAAAAATTCCGAAAGGTGCATTACTGGTTGGCCCTCCAGGTACTGGTAAAACATTATTGGCCAAAGCGGTTGCTGGAGAAGCCAAAGCGCCTTTTTTCTCACTTTCTGGTTCGGACTTTGTAGAAATGTTTGTTGGAGTTGGTGCCTCCAGAGTTCGGGATTTGTTCAAGCAAGCTAAAGACAAATCACCTGCTATTATTTTTATTGATGAAATCGATGCTATTGGCCGCGCCAGAGGTAAAAGTAATTTTTCAGGTTCAAATGATGAACGGGAAAACACATTGAATCAACTCTTAACAGAAATGGATGGTTTTGGGTCGAACACCAATGTGATTGTACTTGCGGCCACCAACCGCGCCGATGTTCTGGACAAAGCACTGATGCGTGCCGGTCGATTTGACCGTCAAATATATGTAGACTTACCAGACATCCGCGAACGCAGAGAAATATTTGAGGTGCATCTAAAACCCTTGAAAAAATCCAAGAACCTAGATACTGATTTTCTATCCAAGCAAACTCCAGGATTCTCGGGTGCAGACATTGCAAATGTATGTAATGAAGCAGCCCTAATTGCCGCCAGAAATGGAAAGAAAGCAGTTGAAAAACAAGACTTTTTAGATGCAGTAGACCGTATCATCGGTGGCCTTGAGAAAAAGAATAAAATCATCACTCCAGATGAGAAAAAAGCAGTTGCTTACCATGAAGCGGGGCATGCCACTGTAAGCTGGATGTTAGAACATGCCGCACCCTTAGTTAAAGTAACTATTGTGCCCCGAGGACGTTCGTTGGGAGCAGCTTGGTACTTACCGGAAGAACGCTTGATCGTTAGGCCAGAACAAATGCTGGATGAAATGTGTGCAGCCTTGGGAGGTAGGGCCGCCGAAAAAGTTATTTTTAATAAAATATCAACCGGTGCATTGAGTGACTTAGAAAAAGTGACCAAACAAGCCAGAGCCATGGTCACTGTTTATGGTTTAAGTGATAAAATTGGAAACCTAACTTATTACGACTCTTCTGGGCAAAATGAATATGGCTTTACAAAACCATACAGCGAGCAAACAGCCGAGCTTATAGATAAAGAAATATCTGATATAGTTGAAGCGCAATACCAACGTGCTATAGCATTATTAAATGAAAACAAGGACAAACTTATTGAACTTGCGGAGGTGCTTCTAAAGGAGGAAGTCATCTTCAAAGATAATCTGGAAACTATTTTTGGAAAACGCCCCTACGAAACTTCTAAAGTTGAAGCTGAGGTAGAAAAAACAGAAGAAGAAGAATAGCATAATTTTACACTAATTTAAACTTCTTTTTGTTTAATTTTTTATCTTTGGTGTATTGAGCTCTTTTAAAACCTCACTCTTCTAAATGAATCTATTTCGGAAAATATTTAGCGCCAAATCTAAAGAGGAAAAAAAGATTCCAGAAGAAGAAGAGCGCGATAAATATCTACCCAAAAAAGAGCTCCCAGTTGACGAACTCTTCACGGTTAATTTTAATCAAAATGGCGGAAAATTTCTTTATTCAGAGTCGCTTGAAGAAGCGCAAGAATTTTTAGAAAAAATATTAGAAGAAAATAATTGGAAGGACAAAACAGCATTGATTTTAAACTCCAAACTCAAACAGAAGTTTAAGAATTTTGAATGGCAAACAACAAAAAATATAAACGATGGCTACTTTCTATTTACAACTTGTGAATACTTAATTGCCAACGATGGTTCTTTGCTTATTTCTTCCAACCAAATTGCAGAAAAAAAACTAAAAGAATTACCAAAGAACTTCATTGTCTTTGCAAGTACAAGCCAAATTGTACAAACCATTGGGCAAGGGCTTCAAGGAATTAAAGTCAAGAATAAGAAAAAAATCCCCTCAAACATTACAACCATTAAACATTTTAAAATTGATGATGAAGCCAATTTTATGAACTATGGAAGTAGTACAAAAAACTTATACCTGCTCTTGCTAGAAGATTTATAACCACGCTTTGGAAAAATTAACAAAAAGAGCCATTTCAGGAACCTTGTTCGCAATACTTTTGGTTTTTGCGGCACAAAACAAATTTACATTTTTGACCCTCTTATTGGTTTTTGGGTTTCTTTGTCTATATGAATTCAACAAACTTATAGGTCAAAAAAATAGGCCTTCTTATGTCATTTTCACAGCACTTATATTTGCATTTGGGTTTATGGATGTACTGATTGATAGTGCTTTTGGGATTAACGAAGCCTCTCAAATACTTCATGTTATTAGTATTTTTGTTTTGTTGTTTTTAACCCGCGATCTTTTCTCTTCTAAAAGTCTGCCAAAACTGCTCACCAACCGATACATCAATACTACATTCTATATTAGCGGTGGCATTGTTTTCTTGGCATTAATTGCTTTTAATTTTGGGACCTATAATCCAAATATTATTATTGGAATGTTTGTCCTAATTTGGATCAATGACAGCTTTGCGTACTTTGTGGGCTCTAATTATGGAAGGCAAAAATTATTTGAAAGTGTGTCTCCAAAAAAAACAGTGGAAGGATTTTTAGGTGGGGTATTTTTTTCGGCCATAGGAAGTTTTTTTATTTTTAAATTCACTAATGAATTACAATTCACAAGCTGGCTCGTTTTAAGTGTTCTTGTGAGTGTGTTTGGAACCATTGGCGATTTGATAGAATCCAAATACAAACGCCAAGCTGGCGTTAAAGACAGCGGGACATTAATGCCTGGCCACGGTGGATTGTTAGACCGTTTGGACAGTGCCATATTTGTGGCCCCTTTTA
Organism: uncultured Flavobacteriaceae bacterium; assembly: GCA_913031185.1. Classification (GTDB taxonomy): domain Bacteria; phylum Bacteroidota; class Bacteroidia; order Flavobacteriales; family Flavobacteriaceae; genus UBA3537. Next base: position 6,191 of record CAJWDI010000050.1, on the reverse strand, counting down.
TTTATTTATTTTTAAGACTATTAAATTATGTTTCATAAAGAAGGACAGACCATTATTTTTATAACTCTAATCATTGTTGGAAGTTTATTCTTAGTGATGGATTTCATTGGTATTCCATGGCTGGTCAAAACACTGCAAATTGGATTACTCCTTGTTTTTATTTTAATTTTACAATTTTTCAGAAATCCCAAACGCAACACCCAACCAGACGATGCACATGTCATATCGTCTGTAGACGGCAAAGTTGTTGTAATTGAAGAAGTACAAGAGCCTGAATATTTTAAGGATAAACGTTTACAAGTAAGTGTTTTCATGTCACCAATCAATGTACATGTAACACGCTATCCTATTGGGGGTAAGGTGCTATTTAGCAAGTACCACCCTGGAAAATATTTAGTGGCATGGCATCCGAAATCAAGTGAACTTAATGAGCGTACAACCGTGGTTGTTGAAAATCCTAAATTCGGTAAAGTGCTTTACCGTCAAATTGCTGGAGCCCTGGCTAGACGCATCGTTAATTATGCTAAAAAAGATCAAAATGTAATTCAGGGAAGTGACGCTGGTTTTATAAAATTTGGTTCAAGAGTAGATTTATTTTTACCTTTGGATACCAAACTCGATGTTAAACTCAATCAAAAAGTTAGAGGTGGTGAGACAGTCATTGCAAAACTTTAAATGGAGCAAAGTAACTTAGATAGTGAATTCGATATGGCTGTTAAAAGCATCAACGATCACAAGGAACCATTTCCTGCGGACACCTTGTTAAAACTTTATGCTTACTACAAAAAAGCCACAAATGATTACAGCCGACCAGGCAGCAGTAAAGCCATCATAAACGCATTTAAAACAAATGCACTTTTTCAGGTTGAAAATATTTCTGAGGACGAAGCCAAAAGACGTTATATAGATTTGGCAAAAAAATATTTGCTTTACAGAACCTAAACTCAGGACAGATTTTTCAAGCTTGATTCTAAGGTTTGAATCTTTGCCAAGGCATCGGCTTCTTTTTTCTTTTCACTAGTCACCACTTGCTCGGGAGCATTCGATACAAAACGCGCATTAGAAAGTTTTTTCTGGACAGATTTTAAAAATCCTTTGGTATAGTTCAATTCTTCTTTGATTTTGGCAACCTCAGCCTCTAAATCAATGGTTACATCAGCGACTAGAAAGTACTCATTGGACTGTACACGAAACGAAAATGCTTTTTCAACGGAACTATCTGTATAATTAATTTTAGAAATATTGCCGAGCTTAGAAATTAAACCATCAAATTTTTGAGTACTTGAGGCCTTATTGATCACATGAAGTTCAACTGTTGTTTTGAATGGAATTTGTTTTTGTTTACGTAAATTTCGGATGCCAGAAATCACCTCCGAAGCAAAATGAAATTCTTCCAACAATGCAGTATCGCAAGATGCGGATGCAGGCCAACTAGAAACAATAAGCGCTTGATCTGGGGTGCGAGTTTTTAAGAATTGCCATATTTCTTCTGTCAAAAATGGCATAAAAGGATGTAAAATTTTCAAATTTTCTTCCAACAAGTGTACAACGGTAGCATGTGTTTTTTGATCGATAGGTGCCCCATAATCGGGCTTGATCATTTCGAGCAGCCAAGAACAAAAATCATCCCATACAAGCTTATAGATGGCCATCAAAGCATCACTCAAACGGTATTTACTAAAATGGTCTTCAATTTCAGATAAAACTTTTTGAAATTTAGAGGCGTACCATTCCAATGCAATGGCCGCATGTTCGGGTTGATCTATTTCAACAATTTCCCATCCATCAATAAGTCGAAAAGCATTCCAAATTTTATTTCCAAATGCTTTTCCTTGTTGACAGAGCGCTTCATCAAATAATAAATCATTGCCTGCAGCAGAACTCAATAAGAGCCCTACCCGCACCCCATCAGCTCCAAAATCCTCGATTAATTTTAAAGCATCTGGAGAATTACCCAAAGATTTACTCATTTTTCGACGCTGCTTATCTCGAACCAATCCCGTCAAATAAACATTTTGAAACGGTTTTGCATCTCTAAATTCAAAACCAGCAACAATCATTCTGGCCACCCAGAAAAACAAAATATCTGGTCCAGTAACCAAATCATTGGTTGGGTAATAATAATTGATCTCTTCATTGTTGGGATTTCTTATACCATCAAAGACAGAAATCGGCCAAAGCCAAGATGAAAACCAAGTGTCTAAAACATCGGAATCTTGTCTTAAATTTTCAATTTTTAAGTTGGTATTTTGAGTTTTTTTATGCACCAGTTCAAGCGCAGCTTCTTTGGAATCTGCTACTACGAAGTCGTCCTTTCCGTCCCCGAAATAATAGGCAGGTATTTGTTGCCCCCAATACAACTGTCTTGAAATATTCCAATCCCGAATGTTCTCCATCCAATGGCGGTAGGTGTTATTGAATTTTTTAGGAAATAATTTAACGGTTTCAGTGTCTAAAACGGCTTCAATAGCAGGTTTTGCCAAGCCTTCCATTTTCAAAAACCACTGGTCAGAAAGCCGCGGCTCAATCACCACTTTGGTACGCTCAGAGGTTCCCACCTTGTGCAAATGAGATTCTGTTTTGACCAGACAGCCTTTGGCTTTTAATTCTTTTGAAATTTCTTTACGCACTACAAAACGGTCTTTTCCTTCATAATGCAATCCGTAACTATTAAGCGTGGCATCTGGGTTAAAAATATCAATGACTTCTAAGCCATGCTTATCCCCCAATATTTTATCATTCTCGTCGTGGGCAGGGGTTACCTTTAAACATCCTGTACCAAATTCTATATCGACATATTCATCTTCAATAATTGGAACAACTCTGTTACAAATAGGAACAATTGCATTTTTCCCTTTTAAATGCCCGTATCGATCATCGTTAGGGTTGATACAAATAGCAGAATCTCCTAAAATCGTTTCGGGACGCGTGGTGGCAATGGTAAGTTGCTCATCGCTGCCTTGAATTGCGTATGTTACATGGTATAAATTGCCTTGTCGCTCTTCGTAAATCACCTCTTCGTCTGACAAGGTCGTTTGTGCTTTTGGATCCCAATTAACCATTCTGAATCCTCTATAAATTAAACCTTTGTTATAAAGATCTATAAAAACAGAAATAACGGATTCGCTCATATTCTTGTCTAGCGTGAATTTGGTGCGCTCCCAATCACAAGAACAACCCAACTTTTTGAGTTGATTTAGAATAACACCACCATATTCGTGAGTCCATTCCCAAGCATGTGTCAAAAATTCCTCACGGCTCAAATCGTTTTTATCAATCCCTTTTTCCATGAGCTTTGCAGCCACTTTGGCCTCAGTTGCTATGGAAGCATGGTCCGTGCCCGGTACCCAACACGCGTTTTTACCTTGCAACCGTGCACGCCTTATGAGAACGTCTTGTATGGTATTATTAAGCATGTGGCCCATGTGTAAAATACCAGTGACATTTGGCGGGGGGATGACAATAGTGTAGGGCGTCCTTTCATCCGGCGTTGAATGAAAAAAATTATGCTTCATCCAATAGTCATACCATTTTTGCTCAACTGTAGCTGAATCGTATTTAGATGGAATGCTCATACAATTGGAATGATTTTTGTGTTAAAGTAGACAAAAGTACTTATATTTTACGTGCTTTAAAATTAAAAAAACTACAATTATAAAGACAGATTTTTTGATTGAATAAAAATTCTTTAAATTTACAAATCAACAAACAATTAAAAGCATGAAAAAAATATATGCAATTTTACTTATCGGTTTCTTTACAATGACGCTTTCATCTCAAGAAAAAATGGCCAAAATTGAATTTGAAACTACAGTTATCGATTATGGGACTATTGAAAAAGGTGCCGATGGTATTCGTGTTTTTAAATTTAAAAATACTGGCAATGCACCTCTAGTCGTCAGTGCTGTTAAGTCTAGCTGTGGTTGTACTGTTCCAAAAAAACCCGAAGCGCCAATTCTTCCTGGTGAAGATGGTGAAATTCAGGTTAAATACGATACCAAAAGAGTCAACCCTATCCGAAAAACTATTACGGTAACTTCCAATGCAGATACCCCAACAGTGGCCCTTAAAATTAAAGGAAATGTGATTGACCCCAGCAAAACAAATGTTTTAAAACCGACCACAAAAAGTGTCGTGGAAAAGTAAATAATACTAAGATATTTAAACAAAAAAACACCTATTCTTAGGTGTTTTTTTATTTATAAATGACAATTAATTGGAAATCTATTTTATTGTAAACGAACTTTAAAATAAATTTGTACTTTGAACCTCGATAGAATTTCAGATGCCAAAAATATCAAATAAAGGGATTCAAATGCCCGCCTCACCCATTCGAAAACTAGTGCCCTATTCAGAACAAGCAAAATCTGAAGGTGTACATGTTTACCATTTAAATATTGGCCAGCCTGACATTCAAACGCCGGAATTAGCCCTTAATGCTGTTAAAAATAACACGCTCAATGTTTTGGCTTACAGCCGCTCTGAGGGGTCTGAGGCCTACCGAAATAAGTTAGCGCACTATTATAAAAAACACCATATCGCAGTTGAGGCAGATAACATCCTTGTGACTACAGGCGGTAGCGAGGCGCTTCTTTTCACCATTGGAAGCATCATGGACCCGAGTGATGAAATAATCATACCAGAGCCATTTTACGCCAATTACAATGGGTTTTCTGTCGCTCAAGGGGTGAATGTTGTCCCTGTTGTTTCTGAAATTGATAATAATTTTGCACTGCCACCAATTAAAGATTTTGAAGCCTTAATTACCCCTAAGACAAAAGCGATTCTTATTTGCAACCCGGGTAACCCTACAGGCTATCTTTACAGTAAAGCAGAAATTTCTCAACTTGCCGAGTTAGTAAAAAAACACGATTTATTTCTCATTGCCGATGAAGTTTATAGAGAATTTACTTACGATGGTGAAGAACACCATTCTATTATGACGATTGAAGGACTGGATGCACATGCCATAATGATTGACTCTGTTTCTAAACGCTACAGCATGTGCGGCGCACGCATTGGATGTTTGGTGACCAAAAACAAACAAGTCCATGAAACAGCATTAAAATTTGCTCAAGCACGCCTCTCCCCGCCTACCTATGCACAAATTGCCAGCGAAGCTGCACTAGACACCCCCGATTCCTATTTTGATGAAGTCATTGAAGAATATATGGAGCGTCGAAATATCTTAATTCAAGAACTCCAAAAAATTACAGGGTTAAAAGTAGCAAAGCCGAAAGGGGCATTTTACTGTATTGTCGAACTTCCCATTTCTAACGCCGATGCCTTTGCGCAATGGCTTTTAGAAGCATTTAGAGTTAAAAATGAAACCATCATGGTGGCGCCTGCTGCAGGGTTTTATGCCACCCCTGGCCTTGGTAAAAATCAGTTGCGAATTGCGTACGTGCTAAAAAAAGAGGATCTAATTAAATCTGTTAATATTCTGAAGCAAGGGTTGAAAGTTTACAAAAATTTGGAATGATTAAAAAGCATGTTTCTTTAAAGCCCTATAATACCTTCGGCATAGATGTCAGTGCCCAAGCATTTGCTTCAGTTGAGTCACTTGAGGATTTAAAAAGTATACTCAAGGCAAATCCCTCAAAATTATTGGTTTTGGGTGGGGGCAGCAACATTCTACTGACAAAAAATGTAGAAGAATTGGTATTACACATCAACTTAAAAGGCATTAAAATTTGCGAAGAGAACGACTCAACAACACAAATTAAGGTGGCTGCAGGAGAAAACTGGCACGACTTTGTGATGTGGACCTTAAAGCGAAATTTGGGAGGATTAGAAAATTTATCACTAATTCCAGGAAACATTGGTACAGCACCCATCCAAAACATTGGGGCCTATGGGGTGGAATTAAAAGACAGTTTTGTTTGTTGTGAAGCAATCAATTTACAAACACTTGAAGTCGAAATATTTTCAAAGGAAGATTGTAAATTTGGATATAGAAATTCTGTGTTTAAATCGGAATTCAAAGGACAGTATATTATTACTGCGGTGACTTTTGAGCTGACCAACGTTGATCACAAACTGAAAACCGCTTACGGCGCTATCACTGCCGAATTGAAACAAATGGGTGTTTTAGCGCCCACAATTCAAGATGTTTCAAAAGCAGTTATTGCCATTCGACAATCCAAATTACCAGACCCTAAAAAACTGGGCAATAGCGGCAGCTTTTTTAA
>CAJWDI010000049.1:0-14735 GCA_913031185.1 uncultured Flavobacteriaceae bacterium | reverse complement strand
TTGTTTAAAATTTTCTTTTTGGCCATTGTTTATATTTTGGTTAAAAATAACAAAACTCTACGATTTTAGAAGCAGGATTACAACATATTTTTTAACTTTGAAAAGGATTGATATACCATGATTAGACAGACAACTTTATTTTATTTATTTACATTCTTTATCTGCGAGAGTCAAACCCCAATATTTGACACAGATTCAATTCAAAAGCCTTTTTTAATGATTGTGGGGGATACCATCACCAACAGTTCGATCAATTTATCAGAGGTTGTGATTCTCCCAAAATTGCGCATTAAATCTAAAGAAGACCGCCGCCGCTATTTAATCTTACAACGTAAAACGATTAAAGTCTATCCCTATGCCAAATTAGCTGCTGAAAGACTTGAAACATTAAACGAAAGAATTGAAAGCGTCAAGAGTAAACGCAAGCGCAAACAATACACCCGCCGGGTTCAAAAATTTGTAGAGGATGAATTTTCTGAAAAGCTCAAAAAATTCACAATTACCGAAGGTCAAATTCTGATTAAATTAATCCACCGTCAAACAGGGGAGACGGCCTTTGATCTCATTAAGGATCTCCGAAGTGGTTGGCGTGCTTTTTGGTATAACAACACCGCTAAATTATTTAAAATGTCTCTTAAAATCCCTTTTGATCCTGCGGTTTCTGAAGAAGATTATTTAATCGAAGATATTTTGCAAAGGCAATTTCAAAATGGGACTTTAGAATATCAACCAGCCCATAAAGACTTTGATTTGTACGTACTTTCGAAACAATGGCAATCAATTTCCAATAAATAACCGAAATATTCATTTTTTATTCACCCGTTTATTACACCAATAGTACCGCTTATTACATCATTTGTCCGTTTATTACATGACCCTTTATTTGTTGTTGTCCAGTACATACATTTGTATTAGCGAAAGTGGAAGGATTACAAACAATTCAAAACAAAATCGCCCTTTTTTGCCCGAAATACCTACTTAAGGAGCGCATCAAGAAGCCCATATCTTGTTTGCGCTTCTTTATTTTAACAAAAATACAATCCTAAAATCAGACCCTTAATCATGAAAAAGTCAAAGTGATGATTTAAAAATTAGAATGAGTCGGCTAGAAAGTTTTGGATCAAAAGCTTGTAAATCATAAGATCCAAAACAATCTATTAATTGAAGTCCATTTGCAGATAGCATTGTTTTAAAATCTTCGTGGCTGTATGCCCGTACTATTTCTTCAAAATTATAGGTTTCAGTTCCGTCTTTGACTTGAATTGATTTTCGAATAAAATTACCATCAAAAACCCGTTTTATTTGAAAATTAACGCCATCTATATCAACACTGTTTTGGGGGACGAGTGTGTTGATTACATTGTCAATATTCATGAAATCAATAACACCAATACCATCAGCTTTTAAACTCTTTTTAATAGCCATTATTACCATAAGGTCATCTTCCAAAGTATCAAAATACCCAAAACTTGTAAACATATTTAGTACCACATCAAACTTTGATTTCATGGGCTTTCGCATATCGTGAACGGAAAATTTTAAGCGATCGTTCGAATGTGTATTTGCTGCATCTATACTTTGCTTTGATAAATCTACTCCAGTAACATCGTAACCCATTTGATTCAAGAAGATGGCATGACGGCCTTTACCACAAGCTAAATCTAAAATCTTTTGATCCTTGGCAATATTTAAATATTCAACAAGGTTGCTAATAAACCGCTGAGCTTCATCATCGTTTCGATTTTTGTATAGAATGTGGTAATAGGAAGTATCAAACCAAGATTGAAACCACTTTTTTTGAATTGACATATGTATTTGGACTAACGCTGGTAAAAATACTGTATTTTTGATGTTTATTTCAAACTTTTTATGGAAGATAATTTTGAAATGGTTGCCAAAACATTGTTTGGCTTTGAAGAACTTTTAGAGAAAGAACTCAGACAGCTTGGGGCCCAATACATCAAAAAGGGCGTCAGACATGTTCGTTTTACAGGTGACAAAGGGTTTATGTACAAATGCAACCTTGGCTTGAGAACTGCAATAAAAATTTTGAAACCTATAAAGCAATTTCATGTCAAAGACGAAAATGATTTGTACAAAAAGATCAAATCCATGGGATGGGAAGATTATCTTGATGTGGATGGAAGTTTGGCAGTAAGCGCTACATTAAGTGGAGACACATTCACACATTCTCAATATGTGGCTTTAAAAACCAAAGATGCTATCGTAGATCGCTTTAGAGATTCAACAGGCGAACGCCCCAATGTAGATCTTCGATTTCCGGACCTTAAGATTGATGTACACATCGATAGAAAGTTGTGTTCTGTTTCATTAGACAGTTCAGGAGAATCTCTCCACAAAAGAGGTTATAAAATTGCCACCAACATTGCGCCAATCAACGAGGTGTTGGCAGCAGGCTTGGTAATGCTTTCTGGTTGGGATGGCCAATCGGACTTTATGGATCCCATGTGTGGTTCTGGTACTATTTTAATTGAGGCGGCAATGATTGCCTGCAACATTCCACCAAATCTAATGCGAAACGAATTCGGATTTGAACGTTGGAAAGACTGGGATGTTGATTTGTTTGAAAAAATTGAAAATTCTCTGTTGTCCAAAACGCGTGATTTTCACCATAAAATAATGGGCTTTGACAAGTCACCAAGTGCCGTTCGAAAAGCATTGGAAAATGTCAAAAATGCGCATTTGGAGGAATTTATTTATGTGAAGCACGAAGATTTCTTTAAAACACAAAAAGGAGGTGAAAATCACCTTCATATGCTATTTAACCCACCCTATGGCGAACGACTGGACCTGGACATGGAAACTTTTTATGGGAATATTGGAAGCACTCTAAAGCATAAATACGCGGGTACCACTGCATGGTTTATTACATCAAATCTTCAAGCCTTAAAGCATATTGGACTAAGAACTTCCAGAAAAATTAAACTTTATAATGCGAAACTTGAGGCCCGTCTCGTCCGTTATGACATGTATTCGGGCAGCAAAAAAACACATAAGAATAATACAAAATAAATTGCGCTAGCATTTCGAAAATTTTACTTTATAAATTTTTGAATAAAATTCACTTCTTTGTCTTTGAAAACACAAAAAAGGTCTTACTTTTGCAAAGTTGAACTCAAAGCTAATTATGCTAACTACTTACGAAAAAGAAGAACGTAAAGAAGGTAAACAACTTTACCATTACCAAAAAGGTGCCATTCAAAAGATATTCCAATGTTTTGAATCTGCCGTTGAAGATTATCATTTATTATACCAACTACCAACAGGTGGAGGTAAAACTGTGATATTTTCAGAAATTGTCAGTCAGTACCTAAAAACACAAAAGAAAAAAGTTTTGGTAATGACACACCGTATTGAATTGTGCAAACAAACCTCAAACGTGTTATCCGAATTTGGCGTTACCAATAAAGTAATTGACAGTAAGGCGAAATTAGACGATCAAAAAAAATTTGATTGTTTTGTGGCGATGGTAGAAACGCTTAACAACCGTCTTAAAGACGATAAATTAGACATTTCTGACATTGGTCTTGTGATTATTGATGAAGCCCATTACAATTCATTTACCAAACTCTTTAAGTTTTTTGATAAAGCTTTTATTTTAGGCGTTACTGCAACCCCCTTAAGCTCAAATATAGAACTTCCAATGACGGACAACTACAATGAGTTGATTGTTGGCGAAAGCATTGAATCGCTTATTGAAAATCGGTTTTTGGCGCGTGCAAATATGTATTCTTACAATGTTGGACTGACTTCTTTGGTTGTTGGCGCCAACGGAGATTACACTGTTAAATCTTCGGAAGACTTATATACCAATAATGAGATGCTATCAAAACTGATGGATGCTTACACAGAGCGCTGTCATAACAAAAAGACCTTAATTTTTAACAACGGCATCAATACCTCATTATTTGTATACGACTTGTTTAAGCGCGCTGGTATGCCCATTGCACACCTAGATAATACCACCACAAAGAAAGAGCGTGCCAACATACTGAAGTGGTTTAAAGAGACACCTAATGCGATACTCACTTCAGTGAGTATACTAACCACTGGATTTGACGAACCAAGCGTAGAATCTATCATCTTAAATCGCGCTACAAAATCATTGACATTGTACTACCAAATGATTGGACGTGGCTCACGAATTTTTAAAAACAAAGATACTTTTGATGTTATAGATTTAGGAAATAACTTTCACCGATTTGGACCCTGGGGGAGTACCAATTTAGATTGGCATCGCATATTTAAATACCCAAGCCATTATTTAGATGGGATTTTAAGTGATGAAGAGCTTGAAAGTAATTTTGTTTATGAAATGCCTGAAGAAATTCGAAAATCTTTCGATAAATCTAAAGCTGTTTATTTCGATATCAACAAAACTTATGTAGCTTCTATAAGACAAGGAGAGTCTTCAAAGGTCGTATTGAGAAGATCTATAGCACAGCACGCTAAGATATGTGTTGAAAATAGCGAGGATATTTTTGATGCATTGATGCTTGTAAAGTTACTTAATGATGATATTGATTTTAGAATCCATCGCTACTCAAAATGCATCAGTAAAAGCACGCATAATTTTTTAGCATGGCTTAAGGAAGACTACAAGAAAAAATTACGTTCACATTTGAGACAAAATTTTGATCTTATCAAATCTGAAATTTAGTTTTAAAATGCGACTTTATTTATTCATTTTACTGACAATAAACACACAAAAGATGAATCCAATTTTTGTATTTAACCATGATTGTAAATTAGAGAATTGGCAGGTTGTTGATGATATTGTCATGGGCGGGCGTTCTAATGGGCAGCTGAGTTTAAATTCTGATGGTAATGGTGTGTTTAAAGGGAATGTATCCATTGAAAATAATGGCGGATTTTCTTCTATTCAACTCAACTTAGACGGTGTGAAAACCGTAAAAAATCAAGTTATTGAACTACAGCTAAAAGGGGACGGGAGTTTGTTTCAATTTAGAATAAAAGCCACAAAATACGACCGTCATTCCTATGTATATGATTTCAAAACCACAGGCCAATGGGAAACAATTTTAATCCCTCTGAATAAAATGTATCCAAGCTTCCGAGGATACACCTTAGACATTCCAAATTTTAACCAGTCCCAAATCGAGCGTATTGGATTTTTAAAAGCCTCCAAAATAAATAGCGCTTTTCAATTGGAAATAAAAAGTATTAGCTTGTCAGCTACGCTTTGATTTTTCTGAACATCATATTTTTATTTACATAATATGTTCAATTTCAGCACTTTAAGCTAATTTCTTTACAATTGGATTTGGATTACTTTTTTTTATTGGGTAGTTAAAATTATCCGTTTTTTTTAGCTTTGATTATATGAATTTTAAAGTGATAACGGATTGAATGAAGCCACTTAATAAGTATAGTAAAACCATCACTCAAGATCCAACTCAACCTGCGGCACAAGCCATGCTTCATGCCATCGGATTGAAAAGAGAAGATTTCAATAAACCTATTGTTGGGATTGCAAGCACTGGATACGAAGGGAACCCCTGTAATATGCATCTTAATGACCTAGCTAAATTGGTTAAAGAAGGCACCATTAACAAAGAGGTCATTGGTTTGATTTTTAATACCATTGGCGTCAGTGACGGTATTTCTATGGGGACACCAGGAATGAGATTTTCATTACCTTCTCGTGATGTCATTGCTGACTCCATGGAGACTGTAGTACAGGCCATGAGCTACGATGGCCTCGTCACAGTTGTTGGATGTGATAAAAATATGCCTGGTGCGCTTATGGCTATGATTCGTATCAATAAACCTTGCTTGATGGTTTATGGCGGCACCATTGATTCAGGCTGCCACAATGGAAAAAAATTAGATATTGTTTCTGCTTTCGAAGCATGGGGCAGTAAGGTTGCAGGTAGCATGTCGGAAAATGAATTTCAAAATATTGTTGAGAAAGCATGTCCAGGTGCTGGTGCATGTGGGGGCATGTACACTGCTAACACCATGGCCTCAGCAATTGAAGCTCTGGGAATGGCTTTACCTTATAACGCTTCTAATCCAGCCACAGGACAAGAGAAACAATTAGAATCAATAAAGGCTGGCGAAGCCATGCGAATTCTTCTTGAAAAGGACATTAAACCCTCGGATATTATTACCAAAAAATCACTGGAAAATGCCATTCGTTTGGTGATAATCTTGGGAGGTTCAACAAATGCCGTATTACACTTCTTAGCCATTGCTAGAGCCGCTAATATCAAATTTACGTTAGAAGATTTTCAAAATATTAGTGACAATACGCCCTTTTTAGCAGACTTGAAGCCCAGTGGTAAATATCTGATGGAAGACGTGCACCGTGTAGGGGGTATTCCTGCCGTTTTAAAATACCTATTATCGGAAGGATTAATTCACGGAGATTGCCTAACAGTCACTGGAAAAACCCTAGCTGAAAACTTATCTACCGTCAAGGGATTAACAGCAGGTCAAGATGTAATCAAACCGATAGATAAACCTATAAAGTCCACAGGACATTTAAGAATGCTATATGGCAATTTAGCGCTTGAAGGAAGCGTGGCTAAAATTACAGGAAAAGAAGGATTGAAATTTAAGGGTAAGGCCAAAGTTTTTGATGGTGAATATGCAACCAATGATGGCATTCGTGACGGTAAGGTCAAAAAAGGCGATGTTGTTGTAATTCGTTATGAAGGCCCAAAAGGCGGTCCAGGAATGCCTGAAATGCTTAAACCAACAGCTGCCATCATGGGAGCTGGATTAGGAAAGGATGTTGCTCTAATTACTGATGGACGCTTTTCAGGTGGAACTCACGGATTTGTAGTTGGGCATATTACGCCTGAAGCACAAGAAGGGGGTGCCATTGCCCTTGTTAAAGATGGTGATATCATAACAATCGATGCTGAAACCAACAGCATTACACTCGATGTTTCCGAAGAAGAATTACAAAACAGAAAATCACAATGGAAAGCCCCTGAACTCAAGGTCTCCAGAGGAGTACTCTATAAATATGCTAAAACAGTATCTTCAGCATCCAAAGGTTGTGTTACTGATGAATTTTAAGAATTAAAATTATGGAAAATCTGAAAATAAAATCTCGAACCAACTACCACAATCTCCCCAAAGAAAAAATTACAGGTGCTGAGGCCGTTGTTCGCTGTCTCATCGCAGAGGGAGTGGACATCATATATGGTTACCCGGGTGGTGCCATTATGCCTGTGTATGACGAATTTTATAAATACCACAAAGAGATTTATCATGTGTTGACACGACATGAACAAGGCGCTACACACGCGGCTCAAGGCTATGCTAGAATCTCTGGAAAAGTAGGGGTCGCCATTGCAACTTCTGGTCCAGGTGCAACCAATCTTATCACTGGAATTGCCGATGCACAAATTGATTCTACACCAATGGTTTGTATCACAGGACAAGTACCGTCTCATTTGTTGGGAAGTGATGCCTTTCAAGAGACAGATATCGTTGGGATTTCAACACCAGTCACAAAATGGAACCATCAAATTACACGCGCTGAAGAAATTCCTGAAGTCATCGCCAAAGCATTTTTTATTGCACGCAGCGGAAGACCTGGCCCTGTTTTGATAGATATTACCAAAGATGCACAATTTGAAACGTTTGATTTTACCTACCAAAAATGTAATGTTGTACGCAGCTACAAACCAGTCCCGAAATTGCAACAAAACCAGCTTCAGGCCGCAGCTGAATTGATCAACTCGGCCAAAAAACCCTTGATTGTCTGGGGACAAGGGGTAATTTTAGGAAAAGCTGAAGAAGAGTTTAAGGCCTTTGTTGAAAAAACAGGTATTCCAGCAGCTTGGACGATTATGGGCGTTTCTGCCATTGACACTGCACATCCATTGAATGTGGGTATGGTAGGAATGCATGGAAATTATGGTCCTAACATTTTAACTAATGAATGTGATGTTCTTATTGCAATTGGGATGCGATTTGACGACCGCGTCACTGGAAAACTTAGTGAATATGCCAAACAAGCCAAAGTTATTCATTTTGAAATTGATCCCGCTGAAATTGATAAGAATGTAAAAACAGATGTTGCCGTATTGGGAGATTCTAAAGAAAGTTTGAGTGAAATTTTACCCTTAGTTGATAAAAATACTCACTCTAATTGGTTGAAAAAATTTAAAGATTTTTCTAAAATTGAATTTGAAAAAGTCATAAAGGCAGATTTACATCCAACAAAAGAAGGACTTACAATGGGTGAGGTGCTCAAAGAAATTAACATTCAAAGTGGTGGCAAAGCAGCCATTGTCTCTGATGTAGGACAACATCAAATGATTGCCTGTCGTTATGCAGAATTTACGCAATCACGTGGAAATATTACTTCCGGTGGATTGGGTACAATGGGTTTTGCACTACCAGCGGCTATTGGTGCTAAAATGGCCTGTCCAGATCGCGAAGTAGTCGCAATTATAGGAGATGGAGGTTATCAAATGACTATACAAGAGCTTGGAACCATTTTCCAAACCAAAACTGCCGTAAAAATTGTAGTTCTCAATAACGACTTTTTAGGCATGGTGCGACAGTGGCAGCAGTTATTTTTTGATAAGCGCTATGCATCAACAGAAATGACAAATCCAGATTTTGTAACCATTGCAAAGGGCTATCATATAGACGCAAAACGTGTGACCAAACGTGAAAACTTAGCCACTGCTATAGAAGAAATGATGCGCTCAAAAGACGCTTATTTTTTAGAAGTTTGTGTTGAGAAAGAAGACAATGTATTTCCGATGATTCCATCTGGGGCATCCGTTTCAGAAATTCGATTAGAATAAATTAAATGGCTATGAAAAGTACACTCAAACAATATACAATTTCTATATACACCGAAAACAATATCGGTTTACTAAACAGAATCTCTGCAATTTTTCAGCGAAGACATATCAACATTGAAAGCATGAACATTTCGGAGTCTGAAATAGAAGGGGTCTCTAGATTCACTGTTCTTGTGAAAATGAAAGAAGATAATGTCAAAAAAATCATTGGGCAAATTGAAAAACAAATTGAAGTCATCAAAGCCTTTTATCATACAGACGAACAAACCATTTATTTAGAAAGCTGTATGTTTAAAATCAAATCTGATTTGCTTTTCGAAGAACGCCAAATCCAAAATATCATAAAAGATAGCGATGCCAGAATCGTTACGGTAAACCGAGAATTTTTTGTATTGGAAAAATCGGGGAGGCGTCACGAAATTGAATTGCTCCACAGGGAATTAAAAGCTTTTGGCGTCATGCAATTTGTCCGGTCAGGTCGTATTGCAGTAACCAAGGATGAAATGAAAATTTCAGAAATACTAAACCAATTTAACTCATAAATAAATAAAAATTAAAATGGCAAATTACTTTAATACACTCTCTCTCGGTCAAAAACTAGATCAACTGTCTAAATGTAGATTCATGGACACCTCAGAATTTGATACTGGAGTAGACGCCTTAAAAAATAAAAAAATCGTAATTATTGGCTGTGGTGCTCAAGGGCTTAACCAAGGCTTAAACATGAGAGATTCTGGTCTTGATATCTCATATGCTTTACGAGATCAAGCCATTGCACAACAACGCCAATCTTTTAAGAATGCCTCTGAAAACGGCTTTACTGTTGGGAACTACCAAGAGTTAATTCCTACCGCAGACTTGGTTTTAAATCTCACTCCAGACAAGCAACATTCTAATGTGATAGATGCGGTTATGCCTTTGATGAAAAAAGGTGCTACATTATCCTATTCTCATGGTTTTAATATTGTTGAAGAGGGAAAACAAATCCGTAAAGATTTAACAGTCATAATGGTGGCTCCAAAGTGTCCAGGAACTGAAGTGCGTGAAGAATATAAACGAGGTTTTGGGGTACCAACACTTATTGCGGTACATCCAGAAAATGATCCTCAGGGGAAAGGTTGGGCACAAGCCAAAGCTTATGCAGTGGCCACTGGAGGCCATAAGGCAGGTGTTTTGGCATCATCTTTTGTTGCTGAAGTGAAGAGTGACCTTATGGGTGAGCAAACTATTTTATGTGGTGTTTTACAAACCGCCTCTATTTTGTCCTTTGACAAAATGATAGAGGAGGGGATTGACCCCGCTTACGCCTCTAAGTTGATTCAGTTTGGATGGGAAACCATTACAGAAGCTTTAAAGCACGGTGGCATTACAAACATGATGGACCGCTTGTCTAACCCAGCAAAACTAAAAACTTTTGAGATTTCAGAGGAACTCAAAACCATCATGAAGCCGTTGTTTGAAAAGCATATGAACGACATAATGTCTGGTCATTTTTCAAAAACCATGATGGAAGATTGGGCCAATGACGATGTCAATTTATTAAGCTGGCGCGCAGCTACTGGAGAAACCGCTTTTGAAAAAACAGCCGCAACAAAAGAACAGATTGCTGAGCAAGAGTATTTTGACCATGGGGTTCTCATGGTGGCCTTTGTACGCGCTGGTGTAGAATTGGCTTACGAAACCATGGTTGCTTCTGGGATTGTTGAAGAATCCGCTTATTATGAATCGCTTCACGAACTCCCATTAATTGCTAATACAGTGGCAAGGAAAAAATTATTTGAAATGAACCGTATTATATCAGACACTGCAGAATATGGTTGCTATTTATTTGACCATGCTTGTAAACCTTTGTTAGTCGATTTCATGAAAACTGTCACAAAAGATATTATTGGAACTGCATACTCACCAGAGGTCACTGCCGTAGATAACGCAACGCTTATTGCTGTTAATAAAAAGATAAGAGAACATTCTATTGAAGATGTTGGCGCCGTTCTGAGACAGGCCATGACGGATATGAAAATTATAAAAACAGTCGCATAATAAATAAATACGGCGTTATGAAGGACCCTCAAAAAACTTACATTCCCACGGTTGAAGCGATTCAAGCGGCAGCAAAAAAATTGAAAGGCATTGCCTTAGTTTCTCCACTAGAGAAGCACATTAGATTTTCTGAAAAGTACGAATGTAATATGCTGTTTAAAAGAGAAGATTTACAACAAGTTAGATCTTATAAAATTAGAGGGGCTTACAATAAAATTTCTTCCTTATCATCTGATGAAACCAAAAATGGCATCATTTGTGCCAGTGCTGGTAACCATGCACAGGGAGTCGCTTTATCTTGTAATTTATTAAAGATAAAAGGGACAATATATATGCCTGCGCCCACGCCAAATCAAAAAGTTGAGCAAGTTAAAATGTTTGGTAAAGCGTATGTGGAGGTGGTTTTGGTAGGAGACACTTTTGATGATTCGTTTCTAGAAGCCATGGCAGAATGTAAAAAATATGGAAAACCGTTAGTTCATCCTTTTAACGATTCAAAGGTCATTGAGGGACAAGGAACTGTTGGCTTGGAAATTATCCAGCAGTCCAAAGTACCTATCGATTATATATTTATCCCAGTAGGTGGAGGCGGTTTGGCCTCTGGACTTTCTTCGGTTGTGAAGGCATTATCTCCAAAAACCAAAATTATTGGTGTTGAACCTGCCGGAGCGCCCTCCATGTCAAAATCTATTGACAATGGAGAACTTGTGAAATTATCTCAAATTGAAAAATTTGTGGACGGGGCATCCGTTAAACAAGTTGGCGATTTGACCTTTGAAATTTGTAAAAAATACCTAGATGTAATGACCACTGTGCATGAAGGTAAAATATGCCAAACAATATTGGAGATGTATAATAAAGACGCCATTGTAGCGGAACCTGCAGGTGTTATGAGTATTGCTGCCTTGGATAGTTTTAAAAATGAAATAAAAGGTAAAAATGTGGTTTGCTTGGTGAGTGGTAGCAATAACGATATAACAAGAACTTCTGAAATTGAAGAACGAGCGCTGTTGTATGCCAATTTAAAACATTATTTCATTATTAAATTCCCACAGCGACCAGGTGCCTTAAGAGAATTTGTTGTGGATGTTTTAGGACCTAATGATGACATTACACATTTCGAATATACAAAAAAGGTAAACCGCGAGAATGAAGTGGCTGTTGTTGGCATCCAATTGAAAGACCAGGAAGACTTAAAACCGCTTATTACTAAACTAAAAGCGCGTAATTTTTTTGGTGACTACATCAATGATAAACCTGATTTGTTTCAGCTAATGGTTTAATTATCATGATTTTTAACATCACATAGTGTCTGTTTTCTTACAATCTATATTTGTACTATAATTTATATTATGTAAAATTAATATTATAAACGCTATTGTATATAATTCATATCTTTACACCAAATATATCTAACATAATGCATATAATTTCAATATTTCGCACAATTGCCTTTTTAGAGGGTCTCTCCTACATTTTATTATTGTTGGTAGCAGTACCCATAAAATATATTAATAATGATCCTAGTTATGTAAAAATATTGGGAATGCCACATGGATTACTATTCGTAACCTATATTGTTCTATCAATGTTCATGTATTTTAATTATAAATGGGTGAAAAAGAATTTATTAGGTGTTTTAGTAGCTTCTGTAATTCCTTTTGGTACCTTTGTAGTGGATTATAAATTAAAAAAATCCTTAAACGAGGTTTAATTCATAATACATTAACCAATGGAATATTTACTTAATGCATTAAAAAAACTTCTATTGTCTATAGGACTCAACGCTTCAATTGCAGACTGGTCCAGCATTTTAGCACTTGTCATAGCCTCTCTTTTGGTGATATTTTTGTTAGATTTTATCATTCGCACCATCATCAGAGTCATTTTTTCCAAAATTGCAAGCCGTTCCAAAACAAATTTCGATGACATTATGGTTGCACATAAAGTGCCCCGTAATATCGCCCATATTTTTCCTCTGATATTGGCCTACAAAACGATTCCAAATATCTTTTTTGAGCACCCACAGTGGAAGTTTTTCTTTGAAAAATTCATTTTAGTTATCGGTATTTCACTTGTTATATGGGGGTTAAGCAGTATTTTTAGATCTATAAGGGATTTTCTAAAAACCTTTGATCGCCTAAAAGACAAACCCATTGATAGCTATATTCAAGTGCTTATGATTTTCATATGGTTAACGGGTGTTTTTGCCGTTTTCGCTGTTGTATCTGGTATTACATTTTGGGAATTTATGGCGGGACTGGGGACAGTTTCAGCTGTGATCATCTTGGTGTTTAAAGATACGATTCTTGGTTTTGTAGCCAGTATTCAAGTCTCAGTCAATGATATGGTACGCATCGGAGATTGGATCACCTTTCAAAAATATGGCGCCGACGGCGATGTGATTGAAATTAATCTCGCAACAGTTAAAGTTCGAAATTTTGACCATACCATTACGACCATTCCAACTTACGCCCTCATTTCAGATTCTTTTAAAAATTGGCGTGGTATGACACAATCTGGCGGAAGACGCATCAAGCGGGCATTAAATATTCGCATGTCGAGTGTTCGTCATTTAAATGAAACAGATATAAATAAGTTATTAAGCGTTGATTTAATCAAAGATTATATCACTCAAAAATCCGAAGATATCGCTGCTTACAATTCCGAAAATGATATCGACAAAACACTGTCAATTAATGGAAGAAACCTCACTAATGTAGGAGTGTTTCGTAAATACATTGAATCATACATTGAAAACCATTCTGCCATCAATAAAGACCTGATGATCATGGCCCGTCAATTGGAACCTACTGAAAAGGGATTACCCATTGAAATTTATGCCTTTAGCAGTGATAAGCGCTGGCAAAACTATGAATATATTATTGCTGATATTTTTGACCATGTTATTGCGGCCGCTTCTACTTTTGATCTTAAAATTTATGAGCATAAATTCTAGAGACCAATTCCTTTTGAAAGGTCGTCCTGAAATCCCATCCATACAAAACACAACTAAGACCTTAGATCTTGAAGTTTTTCAAAACAAGGTCTTACGGCCTATTCTAAAATTACAGAATACTATTTTTGTAAGTGTGTTTTTAGATGAATTAAGACGTAAAAAACAAGATTTTAAGACCTTTAATTCTGAAGAGAAACACGAAGCAATTCAACGGCATTTTAATACAAATTCAAGTTTAAAACAACGCTTTTTAGGCATTGTTATCGGGCTTTTCACAAATGCGGAAATGGATTATTATGAATGGCATATATCAGCCATTAACAAACGTATCTTTTCAATGCTAAAAACACGTTTGGAGGACCAACTGATTTAGACTTTAAAATTCTATTTTATGAAGAATCAAACCAGATGCAGGGGCAATAAAATTAATTTTTACTTTTGAATTTGGTTGTAAACTCTCCCCAATAAATTCAAGGTCTACCTCTCCTCTACCCAATGCGATTAGGGCACCCATCATTAAGCGAATTTGATGTCGGCCATACCCTTTACCAATGATACGAAGCATGTAACTTTTTTTTGGAAAAAAATTAGCTTGATACAATGTATTTTCAATCAGTTCGCAACAATCTAGAGTTCGCTCGTATAATCCTTTGTCTGTAGCCTTATAACAATAAGACTTAAAATTATGAGTCCCTTGAAAGCAGTTTGCGCCTTTTTTCATTACAGCAATGTTTAAAGGCTCTAAAACAGTTGTTAATATTGGCGCACAAAATGGATGGCACTTCTGCCCTTCTGAGAACAAATAATGGTATTCTTTGAATTTAGAATCCTGAATGATGTTAAAATCGGCAGAAACTTGCTTAATCGAAAGGGCACGAATGTCTTGGGGTAAATTGGCATTAAAAGCGACCATAAAT
>CAJWDI010000048.1:0-14939 GCA_913031185.1 uncultured Flavobacteriaceae bacterium | reverse complement strand
AATGGCTTCATCAGTCAACATAATTAAGCGTGCAAATATATAAATTTTTATTAAGCTTTACTTTATCTGGGCTCCATCTTTTTAAGTTTCTAATTTTAAGAAGATGATATGTTTTAAATTTGATTGTCTGTCCTAACGAGTTGCCTTTGTCTAAAAATATCAATCCCATAATAAATCGCTTTTCTAAAAGAATCGATACTGGCAATGCCTTGACCGGCAATTTCATAAGCGGTGCCATGATCTGGGGAGGTTCGTACTTTATTAAGCCCAGCCGTAAAATTGACTCCAGATCCAAAAGTGAGGGTTTTAAAGGGAATCAGGCCCTGATCATGGTAGGCCGCTAGAACGGCGTCAAAATTTTTATAGACATCTGAACCAAAAAAACTGTCCGCTGAATAAGGCCCATCGACGCCTATACCGCCGTCTTTAAGACGCTGCAAGGCGGGTTTTAGAATCCTATCATCTTCAGGCCCAATCACCCCGTTGTCTCCGGCGTGTGGATTTAGCCCCAATACCGCTATTTTGGGGTTTCTAATTCCAAAATCGCATTTTAAACTTTGATATATGATTTCAGCTTTTTTACAAACAAGGGTTTCATTGATTTGAGAAGCCACTTCTGCGATGGGAAGATGATCAGTCAAAAGCCCGATTCTGAGCTTATCGGAAATCATAAACATCAGGCTGTCCCCCTCTAATTGTTGGTTGAGGTAGTCGGTGTGACCAGGAAACTGAAAATTATCCGATTGAATGTTGTATTTGTTTATGGGGGGCGTGACCAAAACATCAATAGCGGCTGATTTTAGATCTTTAACCGCAGCTTCTAAAGATAAAATGGCGTATCGGCCTGCTTCTCGAGTGGGTTCCCCAAATGTAATATTCACGGTCTCTGTCCAAACATCCAGTACATTTATTTCTGAGGGCAGGGCATTTTGGGTCTTTTGAATACCGTTAAACCGAAATGGGACTTCGAAGTGTACCCCTAAAAAAGTAATCATTTTTGAAGATGCATAAATAATCGGCGTACACAATTCCAATAGATGTTTATCTTGAAGCGTTTTGACAATCAACTCACCCCCAATGCCATTTAAATCTCCAATAGAAAACCCGACTTTTATTTTTTTATCTTTAAGCATCAAAAGTGATGTATAATGTTTGTAATTTTGAATTTACAAATTTAACGAATTAAAAGGATGTTTACTGGAATAATTGAAGATTTAGGCATCGTTGAATCTCTTGAAAGAGAAGCGACCAATTTGCATTTAACGATACAGAGCCGCTTGGCCTCAGAGTTGAAAATTGACCAAAGTGTATCTCATAACGGCGTTTGCCTGACCGTGGTCAAGCGCAATCCAAACTCGTATTCTGTAACAGCCATCAAAGAAACTTTAGATAAAACCAATTTGAACAACTTGACTGAAGGTGCCATTGTAAACCTGGAACGCGGCTTAAAACTTGGCGATCGCTTAGACGGCCACATGGTACAGGGTCATATAGATCAAATAGGGACCTGCGTAAATGTGCAATCACAAAATGGCAGTTGGACCTATGATTTTGAATATGATCCAAATCTTGGAAATATTACCATTGAAAAAGGATCAGTGACTGTTAATGGTGTCAGTTTAACCGTTGTAGATTCTAAAAACAATGGCTTTAGCGTGGCCATTATTCCATACACATATGAACATACCAATTTTAAATACTTTAAAATTGGATCTGTGGTAAATTTAGAGTTTGATGTCATTGGGAAATATGTCTCCAGATTACACGCTAAAACCACTACTTCTTAGACAAAACCTTGTTTTGTTCCTCTAATAGGTCCTTGATTTTTGACAACAGCTCGACATCTGCAGGCGTGGGTACGCTCACATCTTGTACGTCATCTGCCTTGACTCTTAATCTATTGATGAATTTGACCACTAAAAAAATTGTAAATCCAACAATTAAAAAATCTAAAACCGTTTCAATCAGAAGACCATAATCTAAAGAGACCTGAGCAGCCTGGGCGGTGGCTTCTCTTAAAACAAGTTTCTTGTCTCCAAAACTGATACCATCTGAAAGCAAGGAAAGCGGTGGAAGAATGATATTCTTAACCAAGACATTAACAATGGCATTAAAAGAGGCGCCAATGATGATTCCGATGGCCATATCAATCATGTTGCCTTTAACGGCAAAATCTTTAAATTCTTTGAGTAATTTCATAGGGTTGTAAATTGCTTAATATAAAAACCCCAACAAGCAGTTGGGGTTTTTAAAATTAAATTGGTTAGTGATTTTTTAATAATATTGATGGTTTATTAAATATTTTTATTTCCCATTTTGCATTGGGGTTGTGTCTGGCATCAGCTTGTTTAAAATGGTGTAAACTGGACAAAACTTTGTAACGGGACTTATGATTTGCAAAACAGCAACGGCGACGGCGACGTAAATCCAGTTTAAGCCAAATTGGCTGGCTAAAAGAATGGAGCTGATGTTTAAAAGGCCAACAATTCCGTCATGTACTCGAACTTTAATAATATCTTTTTGATTGCTCATAAATTGGTTGTTTACTGGTTTATAACGAAATTAAAAAAAAATACTTGTAAATAAAAATAATGAATTTTAAAATTACATGACAAAAAAACAGTACATTAAAAAACAAATGCTTTTGAAAAAAATAATACATACATATAGGGCTTTTCTTCTGCTTATGGCCCTGAGCCTTATCGCTTGCAGTTCGGATTCTGGTGGTTACTCCGATAATTCTGTTGATCCCATTATCGCTCCTGAAAGCTATCCTAATATTTTACTCATCATTGCAGACGATATGGGCAGGGATGCCACTTTTGGCTTTAGCGAAGGGAGTTTAAAGCCAATAACCCCTCATATCAATTCAATTAAAAACAGCGGCATTACCTTTCAGAACTTCTGGAGCTACCCAACCTGCAGCCCAACCAGAGCTTCCATTATAACAGGGAAATATGGCTATAGAACAGGTGTCAAATGGGCTGGTGATGTGCTGCCCAGTACTGAACGAAGCCTACAAAAATACATAAAAGAGGAGACAGGCAGCCGTTACAATTCTGCTGTGATTGGAAAATGGCATCTGTCTGGAAATAACAGTAGCCTTGATCGTTCGGCCTTTGGAATTGATTATTACGCGGGCCTTATGGGGGGTGGTCTTCAAAATTATTTCCAATGGAACTTAACAAACGATCAGGGTACCAACCTTCAATCGGGATACAGTTCTAAAATTTTTACAGACTTAGCAATGGATTGGGTAGGTGCCCAAGATCAGCCCTGGTTTTTATGGTTGGCCTATAACGCCCCGCACACCCCATTTCATAAGCCACCTAGCATTATGCACAATCAAGGGGAATTGACCAACTATTCAGAGGGTATAGATCCAATGCCTTACTACCTGGCCGCTATTGAAGCTATGGATTTTCAAATTGGTAGGCTTATAAATGGACTCACACAAGAAGAAAGAGACAATACCATCATCCTCTTTATGGGAGACAATGGCACACCAAATGAAGTGGGCCAAAGTCCTTATCCTGATAATGCTGTAAAAGGGTCGCTTTACCAGGGCGGTATTAATGTGCCTTTATTTGTTTCTGGAAAAGGTGTACAGCGGACAGGGAATGATTATAATTTACTGACCAGTACAGATTTGTTCAGTACAATCGCGCAATTGGCTGGGGTGGATTCTGATGAGATTCATGACAGCAAAAGCTTTATGAATTTATTAACTACTGATGATGGTCAAAGAGCATTTCAATATTCTGAAATGGAGTCTCCAAATGCCAGTAAATGGGCTATAAGTAATGGTGATTATAAATTAATTGTAAGAGCAAATGGCGCTCAAGAATTGTATGATTTGGTGTCAGATCCCTACGAATCTGAAAATTTAATTGGTGCAGCGCTATCGCTTGAAGCGATTGATGCCAAAACAGCTTTAGAGGCTGAACTTCATGTGATTAGGAACTAAAAAAAAATTTATATTTTTATAAAATGAAAGATCTAAAATATCTTTTTGCCTATACGGTTCCAATTGCTGCGTATATTGCGTTCGAGGCGACTGGAATTGGTTGCTATGCTGCCGTTTTTTATGCGTTTATTGTACTGCCTGTTCTGGATGTTGTTACGGGTGAAACCCAAACAAATATTTCTAAAGAAGCCGTGTTAAGTAAAAAAAATAAAAGAGTGTTCGATTGGATGCTATACCTCAACCTCCCTATTGTGTTTGGCCTTTTGTTTTTGGTCTTTACAAAAATTCAGACCACAGAATACGCCCTTTATGAATTAATCGGTATGGGCCTTTCTGCTGGTATTTTATTGGCCACCAACGCCATAAATGTAGCTCACGAACTCGGCCACCGAAGGCCTTATTTTGAACGTTTTATGAGCAAGCTTCTATATATGCCTTGCCTTTACATGCACTTTTATATTGAACATAATTTTGGGCACCACTTGCATGTAGGCACCCCTGAAGATGGCGCGACCGCGAAATACAACCAAAACGTTTATTCTTTTTGGTGGAGCTCGGTAACCAAGCAATACCTTGGAGCATGGAAACGGCAGCTGGAGCTTTTAAAGGCTCAAAAAAAAGGTTTTCTGTCCCTAAAAAATGATGTGTTTTGGTACCACTTTATCCAAGCTGGATATTTGTTTTCGGTCTATTTTTTATTCTCATCAAAAGTGCTGCTATTTTCAATAGCAGTAGGAATTTTGTCGTTTCTATTTTTAGAGACCATTAACTATATAGAGCATTATGGTTTAAAGCGATCTAAATTGCCTTCTGGGCGGTATGAACGTGTACAGCCACACCATTCCTGGAATTCAAATTTTAATATTGGACGCATTGTATTGTATGAGCTCACCAGACACAGTGACCACCATTTCAAAGCCTCTAAAAAATACCAATTGCTGGACAGCCATGAAAAGAGTCCTACCTTACCAATGGGCTATCCGGCTTCCATATTGCTGAGTTTATTACCGCCCCTTTGGTTTTATATCATCAACCCTTTGGTCCCCAAAAAAATGAAATAGGGCTTAGGGCGCTAAACCGTCTTTGGCATTTTGTTCGTTTTCAAAAACAGTGGGATTAAAAAATTGGTATTCTTCAATGATTTTATCATCATCCCATTTATATGCAATATGAAAGGGAAAAGAAACCGAGGCTCCTGTATAATTTCCCTTGGCATAAAATACGCTCCATATTTGCGTCCATACCATACCATTGTCGTAATAATTGGTCTCAACTTCACTGCCAATTGCATCGCCGTCTGGCGTATCAAAACTAATATTGTCGAACAATTCGTACATATTCTCAATACCGGAGATAAATTCTTTATAATAAATAGTATCTCTAGAAGAATTAACCATAAACATATCTTTAGAAAAAATGGTTTCTAAATAGCGATTATCTTCCTTAGATACAGACTCAAAAACCTTTACAATAGCCTTTGATTTTTCATCGTCGTATTTGACAATACCATGTGGGGCTTGATTACAGCCTGAGAGGGATAAAACAACCCATATAAAAAATAATTTTTTCATTTGACATTAATTTAAATTGTTTTATAAAAGTAATAAAATAAAATTCAAAAAAAGCCATAGGTTTCCCAATGGCTTTTTTGTTATATAAATTTTTGTGATTTTAATGCAACGTCTTAAGCAGGGTTAGTTTCAAAAGAGTCACAAGTATATTTTTCGCTAACCTCAATTTTATGAAAATCACAACGTGAGGTTTTTGTAAAATTTTCGCAGTTGACACAACTGTTACTCAATGATAAATTTTCCATGTTATTTTATTTTAAACAAAAGTATGAGCCTACACATTTAGAAACAATTTAAATAGCTGTTTTGAGAAAATTCTTATTTAGACTAAAAAGAAATAACCTACTCATTCATAACAGTATACGTCTCCGATTTCATAGGCATTGTATATACTTTGACTAACTTCTAGGTTGACATCTGCCAAGCCTGCCGTTAGATCATCTTCTGTTGTATTTTGGCTGGGATCAAAGACGCCAACCAATAGAAATTCTCCATTGGAAATGCTTTTGTTGGTGATGGTAAAGCAATCGCGATCGTCTTGGCATGAGACAATTTTAAAAAAAAGCAATAGAAATAATAATTTTTTCATAGGTTCTATTCATTTTTTGGCGCAACCAAATTGTATTTGACTTTGGTCCACCCGTTTTTCATAAAATGAGGATTTTTTTGACTCAGTTTGTGTTCATACTTATCTTCAAATTTATCAATAATACGCAAAACTTCATTTAAATTTTTTCTGTGTTCAGTTTGAACTCTTAAACAAACCTTGTCATTTCTATCAATAAACCAAAGGCTTTCTGTTGTGTTTGCATACCTGCCTGTGTAAACTTCGTCAACCTCGGCATAAAATTTTATGTCACGCCAAGTCTTTTGCTTGTACTTTAAGATTCCTAAATATGACTTTGAAATGCCTAGTTGATTGACGGTTACAGTGTTAAAAGTGAAGGACAAGAAAAAAATGGAGATAATAATGGTTAAATACAAATGCTCAAGAATAAAACTGAAATCACTCAGATTTTGGGTGAGTTTCAAAAAAAATACGAGGTAAATTATAGGAATACTGAGGTCGAATCGTATGGATTTAAAATCTCTCATGCATTTAAATCAAAATTTCTAATGACCGTCCTTCTAATCGATCTCATTACAAAATGAAAGAAAAATCGCTCTATAAATAAAAGAATTGGGTGTTTCCCTGTAAGTGACATTTTGATCCAACTGCGTTGAGATTTATGACTGTAAAGCTTTGTAAACTTTAATGGAAAATTTATTTTGCCACGCTTGTTTGAGGTGATAAAAAAAGCCATAATACAATTATGTTCAATAATTGGTGGTTTATCATAGTCCAGGTGAAAACTCATTTTGTCCCAAAGACTACGGGGCTCAAATAAGGTTTTGTATGTCTCTGGTTGAGAAACATAGTTCTCAAATCGATTAAAATCCTTTTGTATTAGCATTGAGTTCTTTTAATTACATACTCAAATTTATTAATGCTAAATGTGAGTGTATAATATGAGTTGAGAATTTTTAAAATGGCTAGGAGGTGGCTTTAGGATTGGGCCCGTATTTATTTTCTCCTTCTTGACTGTCCTTTACAAGAAGTACCAAAAACCAAATAACCCCAATTAACGGAATAAGAATAATAAGGTACATCCATCCGCTTTTTCCGACGTCGTGTAATCGTCTAACAACCGCTCCAAGTGCAGGAAGAAAATGCAAAGCATAGACTAGAAGATACCCCCAACCGTAACCTGTGCTGACGGTTTGTCCCATGATCTCGTATTTAAAGTCAAATCCTAGGATGATGTCTAGAATTAAGGCTGCAATTGATATTAGAGAGTAAAACAATACAAACATCCAATATTCGGTTCTTCGAGCACGGCCACTAAAATTGACATATTGCGCCATTATTTTTAAATACCATTTCATAATTTTATCTTTTAATTAGTAATATAAATTGTTAGTGCAATATAACTTTTATTTCAAAACAAAAACACGTTTTACGGTTAAATTAAATCGATTGTAAAAATATTGCGGGGGAAAAGGTTTGTTTTTTTAAAAATTTACTATATTTTTAAATTAAATTCATATATTTAGTATAGAGTTTTAACCCGATTAATATTTAGAAATGAATCCATCCAAGATAGATCTTAAAAATAGCCTGAATACACTCAAATCAAAAAAGAGGTTACTGCTAAATAAAAAGAAAAAAATAATCAAGGAGATCAATGCGATAAAAATCCAGGAAAAAAACCTCAGAAATGAAATCAAAAATTGTGAAGATCAAAATAAATTAGTGGTCGCCGTAGGGTTTGATAAGCGCTGGTCAACTTATAATTGTATCGTTAAATTTGAAGCTGACCATTTCAGTTTTTATTTAGGAAAAGAAAACGCCATTAAAAATACGCTTCAGCAGTTCCACCAAAAAGACATCAGCAGAAGAGGACAGACTTTTATGAAAGAGGAAATTAAAGAGATTGTAAGAGCCGTTGTACCAAACCATTTAAAAAGTGGCAGATCTTATAAATCGGTAAATTTCAAAAAAATTGTTGAACTTTACATCTCAAGTGGTGAATGGAATTATTGGAAAGACGTTTAGTTACTAAAGATTTAAAGTTATACTAATTATTTTAAATCAGACTTTGGAGCACATTAAAACAAAACCTTTAAACGCATATGAAAACTAAAAAACAAATTGTAAAAGACTGGTTACCAAGATATACAGGGGTACCGTTAGAAAAGTTTGGCGCATTTATATTACTTACAAATTTTCAAAAATATGTTGATGAATTTGCGAAATTAAATAATGTACCCGTAGACGGTGACAATAAAAATATGCCGTCGTCTACATTTGAAAATATTACAATCATAAATTTTGGTATGGGCAGTCCAAATGCGGCTACTGTCATGGATTTATTGGTTTCAATTAAACCAAAAGCCGTGCTGTTTCTGGGTAAATGTGGGGGGTTGAAAAAGCGGATTCAAATCGGAGATTTTATTTTACCCATTGGAGCCATTAGGGGTGAAGGAACTTCAAATGATTACTTCCCTATTGAAGTGCCAGCAATGCCATCCTTCTCGCTGCAAAGAGCGATTTCTTCTGCATTAAAGTACCAAAAAATTGATTATTGGACAGGAACAGTGTTTACCACCAACAGAAGAGTCTGGGAATTTGATACTAAATTTAAAAATTATTTAAAAAAAGTGCGGGCCTATTCCATTGATATGGAAACAGCGACCTTATTTACAGTAGGCTTTCACAACAGGGTTCCCATTGGAGCATTGCTGTTGGTAACCGACCAACCGATGATTCCGGAGGGGATCAAAACAGAGGCAAATGACAACATCAACTCGGCTTTATTTGATAAAAAACACCTTCAACTCGGTATAGAGTCTTTAAAACAAATAATTGAAAACCAAGATACAGTAAGGCATCTGAAGTTTTAAGCGGCCGCGGGGTATGGGAAATATCAAACTCATTTGGGATTTTAGAGGGCCGAACGGAAAAAAGACTGCAATTCACCACGAAAAACACATTAGAGCATTTTTTAAAATCGAAAAGAAAATCTTAATCAGTTCGGGGATTGAAACTTTAAATGAATTTCATCACTTGGCATTTGCTGTTGTACTTAAGGCGGATCTTGAACAAATTAAATCGGTGCTAAAGCCCAACAGAGGCCAAATTGCAAAATAAGTGTAATGGCGCTTAGGATTTATTTAGTTGCATTCACCTTGTGAATAAGCTAAGACTCCATAACGGCTCATTGCCTCACATTCGTTGCTGTAGGTGGCCCCATCGCAGCCACAGACAGGAGCATATATTTCAATACATACCACATCCAAATCAATTAAAGTTTCATCAATACACATATTTGGTGTGTCCTGGTTGGTATCACCATCAGAGCAAGCGAAAATAAATAAAACGTAAAATAATCGTAATTTTTTCATGGTCTAAATATAGCAGATCTAAGTTTAAGCATTGGTTTGAGCCTCTTGGACTAAGGAAAAAATAAACCTCCGCGCGACAAGCATCTGTTTTGCAATTATAGAGAGTCGAGTGTAATTAAATTTACCGACAGCAGTCGTACCTTTTTTTGAAACTGTATCTAACCCCTAAAGAATATTGATAATGTGTTGTAAGCCCAAAAGCTTCGGTGTTGCCCAATTTAATTCTTGTATTGGCCGTAAAAACAAGATCAAACGGCTCCATAATGGTAACAAAAAAACCAGCGCCAAGATTAGCAGATGTTGTAATATTCGGGGGCTTACTTAAGTTTTGTACATTAAATAATCCTAAACCTAACTGGCCAAAAAGGGATATTCCCCTTGTGAGGGACAGTACATTTTTGACCCCAAAATCGGTTGAGATAAATACCGGTGAAGATTCAGAAATCACACCATCAATACGTTGGCCCTTTCTAAATTTATTGGTTGACGCTGAAGCATATATAAATAATGACTCACTTAAAGAATAATTTAATTCTCCTCTCAGCGGGTAGCTAAAACTGGTGTTACCATAGTCTTCAAGAATATAAAAAGGGTCTTGTTTTCCAGAATTGTCAATCCAGTTGAGCCCAAGTTCTATATAAAGCTTGTCTAAAAAGTCTGGCCTTCTTTGTGAATGTAATTCACAAAAGTATAATAGACACAAAATTGGCAAAAAATAAGACCTCAAGTTCAAATTGGTTAGACTCAAATATACGGTTTATTTAATAACGCTATAAAAAAATATTTATTTTCTAGAAACAATAAAACCCTAGTGAATCCTGCTTAAGGTGGGCCATAGTTTAGCCACTTATTTTTCTTGACCAATAATTTCAATAAGCTGGATGGGAACTAAATTTTCACAACGGCTTGTTGTTGAATAACTTATAAAAAGCTATTCTTCAAGGACCACAGTTCTTTTTGAGGGATTAAAAGGGCTGTCGATTAGATGGCCACTGGAGTCTAACAATTCTAAGGTGATTGAAATTTCCCCTTTCGGTAGTCCTTCAATGTAGTAAGGCGCCCATTCATCAATTAAAAATTCGGTGCCCTGAATGGTCGCTTTGATTTTATTACCGTCGGGCGCTAAGTTGGTATTTACCAAATAAAAGTCCAAGAGAACGCGCTCGGTGTCAGCACCTTTATAAACCCCTTTTGGACGGCTGTAAAACAACAATGCTTTCGATAAATTTTTTTTGTCAGAATCTTCGCCGCCAATTTGAGTCAAAAAATAGGCGTTTTTATTTTTTACGGACTCGTGATAAGAGCGCGATAAAAAGGCTAAAACCACATTATTCTCGTCGGTTTGATCCCACTGGTCATGGACAAACTCCTTCGTATATTTGGCAGAATACGGTCCATTGTTGATGATGAAATGAATGTGTTGCCCCTTTGCAGAATTTGCAAGGGTATAGTCAAACGCTTTGGGAGATTGTACGCCAAGTTCATAATTTTCCAAGTCGAATGAGAACAAATGCCCAGCTGCTGTTGATTGCGATTCCTTTAAGTGCAATTTTGCATTTTCGTAAGCAGTTGAACCCTCAACTTTGGTAATGGTAATTTGATTTGATTTGTTACAGCCAAAGAAGCATAGCACGGAAATTAAGAGTCGTTTTTTCATAAAGCAGTTATGTCACCAAAATCGAATTCTGATGTATTTGTTGTGGCTAATTTTCAAATCAAAATATAACCCATAATAATTCAATGAATTACATTGATGCAAAAATTTAATGCAAATTGTTCTCACAATATAAACTTAACAGCCAAGGAGGTTGCATATCCAGCCTACACAGCTAAAAAGTGATATGACAGTAATGGCTAATAATGCAATTCTTATTTTTTTCATTTTCATGAATTTTGTGTAAATATAATAAAAATAGAACAGTCGTTTTTGATAAAAATATAGAAATGCCGAGGGCCATTACAATATAAGAAATATACTTAGTGTCGGAAAAATCCTAATCAAAAAAGGGTGCTAAGAATTTAAAGGTGTAGGCCACACTCAGTTTTTGGGCTATTGTTCCAACGGCCTTCTCGGCCTTTCCCGGGTTTGGTACAGTGGGTACATCCAATGCTAAAATAGCCTTTTGATTGCAGTGGATGGAAGGGCAATAAATGTTGTTTGACATAGTTTAGGTAATCGTATGTGTTGCCGTCTATGTCCGTTACTGTACCCGATTCATTAAAGCCTACTGTATACCATCACAATCACTGTCAATACCATCTCCAAATATTTCTAATGCGCCTGGGTAGATGGAGGCATCAGAACTGTATACCATCACAATCATTGTCAATACCATCTTCAAATATTTCAAATGCGCCTGGGTAGATGGAGGCATCAGAATCGTTACAATCAAAATAGGCATTAAAACCATCATTGTCAGCGTCTTCATAATACTGACAATCGTAGCAATTGCTTGCTGGGTCGTTCAATCCACCATCATCACAATCTTCACCACTGTCTAAAATACCATTGCCGCAAAGGTCTTCATCCACACTTCCATCACAATCATTGTCGATACCATCTAATATTTCAGTTGCGCCTGGGTAGATGTAGGCATCAGAATCGTTACAATCTCCTTGGTTTTCTGTGTAGCCATCACTATCATTGTCATTATCTGATTCTGTAAATGTATATTGAACAACGTCTGAATAAGAAATTCCTAAGCTACTTTCAACTCTTAGAATTATGTAATAAGTCGTGTTCGTATTCAGTAAGTCACCAAGATAAATTTCATCTTGTAATTGATATAAGTAACTACCTGGCGCTCCATACCAGCTTGGCCATCCTAGAAAAGTTGTATCATTTTCATTAGGTACTAAATTCTCTTGGCTAATGTAACCTCTAATATCATACACATCGCTGCCATTTGTTTCAATTGAATACCTAATAAACTCACCAACAAAAACATCATGAATTCTAATTTCAGCTTTACAAGCACCCCAGGTTAGCTGCCCATCGCAAAATTTAAGTGTTCCATTGTTTTCTGGGGCATTTATTTGAGTCCAATTTTCTCCATCCCAGTAAAGCATATCACCTGCAGTATTTCCTGGAGCGAAACCCGAGCTTGTAGTGTTATTTTCAAAATAAGCCTTTGTAACCACATCCTGGTCATCAGTAGGGTCTGCTACATTCTTAATTTGGTTGTTTTGAGCACTCACTGTGCCGTTGAGTTCAATGTCTTGCCCAAAGGCTGTTGCTGTTAATAAAATAGCCGTAAAAAGTGTGAAAAGCGTTTTCATAGTATTTATGTTGGTCTTAAACAAAAATAACAAAACTTTTGACACACAACTAACTAGGCCAGCCATTGAGCTTTGAATCATAAAAAATTCCTCCGTCTAATGTTCTTGGGACAAGATTAATTCGAAATAAGATTAAAACTATCAAGCTATCTAAGACAGCTTCTGACAAAAGACCTCAGCTAAATTCAATATTGCTATAAATTCATTAGTTTTATAAGACAATTTAAAAAACTATGAAAAAAATATATACACTTTTAGCATTCGCTATTGGATTTAGCATAAATGCACAAATAGCGACTAATGGAACAAATCCATCAGGAACTGATGCTTCAGCAATGGGAAGAGAAACAACAGC
Organism: uncultured Flavobacteriaceae bacterium; assembly: GCA_913031185.1. Lineage (GTDB taxonomy): Bacteria > Bacteroidota > Bacteroidia > Flavobacteriales > Flavobacteriaceae > UBA3537. The sequence goes on along the minus strand of CAJWDI010000048.1, from coordinate 1,822 downwards.
AAGTGAATATTATTCTACTGCAATGGGATATCAAACAACAGCAAGTGGAGCAGCTTCTACAGCAATGGGAGATGACACAACAGCAAGTGGATATGCTTCTACAGCAATGGGAGATGACACAACAGCAAGTGGAGATTATTCTACAGCAATGGGAGATGATACAACGGCAAGTGGACATTGGTCTACAGCAATAGGATTTGGCACAACAGCAAGTGGAAGTCGTTCTACAGCTATGGGATATAGCACAGAAGCAAGTGATTATGCATCATTAGTAATCGGACAACACAATCTTTTAGGCTCAACAGTTACTAACAGCGCTACAGAATTTAGTACAGATAATACTGCTTTTGTAATTGGAAATGGAGCAAATACAGACAACAGAAGCGATGCGCTAACTGTACTATTTGATGGTACTACCACAATAGCGGGAGATTTAAGCATTAACTCTGATGCAAGACTAAAAGCTAATATCATTTCTCTTGGTAGTACTTTAGCCAAAGTATTACAAATAGATGGTAAGTCATACACTATGAAAAAGGATGATAACCAGAAACAAAAGATAGGTGTGCTTGCTCAAGATATAGAGAAAGTGTTTCCAGAACTTGTATCAGAAAGTAATGGTGTTAAGTCGGTAAACTATCAAGGATTAGTGCCTGTTCTTATCAATGCACTGAAAGAGCAACAAACAGAGATAGATGAACTAAAAGAGATGGTTCAAGCATTAGTGTCAAGTGAATAAAAACCTCAACCAACTTTAATAATCAAGTTATATAAAGTTTGATTAATCAATTGTTTTTCAAAGTTTTATTACTTTTGATTTACAATATATTCAGTTAACTGATTTAAAACTAAATGAAAAAACTCCTCTTACTCTTCGCTTTGCTTATTTTTTTTAGCTCTCTTGGACAAGATGAAAAAAAACAAGGAAAATCAATAACTTATTATGGAAGTGGAGAGGTTTGGAAGAAAACAAACTATGTAAATGGGAAAAAACAAGGAAAAGAAATAACTTATTATGGAAGTGGAGAGGTTTGGAAAAAAACAAACTATGTAAATGGGAAAAAACAAGGAAAAGAAATAACTTATTATAAGATTGGAGAGGTTATGTTTAAAACAAACTATGTGAATGGGAGATTGCAAGGAGAATATTTTTGGTATTCTAAAAGTGGAGATGTTATCTCTAAAGTAAACTATGTTGATGGAAAAAAACAAGGAGAATCAATAACTTATTATGTAAGTGCTTACACTTTAACGACCTCGGGAAGTGCAGAGGTTAGGAAAAAAGGAAACTATGTAAATGGGAAATTACAAGGAGAATATTTTTGGTATTATAAAAGTGGAGAGGTTAAGAAAAAAGGAAACTATGTAAATGGGAAATTACAAGGAGAATATATAGAATATTATGAAAGTGGAGAAATAAAAGAAATCAAGAGTTACAAAGATGATGTGTTAATTGAAGATTAACTCCTAACTCAACCTAACTTCACAAACTGTAATCCTAACTAAATGAGAAAAGATATTTAAATGACTAAAAAGACTTATAATATATTAGGATTTCTAATCGGTGGTCTCGTGATTATTGGTGGAAGATATATTGGTTTAAGCCTTTTGGAACGCATTATTGCATTCATTCTTTTTGGCGGGTTATTGGAAATAATCTATAGGAAAACTAAAAATGAAAAAAAATGAAAAAAATAGCTACTCTTTTATAAAAAGTAGCTACTTTAACCTGTATACTGCTTGTGGAGAAGATCGGATTCGAACCGACGACCTCTTGACTGCCAGTCATAATGTTAAGCAGACCTAACTATCTCATTTATAG
>CAJWDI010000047.1:0-15333 GCA_913031185.1 uncultured Flavobacteriaceae bacterium | reverse complement strand
ACGCGTATTTTTGAGCTTCTAAAGATTTTACCGCTAACGACCATACAGCCTGCAATGGTACCAATTTTAGAGATTTTGAAGGTTTCTCTAATTTCTGCAGATCCTGTGACTTCTTCTTTAAATTCTGGTGACAACATCCCTTCCATAGCATCTTTTAAATCATTGATTGCATCATAGATTATAGAATACATACGGATGTCAATTTCTTCTTTCTCTGCAATTTGACGGGCATTACCCATTGGGCGTACATTAAAGCCAATAATTATTGCATCGGAAGCCGAAGCTAAAAGCACATCACTTTCTGTAATGGCCCCCACGGCTTTGTGAATGATATTAACCTGAATTTCTTCAGTAGACAGTTTTTGGAAAGAATCTGTAAGTGCTTCTACAGAACCGTCTACGTCTCCCTTGAGTATGATGTTCAGCTCTTTGAAGTCACCTAAGGCAATTCGTCGTCCAATTTCGTCCAAGGTAATGTGACGCTGGGTTCTCACAGATTGTTCGCGTTGTAATTGTGTGCGTTTGGCGGCAATTTGCTTGGCTTCACGCTCATCATTGAACACATTGAATTTATCCCCTGCTTGTGGCGCGCCATCTAATCCCAAAATGGAGATGGGCGTGGAAGGTCCGGCTTCTTGTATGTCCTGACCACGTTCGTCGTGCATGGCTTTAACTTTTCCACTGTTTTTTCCGGCCAAAACATAGTCCCCAATGCGCAGTGTTCCAGCTTGTACAAGAACAGTTGAAACATAACCACGACCTTTGTCTAAAAAGGCTTCAACGATAGTTCCAATAGCGGGCTTGTCTGGGTTGGCTTTCAATTCTAAAAGTTCGGCCTCCAGCAATACTTTTTCTAAAAGTTCTTGAACACCATCGCCATTTTTTGCAGAAATATCATGCGATTGTATTTTCCCGCCCCAGTCTTCAACCATAAGATTCATGCCGGCCAACTCCTCTTTGATTTTCTCAGGATTAGCGGTTGGGAGGTCAACTTTATTTATCGCAAAAACGATAGGCACTCCTGCGGCTTGCGCATGGGAAATGGCTTCTCTTGTTTGCGGTTTAATGGCGTCATCTGCAGCGATGACGATGATGGCAATGTCAGTAACTTGTGCGCCTCTTGCTCGCATCGCCGTAAAAGCTTCGTGACCTGGGGTATCTAGAAATGCGATTTTTTGCCCACTAGGCAGCGAAACACCGTAGGCCCCAATGTGTTGCGTAATTCCGCCGGATTCACCAGCAATTACATTTTCCTCTCTAATATAATCAAGAAGGGAGGTTTTCCCATGATCGACATGCCCCATCACTGTAACAATTGGAGCACGTCCAACTAGGTCTTCTTCTTTATCGCTTACGACTTCAATGGCCTCATCAATATCTGCGGTCACAAAATCAATGGTATAGCCAAATTCTTCAGCAACAATGGAAAGGGTTTCCGCATCGAGTCGCTGATTCATGGTAACCATCATTCCCAATGACATACAAGCGGAGATAATTTCGGTTACAGAAACATCCATCATTGTAGCAACTTCATTGGCCGTTACAAACTCAGTGGCTTTTATGGTTTTGCTTTCAATGGCCTGTTGCTCCAACTCTTTCTCAGACTGCTGACGGTGTTGATCCCGCTTATCGCGTCGGTATTTAGCCCCTTTACCTTTTGAAGATTTTCCTTGAAGTTTCTCTAGAGTTTCCCGGACTTGTTTTTGAACTTCTTCTGCCGTAGGCTCTACCTTGTTTGGTTGATTTCTAGATTGATTTCTTCCCTTGGCTGGGCGGCCTTTTTGAGACTGATTACCATCAACTTTACTGATGCGTCGACGCTTCTTCTTAGCCGCCGTTTTATCAGTACTAGCAAGCGAGGATTTAGAGGTTTCTTTTTTAGGCTTTTTAAACTGGGACAAATCAATTGTTTCACCTGTTGCTTTTGGCCCTGTTAATTTTGCATAATTGGTTTTGACGGCGGCGGATGTGGGTTCTGAAGTTGACTCTGAAACTTCCTTTTTGTCTGCCACCACTTCAGGGGTTGAATCTGGGGTTTGGGTCGCTGGTGTTTCAACTTCTGCTTTTTTATCGGCGGTTACTTCTTTGGGTTTAGCATCTTTTTTTACAGGCTTTTTAGGGCTCAAATCAATTTTTCCAACTGTTTTTGGACCTTCGACGGCCTTTTTAGCCTTAATGATTTCTTTTGCTTTGGCTTCTTTTTTGAGCTTCTCTTCTATCTCTAACTCACGCTTTAATCGCAGGGCTTCTTTCTCTTTCTGCTTTGCCGCTCCAAGTTCTTTGGAAGCTACTTTTTTACTGGCATCGTTCTGAAATTCATCAGAAAGTAATTCATAAACTTCTGCTGAAATTTTTGCCGTAGGCCGCTTTTCAATTTCAATGCTTTTAGATTCTAAAAAATCTATAGCACGGTCAATTGAAATATTCAATTCCCTCAATACTTTACTTAGTCTAACGTTATCCGCCATAAATTACTTTGTTTGTTTCTAATCTTTCGATAATCAGAGAAGTCTTTGGTTGTGTTAGGACTCCAATATAATTAATTTTTTAATCTTCAAATTCTTCTTTTAAAATCCGAAGCACATCTTCAATAGTTTCTTCTTCTAAATCGGTGCGCTTGACAAGATCATTAACGTCTTGTTCCAAGATACTTTTTGCCGTGTCTAAACCAACCTTGGAAAATTCCTGAATAATCCATGCTTCAATTTCATCTGAAAATTCAGACAATTCAACATCTTCTTCAACCCCTTCTCTAAAGACATCTATCTCGTATCCCGTTAAACGTCCAGCAAGACGAATGTTATGTCCGCCGCGACCAATGGCTTTACTGACTTCTTCAGGTTTTAAAATAACTTCTACCCGCTTGGTTTCTTCATCTATTTTAACGGTAGTGACGCGCGCAGGACTCAAAGCTCTTGTAATATATAGTTGAAGGTTATTGGTGTAATTGATGACATCAATATTTTCATTCCCTAATTCGCGAACTATACCGTGTATCCGAGATCCTTTCATCCCTACACAAGCCCCAACAGGGTCAATTCTATCATCATAGGAATCCACCGCTACTTTCGCTTTTTCGCCAGGGATTCTAACCACATTTTTAATGGTAATTAGACCATCAAAAACTTCAGGTATTTCTTGTTCAAAAAGTTTTTCTAAAAATGCCGGAGCCGTTCTAGACATGACGATATTTGGCTTATTCCCTTTAAGTTCAACATTTTCAATAATGCCGCGCACATTCTCTCCTTTTCTAAAAAAGTCAGAGGGAATTTGCTTGTCTTTTGGCAAAATCAATTCATTGCCTTCATCGTCTAAAAGAATCACAGCCCGGTGGCGAATGTGATGTACTTCAGCAGTGTAAATTTCACCCTCTAAATCTTTAAATTGCTTGTAAATGTTTGTGTTGTCGTGTTCTTGAATTTTGGCAATTAAGTTTTGACGTAGCGCCAAAATAGAACGCCTCCCTAAATCGAATAATTTTACCTCTTCTGAAACGTCTTCACCAACCTCAAAATCAGGCTCAATTTTTTGAGCATCTGAAAGTGAAATTTCTTGGTTTTCATTTTCAACATCAGCATCGGCTACCACAATTCTGTTGCGCCAAATTTCTAAATCGCCTTTGTCTGGGTTGATAATGATATCAAAGTTATCGTCGTCCCCAAATTTCTTTTTCAATGCATTCCTAAAAACATCTTCAAGAATGGACATAAGAGTCACACGATCAATAAGTTTATCGTCTTTAAATTCCGAAAATGATTCAATAAGCGCTAAATTTTCCATAATTCTATTCTAATTCTTAAAATACTAATTTTATTTGTGCCTTTTCTATGTCTTGGTAAGCAATAGTGGCTCTTTTATGAACTGTAACCTTTCCTTTTCCAATGGGCTTGGGCTCTCTAGCCTTCCATTCCAAGACAATGTGTTTTTCTTCCGTTGCAGATAAAACTGCTTCGTATTTTTGTTTGTCAAATGTCACGAGCTTGAGCGTCCGTCCAATGTGCTTTTGATACTGCCGTGCTTTTATTAGTGGCGTATGGGCTCCAGCAGAAGATACTTCTAACGAAAAATCCTGATCTTCTCTGTCAAGGTTGTGCTCAATTGCACGACTGACATACATGCAATCTTCGACTAAAACACCCGCATCACCATCAATTACAATTCGAATTGTATTTCCATCGAGAATTTCAAAATCGATGAGAAATAAATCGGGGCGCTTTTGTAGGCACTCCTCTAATAAATCCGCAACTGTGTCTCTAAACATTTGGTATAAAAAGAGGGGACATTTCCGTCCCCTCACATATTTTATTTTTCAATCTTGGGGCAAATATAAAGGATTGGATGTTATTTTTAAAACTTTTTTAAAGGATTATTGAAATAAATCCCAAAAAATAAAAAAGCCTCAACCGAAGTTAAAGCTTTTTTGTTGGCCCACTAGGGCTCGAACCTAGACTCTTTGGTACCAAAAACCAACGTGTTGCCAGTTACACCATAGGCCAATCTCATATTGAGGATGCAAATTTAGAACAAAACTTTGTTTGCACAAACATTTTACTCAAAATTAATGATTAGATTTTTGGTTTATAAAATAAACTTGTTTATGTTTGTGAAAATTTAAAACTATTTTTTATGAACCCTTCAGATCAGCTTCAACTTATTAATGATGCCATAAACAAAACCAAAGAACAATTAAAACCCACTTCTGTCAATTTTATTTTTTGGGGTATACTCATAACATTTATGAGTTGTATTCATTTATCATTCCCTAATTTTATTCAATCAAGCCGTTATTCCTCTCTCATTTTTTGGACTGTCCTTCCAGCTATTGGAATGTTTATGACCATCATATATAACTTTAAAGTAGGAGTGAAAAAAGGTTATGAAACGCATTTGGGGCGTGCCTTGAAAATAATTTGGGGCGTTTTTTATGTTGCGTGGATGGCCATAGCTGTCATCTCAGCATTTAAAAGACAAAATCCTGTTGAAGACATACTCTTTTTATTGGGAGTTGTTTTATTAATTAGTGCATTTATCATTCGGTTTAAGCCTTTAATCATTGGGGGTGCTTTGGTGCTAAGTTGTAGTATTTTGTTGACACTAAAGCCCGATATAAATCCGTTGCTTATAAATGCAATTGCAGCATTTTCAGGGCTTTTTATGCCTGGACTAACACTTTTCTTAAAAAAATAGATGTTAAAACCACTCGATAAATTATTGACCAATTCCATACGGCTAATGGTGATGTCAGTTTTGATAAAAGTAGACTCTTGTGACTTTAATTACCTTAAAAAAGCAACCAACAGCACACAGGGGAATCTTAGCGTACAACTAAAAAAACTCTGCGAAAACGATTATATATCAATCACAAAAAGCTTTGAAAAAAATTATCCAAAAACCAGCTGTAAAATTACAAAAACTGGAACCAAAGCCTTTGAGTCTCACTTCAATGCACTACAGGCCTACAAAAACCTAGAGCTATAATTATTTGATTTTGATTGGTCATGTCAATAATTTAAATCCTGAACAATCAATAATTAAAATAGGGATTCTATAATTTATTTATTATTAAATTCGCCAAGAAGTATATTTGGATCATGAGGAATTTTAATTTTAAAAAATGGAGCCTAATTTTAGGCTGGACCGCTTTCACACTTGCCTTTGTTATCTACGCCATGACTGTTGAACCAACGGTGGGCTTTTGGGACACTGGAGAATACATACTGACCTCTTCCAAACTAGAAGTCGGCCACCCACCTGGCGCCCCATTGTTTCAGATGCTTGGTGCATTTTTTTCGATTTTTGCTTCAGAACCCGCCCAAATTGGGTTGGTTCTAAATATGATGAGTGCAGCGGCCAGTGCCTTCACTATTTTGTTCATGTTTTGGTCCATTGTTCTATTACTAAAAAAATTAACCTCATGGGGTTCTGAATCTAATCCCAACGCACAAGTTGGCATTTTAGGCGCTGCTTTTGTGGGAAGTTTGGCCTTTGCTTTTACCGATTCCTTTTGGTTTAATGCCGTTGAAACAGAAGTTTATGCCATGGCTACTTTGATTATGGCCGTGATGTTTTATTTGGGTTTACGCTGGCAAAACGAGATGCACACCCCAAAAGGCAACCGCTGGCTTATTTTAATTTCTTTTGTGGTGGGGCTTTCCTTCGGAGTTCATTTTATGGGGCTTTTAACCATCCCCGCTATAGGACTGCTGTATTACTTTAAAAACTATAAAACCATCACGCTTAAAAATTTTATCATTGCCAATGTAACAGTGGTCGCCATTTTGTTGTTTGTATTTAAACTATTAGCGCCCAATATTCTGCGTTATTTTAGTGCCTTAGAAATTTTCTTTGTAAACAGTGTTGGGTTGCCTTTTAACTCTGGATCCATCATTGCCTTTATTCTTCTGGTTTTAGCCATTTATTTAGGTCTAAAATACACAAAAAGTAAAGGCCTAGTAAAGCTTAATACAGGATTGCTGTGTGTGACTTTTATTGTCATTGGTTTCACGACTTGGCTGATGCTACCCATCCGTGCCAATGCCAATGTACCCGTTAATGAAAACAACCCTTCAAGTGCCAGAGAATTATTGGCTTATTATAACCTTGAGCAATACCCAAAGACGCGGCTATTTTATGGCCCACAATTTACGGATCAATATGCAGGTTTAGACGAGAATCAACCCTTTACAGACGACAAGCCCAAATATGAAAAAGACCTGAAAGCAGGGAAATATGTGGTCGTCAATGATTATGTAAACGCCATTCAAAATTACAATGGAGACCACGGCTCTGTACTGCCCCGAATGTGGAGCACAGAACATGCGGTCAATTATATGCGGTACTGTGGGTTTTTAGAATTTTCGATAAAATCGGAATACAAAATGCAGAACGAATTTCGCAGTTTGGTCGAGACCTTTGAGACGGCTTTGGCCGAAGGCGAAATTGACTATGAAGGCTATCATGATTTTCTAAGAACCTATGGGCGCTATTTGGACATTGAAAAACCATCTTTAATCGATAATATCTATTACCTCTTTGATTACCAAATTGGGTATATGTATTGGCGTTATTTTATGTGGAATTTTTCTGGGCGTCAAGATGATATTCAAGGTAAAATGGATTTGCATGGCAATTGGATGACAGGTATTAATTTTATAGACGCCTATTTACTGGGGATAACTCAAGAAAACCTACCCAGCGATGTTAGTGAAAATAAAGCGAGAAATAGCTACTATCTATTGCCGTTTTTATTGGGGCTCATCGGCTTATTGTTTGTGTTTAATCGAGATAAAAAAGTATTTTGGACCATGTTGGTGTTTTTCCTTTTTACAGGGATTGCCATTCAGGTTTATACCAATGTGAGACCTTTTGAACCCCGTGAGCGTGATTACTCAGTGGTCGGGTCTTTTTATGTGTTCGCCCTTTGGGTTGGCATTGGCGTTTATGCCATATATGACTGGCTCAGCACATACTCGAAATCAAAACTTATTGCCCCTGCCATAAGCCTTTTGTGTTTGGCGGCGGTACCCGGAATTTTAATAAGTCAAAATTGGGACGACCACGACCGTTCCAATAGAAGAACGGCCCATGCCATGGCCGTTAATTATTTGGAATCCTGTGACCCCAATGCCATTATTTTCACCATTGGAGATAATGACACTTTTCCACTATGGTATGCACAAGAAATTGAAGGCATCAGAACCGATGTTCGCGTGGTCTGTACCAGCCTTTTTAATGTCGATTGGTACATTGATCAAATGAAGCGTAAGGCTTATGAAAGCGAGCCCATTCCTTCAAAGCTTAATCACGATAAATACAAATGGGGAACAAGAGATTACATCATCAAAGAAGTGGTCACACAAGATACATTGGACATCCACCAATTTATAGATTTTGTTACCAGTGACGATGAACGTACCAAATATGAGCACGTCCTCAAACAACAAGGTTACGATACCGCTGGGCAACGCAATCAGGACTTGGAAGCCAATTACGCACCAACGGAACACATTAGAATTCCTGTTAATAAGGAGAATGTTTTAAAAAATGGTATTGTACCCCAAAAAGATGCAGCTAAAATTGTGGACTATATCGATATTAAAATTGAGGACCAGGCCATTTATAAAAACCGCTTAATGATGCTGGATATCATCGCCGAAAATAATTGGGAACGCCCGATTTATTTTAGTGGGGGCGCTTTTGGTGATGACGACTATATTTGGATGAAAGATTATCTACAATTGGACGGATTTGCTTATAAATTAGTGCCTATTAAAACCCCCATTGCAGATAACAATCCTTTTGACATGGGGCGTATTGGTTCAGAAAAAATGTACCAGCTGGTTAAAAACTGGAAATGGGGAAACAGTGGAAATCCAGACGTTTACCACGATGTAGAAACACGAAGAAACAGCATTACTTACAGGGGGCATATCGCGCGTTTAATTGAAACGCTTATCAACGAAAATGAGTTGAAAAAAGCGGAGGAAATCGCAGACTTGGGGATGGAGAAAATGCCAGTCGACATCTTTGGATACTATACCTTTTTAGAGCCATTTATTGGTGCCTATTACGAAGTAAAGGCCAAAGAAAAAGCCAGGAAACTCTATAAAAATGTGACCTTGAAGTACCAAGAAAGCCTTACCTACTACAGCCGTGTTTCTGAGGAAAATCAATCCAAATACATTCAAACAATTTATTCTGATATAGAACGCTACAAAAGTTTGGTAGACACCATTAGTTTATACGAAGAAGAGGGGTTTATTAAAATTGAAATGGAAAAATTCAATGGGTATTTACGTTTGTTTACAGGGGAAAATGCAGAAAGCACTTTCGAATCAGAAGCCATAGAAGGTTCGGATACAATACCTTAGGTATATTGCTCTAACAATTCAATGATCGTGTTGGCGTCCAGTGCACCGCTTTGACGCCATTTCATATCACCAGATTTATAGATAATAAAGGTTGGAAAATCTTTGATGCGAAGCGCTTCTGAAAGCGCCTGGTTTTTATCAACATCAATTTTAATCACCTTGGCCTTACCCCCTAAAGCAGCGGCTACATCGCGCAGTACATCATGCATTGCATTGGATACGTCGTCCCATTCTGAGAAAAAATCAAAAAGAACAGGAACTTCAACGTCTATTAAATCTCCAAACTTTGACATATTATAAGGTTTGTGCGGGTTGTTTTAGTTGTAAAAACAACACTCCACTCATACAATAATAAAAAAAGATATTTAAACCCTAGTGGTTTTTTTAATTTGATTTTAGCATAAACTAACCAAGATGAGATTTGCCCTTTTTTAATTTGATAACGGTAATCTCTGGCCAAATACCAACACGACCTGGAAAGGCCAAGTAACCAAACCCACGATTCACATTCAAAACTTGACCAGCTTTTTCATATAAACCTGCCCAATATTTGTAACGCCATTTTATGGGACTCCATTTAATAAAGCCTGGAATTTCTATTCCAAACTGCATGCCGTGCGTATGCCCAGACAGGGTGAGGTGGTAATGTAATTGATCATCAATAACCTCATGTTCCCAATGGGATGGGTCATGGCTCAATAAAATTTTGAAATCATCTGGATTGACTTGTGAAGTGGCTTTTCTTAAGTCTCCTTTTTGCTTAAATCCTTTACCCCAATTTTCAACCCCTATGATGGCCAATTGAGATTCTTTTTTCTTAATAAACTTAGCTTCATCTAACAACAATTGAAACCCCAGCGCTTTATGAAGCTTCAACATATCTTTAAAATTTTTCGTTTTATCTTCTTTGGAGGGCCAGCGTGTGTAATCCCCATAATCATGATTCCCTAAAATTGAAAATATACCGTCTTTTGCCTTTAATTTAGAAAAAGTAGATTTCCAAGGTAACATTTCTGAGGTTCTACTGTTGACCAGATCTCCAGTAAACATAATCGCATCGGAGGCTTGTGCATTGATCAAATCAACCGCATATTCAACCTTGGCTTTGTTGTCAAAACTACCGCTATGTATATCGCTGATTTGTGTGATTTTATAATCCTCAAATTCTTTTGGTAAATCTTCGAAGAACAAAGTGTATTTTAAAACTTTATAGTTGTATTTACCTTTAGTGATCCCATGTAAAATGGATAAAAAGGGAAGAGCGGCCACGCCCAAGGCAATTTGCCCAATAAACTTTCGGCGGGTGCTAAAAACTGAACGACCAGAACCCGGGCTTGTCGTTATGGCATTATATAACCCCTCAAAAAGCCGAAACACGTCCTCTCCAAACATGGCTGAGACCAAAAATAGCTTAGGAACATAAAACAAAACAAAAAAGGCGAAAGCTTGGTAAAATCCAGTGTTGATTGGAGCGGAACGGTCCAAATTCACCACATGGTATATTGTATTGCCAAACACCACTATGGTAGACATAACATACATTACAATAACCCAAGGGTTTTTAGTGACACTTCTAAAGCTTTGAAAAGCGTAAAAATCAAGCGCCAATACAATTCCAATAAAAATAAGCAATCGAAGCATCTCTAAAACTTTTGAGTAAAAATAAAACAATTCGCAACGATTTTCGACACAATAAAAATATTTAACGGGCCCTTTAAAATTCTTTAATTTTAGTATCTTTCATTCATAATTTAAATGGGTTACAGGCCTCCAGACAGAATCATTTTCGAACTGGTAAATTCCATATTAAAGCTTTTTAAAATCAAATGATGAACACAAAAAATAATGCCTCAGCTCTGACTACTTTGGTCACTGTCTTTTTCTTTTGGGGCTTCATTGCGGCTTCAAATGGTGTGTTTATTCCGTTTTGTAAAACCTATTTTAACATTGATCAATTTCAATCGCAGTTAGTCGATTTTGCATTTTATGGGGCATACTACATCGGAGCTTTATTGCTATTTATTGTTTCAAGTGGCCTCAAAAAGGATGTTTTAAATAATTGGGGTTATAAATCCGGTATTATATATGGGTTGCTGGTTTCAAGCCTGGGTGCATTTCTAATGTATCCTTTTATAGATGGTGCCCAACAAGGGGATACAGTTGTGTTTTATTTGGTTCTTTTGGGACTTTTTATTGTTGGCCTTGGCTTCTCTTTACAGCAAACTGCAGCCAATCCATTTGTGGTTTCGTTGGGAGCGCCTGAAATGGGATCACAGCGTCTTAATTTAGCAGGTGGAGTGAACTCGTTTGGAACAACCATAGGTCCAATTATCGTTGCTCTAATTATTTTTGGATCCACACCCCTTTCTGGCGATGAACTCGGCCAAATGATATTAGACAACAAAATAAAACTAACTACAATTCAGGTTTTATACATTGGGGTGGGGCTTTTATTTTTAGCTGCTGCAGCACTATTTTATTTTTCAAGAAAACTGCCCAATACAAAAAATACGGAAACCTTTGAGCCAGCCAATAAGGCTAAAAATATCTTGATTTTATTGACGGTGATTATCATCGTTTGCTTTGGACTTATTTTCAAAACCTATACCGCAATAGAAACGGCTTCTGAATCTTTTGAAACCAAACGCTTAGCTTTGCTTATTATTTCACTAATAGCGGTTGTTGGCTGTGTTTTATATGCCAATACAAAAGCATCGAAAAATGCAGAAGGTTGGGGCGCTATGAGGTTCCCGCAATTGGTGTTAGGAATGTTGGCAATCTTTACCTATGTCGGGGTTGAGGTTACCATTCAAAGCAATTTAGGGGAACTGCTAAAATCGGTAGCAGACCACGTAAAAAATTTAAACCCTTTAGGTTTAAAGGTCATGAATGATGCTGAAATCGCTCCATTTATCTCGCTTTATTGGGGGGGGTTAATGATTGGTCGTTGGGTTGGATCCATATCCGTTTTCAACCCTAGTAAAGGACTTAAAAAATGGTTGCTCATTTTAATTCCTTACATTGCTTTTGGAGTTATTTTATTGGTCAATTTTGGAAAGTATTCTGCTTTTGAAATTTTACTTTTCACTGTTTGTATTGCAACACAAATTGGCGGATTTTTCTTAGCTAGAGACAATCCTATTAAGACCTTAAAAATATTCAGTGTCTTAGGAATCTTTGGAATGCTTGTTGGAGTCTTCACCTCTGGAGAATTGGCGCTGTATGCAATGCTATCAGGGGGGCTTTTTTGTTCTATTATGTGGCCTTGCATATTCACCTTGAGTATTGCTGGCCTTGGAAAGTACACTGCCCAAGGATCGGCATTTTTAATCATGATGATTTTAGGGGGAGCCATCATTCCGCCCTTGCAGGGAAAATTGGCTGATATTTTGGGGATACAACCCTCATATTGGGTGGCTGTTTTTTGTTTTGCTTATTTATTATTTTACACCTACAGAACAAAATCAGCCTTGAATAAACAAGGGATAAAAACATATTGATTATATAATCAAATTAATCTATTGGATCGACAAGACTTTTAAATAAATATGGAAAAACAAAAACGCTTATTTCTTCTCGATGCATATGCGCTTATCTTCAGAGGGTATTACGCATTTATTAAAAACCCACGCATCAATTCTAAAGGGCTTGATACCTCAGCGATTCTTGGGTTTACAAACTCGCTTTTAGATGTCATAAAGCGAGAACGCCCAGATCACTTAGCCGTTTGCTTTGACAAGGGTGGAAGCACCGACCGCATCGAGATTTTTCCAGAATACAAAGCCAATCGAGATGAAACGCCTGAGGGGATAAAAGTTGCTGTGCCCTATATACATAAGCTTTTGGAAGCCATGCACATTCCCGTGATTGTAAAAGAAGGCTATGAAGCTGATGACATCATAGGAACCCTGGCCAAAAAAGCCGAAAAAGACGGTTACCAGACTTTTATGGTGACCCCAGATAAAGATTTTGCACAGCTTGTTAGCCCTAATATATTTATGTACCGCCCAATGTTTGGAGGTGGTTATGAGACTTGGGGGGTCGAAGAGGTTAAGGCTAAATTTGAAGTTAAAGATCCCATTCAAGTCATCGATTTTTTGGGGATGAAAGGAGATGCCGTGGACAACATCCCTGGATTGCCTGGCGTTGGAGATAAAACGGCTAAAAAATTCATCAATCTCTATGGCAGCATGGAAGGTTTGATTGAAAACACCCACGAACTTAAGGGTAAAATGAAAGAAAAAGTAGAAGCCAATGCAGAATTGGGTCTACTGTCAAAAAAGCTAGCAACCATTCTTTTGGATGTACCGGTCGAATTTGATGCAAAAAACTTTGAAATGGAGTCTCCGGACCAGGAAAAAGTAGCCGCTATTTTTCAAGAATTAGAATTTAGACGCCTGGCGGAGAGTTTTAAAAAAGCTTTTACAACTCCTGCAGAAACAAATGATAAGACACCTAAAACCGTAAAACAAGAAGAGGTTGCTAAAATAAAATCCCAAGCTGGTAGTGGACAATTCTCATTATTTGATGCCCCGCAAGAAGACGCATCGTTTGCCATACAGGAAAATAGAGCCAATATTAAATCTGTAGTCCATTTTTATCAATTTATTGAAACTGATTTTGCTTTGGACTTATTTGTAAAACAGTTGTTACAACAAACATCCGTTTGCTTTGATACGGAAACAACGGGTCTGAATGCCATAACCGCCAAACTTGTGGGCATTGCATTCTCATGGGAGGCGCATAAAGGGTTCTATGTGCCTTTTCCTGAGAACCCTTTTGAAGCTCAAGAACGTATCGAGAAATTAAGGCCTTTTTTTGAAAACTTATCCATTGAAAAAATTGGTCAAAATTTAAAATACGACCTCAAAGTTTTAGACAAATACAAACTTTCTGTCAAAGGCCCTTTGTTTGATACCATGATCGCGCACTACCTCATTAATCCAGACATGCGACACAACATGACAATTTTGTCAGAAACGTATCTTAACTATACCCCGGTACCCATTGAAGACTTAATAGGTAAAAAAGGTAAAAATCAAAAATCAATGCGTGAAGTCGCTTTGGAAGATGTAACGGAATATGCGGTAGAAGATGCCGATATCACCTACCAATTGGCACAGCATTTTAAGAAGGAAATGTCTGAGGCCAATACTTTAAGTCTTTTCAATAGTATTGAGACTCCTCTAATTAGAGTTTTAGCTTCCATGGAATTAGAAGGCATACGACTGGACGTTGCTTTTCTGAAAGATTTAGCATTAGATCTAGACAAAGACATTCAAAAATTAGAACAACTCATATACAAACAAGCTGAAACTGTTTTTAACATTGCATCTCCCAAACAATTAGGCGTGGTTTTGTTTGAGAAACTCAAGCTTGTTGACAAGCCTAAAAAAACCAAAACTGGGCAATACAGTACCGCTGAAGATGTATTGTCTTACCTTGCCAAGGACCACGAAATCATAAAAAACATTCTAGAATACCGCGGACTGGCAAAGTTAAAAAGCACCTACGTAGATGCACTTCCAGCACAAGTTTTGGATAGTACAAATCGCATTCATACAGAATACTTACAAACGGTTGCAGCGACAGGCCGCTTGAGCAGTATCAATCCAAACTTACAAAACATTCCCATTCGAACTGAGCGGGGGCGACAAGTGCGAAAAGCATTTGTTCCAAGAAATGAGAAT
Source organism: uncultured Flavobacteriaceae bacterium (assembly GCA_913031185.1). Taxonomy (GTDB): domain Bacteria; phylum Bacteroidota; class Bacteroidia; order Flavobacteriales; family Flavobacteriaceae; genus UBA3537. The sequence goes on along the minus strand of CAJWDI010000047.1, from coordinate 773 downwards.
TATATTTTATTGGCAGCGGATTATTCCCAAATTGAATTGCGGGTGATTGCCGCACTCAGTGAGGAAGAAACCATGATTGAGGCCTTTAAAAATGGGGAAGACATTCACGCCTCTACAGCATCAAAAGTATTCAATGTGCCAATTTCTGAAGTGACACGTGAACAAAGGAGTAATGCCAAAACCGTAAATTTTGGAATTATATATGGGGTCTCAGCCTTTGGCCTGAGTAATCAGACAGCGTTAAATCGAACCGAAGCTAAAGCATTGATTGACACCTATTATGCCACCTATCCAAAATTAAGTGCATTCATTGCCGATCAGATTCATTTTGCAAGGGAAAATGGCTATGTTAAAACCATTTCGGACCGTCGCCGATATTTAAAAGACATCAACTCCAGAAATGCAGTCGTGCGCGGCGCCGCAGAACGCAATGCTGTAAACGCGCCCATTCAAGGAAGCGCCGCCGATGTCATTAAAATTGCCATGATAAGAATTCACGACAAGCTTATTGAAGGTAACTATAAAACAAAGATGCTTTTACAAGTACATGACGAACTTGTATTTGATGTCTTTAAACCTGAAATAGATGCTATTAAAGCATTGATAAAATCGGAAATGGAAAATGCCTACAGTATGCGTGTTCCGCTCGATGTTGAAATGGATTTAGGAGAAAATTGGTTGGAAGCGCACTAAAGCTCTAAGGCTTTTTCAATCGCATTGTCCATCAAAAACTCTTGAGGGTTTTCCAAGGCTTCTTTTACAGCAACTAAAAA
>CAJWDI010000046.1:0-15734 GCA_913031185.1 uncultured Flavobacteriaceae bacterium | reverse complement strand
AGTTTTGCAAAAATAAATCAAGTTTTTGTTCTTAAACAAAAATCAGTAAACTATTTTTGTAGACTATGCTGAAACCAGAAATAAAAAAACTTGTCGATGCGGGTAAAATGTTGCCACTCATGGAGGCCTTTTATACCATTCAAGGTGAAGGCTACCACAAAGGAACCGCTGCTTATTTTATAAGAGTCGGTGGTTGCGATGTTGGCTGTCATTGGTGTGATGTCAAAGATAGCTGGGATGCCGATGTACATCCCCCTACAGCCATTGAGACCATAGCAGTGCAAGCCACTGAGTTCAGTGATACTATTGTTGTAACAGGAGGCGAGCCATTGATGTGGGATATGCAGCCGCTTACAAATCTTTTGAAAGAGAAAAAATTAAAAACACATATTGAAACTTCAGGAGCTTATCATTTGAGTGGTGATTGGGATTGGATTTGTCTGTCCCCAAAAAAACGCAAACCCCCAGTCTCTAAAATTTATTCCAAAGCGCATGAGCTTAAAGTAATCGTTTACAACAAAAGTGATTTTAAATTTGCTGAGGAACATGCTAAAAAAGTTTCCAAAGACTGTATTTTATATCTACAGCCTGAATGGAGCGTTAGTAAAAAAATCACGCCGCTTATTGTAGAATACGTCATGAAGCATCCAAAGTGGAAGATTTCACTCCAAACACACAAATATTTGAACATTCCGTAATTTTTTACGTTAATTTTGTTACATATTTAAATAAAATTAATTTTTTTTACTCATTTTAGTTGACTTTTATATTATAATTTATTTTTTAAGTTATAATTTATAACCATATTCTTTATTTGTATTTATAAATTATAATATATAAAGCACTTTTGTCGAAAAATTAACTAAATAGCCATGTGTGGAATTGTTTGTGCTTTCGATTTAAAAGAGAAAAGTGAGGTCCTAAGGCCTCAAATCTTAGAAATGTCTAAAACCATTAGACATCGCGGTCCTGACTGGAGCGGTATTTTTGACAATGAGAAAGCTGTCATGGCGCACGAACGCTTGGCCATTGTGGATCCAGCTTCTGGTAAACAACCGCTATACAGCCCAGATGGTCAATTGGTTTTGGCTGCCAACGGGGAGATATACAACCACCGCGCCCTCCGTAAACAACTTAAATCTGAATACGAATTTCAAACAGAAAGTGATTGTGAAATTATTTTAGCACTTTTTAAAGAAAAAGGCGTTGACTTTGTTGATGATTTAAACGGCATATTTGGTTTTGCTATTTATGACGTGAATAAAGATGCATATTTTATCGCACGAGACCATATGGGCATCATTCCGCTTTACATTGGATGGGACAAAAATGGGACTTTTTATGTGGCCTCAGAGCTCAAGGCATTGGAATCCGTTTGTACTAAAATAGAACTTTTTCCGCCTGGCCATTATTTCTACAGTAAAGCCAATGAATTTGTACAGTGGTACAAGAGGGATTGGGTTGATTATGATGCTGTAAAAGATAATGAAACGCGCATAAAAGCTATAAAAGAAGCTTTGGAGGCGGCGGTGCACCGCCAATTGATGAGCGATGTGCCCTATGGTGTTTTACTTTCAGGTGGTTTAGATTCATCAGTCACTTCAGCGATCGCTAAAAAATATGCCCAAAAACGCATCGAGTCTGGGGATAAAAACGATGCTTGGTGGCCTCAATTACACTCCTTTTCTGTAGGTCTTGAGGGGTCACCTGACTTGGCCGCAGCTCAAAAAGTCGCCGATCATATTGGAACGGTTCATCATGAAATAAAATTCACAATTCAAGAAGGCTTGGATGCCATCAAAGATGTAGTTTACAACTTAGAGACTTACGACACTACAACCATTCGTGCCAGTACTCCGATGTATCTTATGGCAAGGGTTATCAAATCTATGGGGATTAAAATGGTGCTTTCTGGTGAAGGGGCCGATGAATTATTTGGTGGATATTTGTATTTTCATAAGGCGCCAAATGCCAAAGAGTTTCACCAGGAAACTGTTAGAAAATTGGACAAGCTGCACATGTATGACTGCTTGCGTGCTAACAAAAGTCTTGCCGCTTGGGGGATAGAAGGGCGTGTTCCTTTTTTGGACAAGGAATTTATGGATGTTGCGATGCGCATTAATCCGCAGGATAAAATGATCAACGGAGAGCGTATGGAAAAATGGGTAGTGCGAAAAGCCTTTGAGGATATGTTACCTGAAAGCGTAGCTTGGCGACAGAAAGAACAATTTAGTGACGGTGTTGGATACAGTTGGATTGACACCCTAAAGGAAGTAGTTGACAAAGAAGTTTCTGATGACCAAATGAAAAACGCCCATTTTAGATTTCCAGTTCAAACCCCACTAAATAAAGAAGAGTTTTATTACCGTTCTATTTTTGAATCGCACTTTCCAAGTGAGGCTGCGGCCCTTTGCGTACCTCAAGAACCCAGCGTGGCTTGTAGTACTAAAATTGCATTGGAATGGGATGAGGCTTTCAAAAACTTAAATGACCCTAGCGGTCGTGCCGTTGCTAAAGTGCATGACAAGGCTTACGATTGATTTTTTTGGCTTCAAATCTTCGGTTTTAAGCGCCTAAAAATTAAAAAGTATTTTGTTCTTCTTGCAGAAGACTTTTAAATCTAATCTAAGGCTGTTTTTAAGCTGTTTAAGCGTTGTTTTCTCAAAATCAATAATGTTGATAATTATAACTAAAATTCTCACTTAATTCTCCATTTTCAATCGACTAATTTTTATATTTGTTTAATACTTAAAACAGCAAATAAAATAACAAAATTAGTATGAGCGAAGACGTTAATCAAAATCAGTATTCTGCAGATAGTATTCAGGCCTTAGAAGGTATGGAGCACGTGCGCATGCGCCCTTCAATGTATATTGGAGATGTGGGAACACGTGGGCTTCATCACCTTGTGTATGAAGTCATCGATAATTCCATTGATGAGGCCCTGGCAGGACATTGTGATAAAATTACAGTTACCATCAATGAGGACAATTCTATAACCACGGAGGATAATGGCCGTGGTATCCCTGTCGGACTTCACAAAAAAGAGGGGGTTTCTGCCCTAGAGGTTGTCATGACCAAAATTGGTGCTGGTGGAAAATTTGACAAAGACTCATATAAAGTTTCCGGGGGTTTACATGGTGTTGGCGTGAGTTGTGTTAATGCGCTTTCGGCCCATTTAAAGGCAACTGTCCATAGAGAAGGCAAAGTCTGGGAACAAGAATATGAACGCGGGAAAGCCATGTACCCTGTTAAATCTACGGGATCGACTGATAAACGCGGTACAATTGTGACATTTAAACCCGATTCGGAGATTTTTACCCAAACCCTTGAATACAATTATGAAACGCTAGCCAATCGCATGCGTGAGCTTGCATTTTTGAATAAAGGCATCACTGTTGTCATTATTGATAAAAGGGCCAAAGACGAAAAAGGGGAATATATTGGTGAAACGTTCTATTCCGAGGAGGGGCTTTCGGAGTTCATTAAATATCTAGATGCCACCAGAGAACCCATTATGAAATCGGTTATCGCTTTTGAAGGGGAGAAGAATGGTATTCCAGTTGAGGTCGCCATGATTTACAACACCTCCTATTCCGAAAACCTTCATTCTTATGTCAATAATATCAACACCCATGAAGGTGGAACCCATTTGACGGGATTTAGAAGAGGATTGACCCATACTTTAAAGAAATATGCAGATGAATCCGGCATGTTAGAGAAGCTGAAATTTGACATTGCTGGAGATGATTTTAGAGAAGGACTGACCGCTATCATTTCGGTCAAGGTTGCAGAACCTCAATTTGAGGGTCAGACCAAGACCAAACTTGGCAACAGAGAAGTATCGTCATCTGTGAGTCAGGCCGTTTCTGAAATGTTAACTGATTACTTGGAAGAACACCCAGATGACGCAAAAACAATTGTTCAGAAAGTTATTTTAGCGGCTCAAGCAAGGCATGCGGCTCAGAAAGCACGCGAAATGGTTCAGCGTAAAACCGTTATGAGTATTGGAGGCCTTCCTGGAAAATTAAGCGATTGCTCAGAGCAAGATCCTGCGAAATGTGAGGTGTTTCTTGTTGAAGGAGACTCAGCAGGGGGTACTGCAAAACAGGGGCGTGACCGCGCTTTTCAAGCCATTTTACCTCTGCGTGGTAAGATCTTGAATGTTGAAAAGGCCATGCAACACAAAGTCTTTGAAAATGAAGAAATTAAGAACATTTTTACTGCGTTAGGTGTGACGATTGGAACGGAAGAAGACAGCAAAGCACTGAATCTTTCAAAGCTGCGCTACCATAAAATTGTCATCATGTGTGATGCTGATATCGATGGAAGTCATATTGCCACATTGATATTGACATTCTTCTTTAGATACATGAAAGAACTCATTGAAGCTGGACATGTTTACATTGCAACACCACCATTGTACTTAGTGAAAAAAGGCCAGAAAAAGCAATATGCTTGGGACGATCAAGAACGGGATGGTATTGTTGAAAAATTTGGTGGAAGTGCTGGTGTTCAGCGCTACAAAGGTTTGGGTGAAATGAATGCCACTCAACTTTGGGATACGACCATGAACCCAGAGTTTAGAACCTTACGTCAAGTTCAAATCGATAACGGTACAGAAGCGGATCGTATTTTTTCAATGCTGATGGGGGATGAAGTACCGCCACGCCGAGAATTTATAGAAAAAAATGCCATCTATGCCAATATTGATGCTTAACAATTGATTATCAAAGTTTAACCAATAAAATTTTTGTAATGAAAACACTCAATTTAACTTTTATATTTTTTATGTGTATGTTTACCAAGATCAATTCTCAGAGCGATCCTTTAAGCGATTTACTTGCTGCTGGAATTGAAGATGCACAACGCTTTGCTGAAGGCTACACCGCCCCGGCCTCTGAGGGTTTGGTTTATGCTATAAACAATGGCTGGTTTAACAGCGCAAAGCCACTTGGGAGACTTAAATTTGAAATTTCTATTGTAGGAAATACAAGTTTTGTTAAAGATGAAAACACTAGCTTTAACCTAGATACCACAGCGTATCAAAATATCAGCTTTGCAGACGGCAACAGCTCAAGTAGAATGGTTCCTACGATTTTTGGAGCCTCTACAAGTGAAACAGTTTCTCTGAGCTATGATGCTGGGTTTGATGTTGATGGCATTGAAGATACAACTATAGATGTTTTGTTACCTGGTGGTATTGGAACTTCTGAATTCAGTTTTATCCCAAGTGCCTTTTTACAACTCGGTTTTTCTCCTCTAAAAGGAACTGAGCTTAAGGCCAGAATTGCACCTAATTTAACGTACAGTGATGCTAAGGTAAATGCCTATGGATTTGGAATTCAGCAAGATTTGTTATTTTGGCTACCCATGAAAAAAATATTACCAATTGCCCTTTCTGGGGTGGTTGCGTACACTCAACTTGAAGGATCCTACGATCTTGAAAGTTCCTCTTTGATTGGTGGTGATAATCAAACCTTGAATGTAGATGTGAGTTCAATGTTGTATCAGTTGGTGCTTGGGACTAATTTAAAGATTATTAATTTTTATGGGTCTCTAGGATTTGTTGATGGTGAAACTAAAACAGAACTCCTTGGAGAATACATAATTACGGATTCCAATACGGTATCAGACCCCATAAAAATTTCAAACGAAACATCAAACATGCGAACAACTTTAGGGACCTCTTTGAAGTTTGGTTTTATCGGCATTAATGTGGATTATACTTTTTCTGAATATGACAGTGCCAACTTTGGTCTTAATATTGGATTTTAAACGCCATAATTTAATTGATTTAAACAAAAAGCTAAATTTTAAAAGTAAAAAAATAAAAACATGAAAGTAACAGTAGTAGGCGCAGGTGCAGTAGGTGCAAGTTGTGCTGAATACATAGCCATTAAAAACTTCGCATCCGAGGTGGTTTTATTAGATATCAAAGAAGGATACGCAGAGGGAAAAGCCATGGATTTGATGCAATGTGCTTCATTGAACGGATTTGACACTAAAGTTACGGGCAGCACCAACGATTATGCCAAAACAGCAGGCAGTCATGTTTGTGTTATTACATCTGGAATTCCAAGAAAGCCAGGAATGACAAGGGAAGAACTCATTGGGATCAATGCGGGGATTGTAAAAACAGTTTCTGAAAATTTAGTCAAACATTCACCAGAAACGGTTCTTATTGTGGTCAGTAATCCCATGGATACCATGACCTATCTAGCCCATCAAGTGACTGGACTTCCCAAAAACAGAATTATCGGAATGGGTGGTGCTTTAGATTCCGCCCGCTTTAAGTACAGACTGGCTGAGGCATTGGAAGCCCCAATAAGTGATGTAGATGGAATGGTTATTGGGGGCCACAGCGATGTAGGAATGGTCCCTTTAATTTCACATGCCACTCGGAACAGCATCAATGTTTCTGAATTCATTTCTCAAGAACGTTTAGAACAAGTAAAAAATGACACTAAAGTTGGAGGCGCGACTCTGACCAAACTCTTAGGCACCTCAGCGTGGTACGCCCCTGGAGCAGCAGTCAGTGGACTGGTCCAAGCCATTGCTTGTGATCAGAAAAAAATATTCCCTTGTTCCGTATTGTTAGACGGTGAGTATGGTTTAAAAGATTTGTGTATTGGCGTTCCTGTTATTTTAGGGTCCAATGGAATTGAGAAAATTGTTGAAATTGAATTAAGTGAGGCTGATAAAACCCATCTTGAAACTAGTGCAGAAGGGGTTACGAGGACCAACGGGCTTCTGAATTTATAACAAAAACAATCCCTTTTTTCAGGCAGTATTTTAAAGCACCACCATATTTGTGGTGCTTTTCTATTAAAATAAAAAATATATTGGCAAATCACTTCGTAAATCCTATATTTGCTCGTTTACTAAAATTTAAGCAGATTAAAATAATTCAAAATGCAAAATAAAGGATTAGTTAAGATGTTTGCCCTTTTGTTTGGGTTGGTCAGTATTTACCAATTATCATTTACATTCAAGGGTAATCAACTCGAAAATAAAGCAACTCAATTTGCAATCAACAAAGTTGCCGATACAGAAACAGATTATGATTCGAAACGAAATTTAAAGCGAATCAGCTATCTTGATTCCATAAAAAATAAAGAGGTATTTAACATTGGTATCGCCGCATACACTTATGATGAGGTCAAAGAAAAAGCCATGAATCTTGGTTTAGATCTTAAAGGGGGTATTAATGTAATTCTTCAAATTTCTGTAAAAGATATTTTAGTCGGACTGGCCAATGATAGTAAAGACCCAACATTCAGACAAGCTTTGAGCGATGCCGAGGAACTACAAAAGGACAGTCAGAATACTTATTTAGAAGATTTTTTCGAAGCCTTCGAAGTCATCCAGGGCGATAAAAAGTTAGCATCTCCAGATATATTTGCAAACCGTACTTTAAGTGACCAGATTACTTTTGATATGAGTGATGATGAAGTCAAACCTATTTTATCTGCTAAAATTGACGAATCCATCATCTCAGCTTTTGAAGTTCTTAGAAAGCGAATTGATAAATTTGGAGTGACACAACCCAACATCCAGCGGATTGGAAACTCTGGGCGTATTTTGGTCGAATTACCGGGTGCAAAAGAAGTAGAACGTGTAAAAGGATTGCTTCAGAGTACCGCCCAGCTCGAGTTTTGGGATGCTTTTAAAGGCGCAGAATTTGGAAACTTTTTAGTGCAGGCCAACGAAGTTCTCAAAACGATTGTAGTAAATGAAAACACTGAAGTTGCCTCCAATGACGAAGCTTCTGAGGCGGACGCCATTTCCGATATTATTGGGGACTCTGATGCAGAAACTGGTTTGGACGATACTGAAATCAATCCTTTATTTGATTTGATTCGGTCGATGGGCTACAATGGAGGTCCTGTGTTGGCTTCTTTTGAGTCTAAAGATCAAGAAACCGTTAGTGATTATTTAAATAACCCAAAAGTAAGAGCTCTTCTTGCTCCAGAACAACGTTATGTGAAATTTGTATGGGGTATTCCTCAGTTTATGGAAACAGAAGCTGATGAAGATACCGACCAAGAAGTTGAAAGTTTAGAGCTTGTTGAGCTATATGCATTAAAAGGCAATAGAGAAAATAAACCTCAACTTAGTGGGGCTGTGATTACCGATGCCAAGCAAGAATTCCAACAAAATGGGACGCCAAGTGTGACCATGCAAATGAATCTGAAAGGGGCGAAAATTTGGGAAAAAATGACCGGTAATGCTTTTAATACTGGGGGTCAAATTGCCATTGTTTTGGATGATATTGTGTACTCCGCACCTGGAGTTACTTCAGGCCCAATATCGGGTGGAAACTCTGAAATTTCTGGAACTTTCACATTAAATGAAGCGGTCGATTTGGCCAATGTTTTGCGCGCTGGTAAATTACCTGCTTCCGCCGACATTGTTCAGGCGGAAGAAGTTGGGCCTTCCCTAGGTCAAGAAGCCATTGATAGTGGTATGAAATCTTTTATCATTGCATTGTTGTTTGTACTTCTTTGGATGGTATTTTATTATGGCAAGTCTGGGCTTTATTCCAATGTTGCATTGCTACTAAACATATTACTAATCTTCGGAATTCTATCAGGACTAGGTGCGGTATTAACCTTGCCTGGAATTGCGGGTATTGTTTTGACTATTGGTATTGCAGTAGATGCCAACGTTCTTGTATATGAGCGTATTCGTGAAGAATTGTATAAAGGAAAAGGACAAAAAGAGTCTGTCAGAGATGGGTTTTCAAATGCCTTGTCTTCTATTTTAGATGCCAATATTACCACTGGACTTACAGCGCTCATTCTCTATACATTTGGAACAGGTCCGATTAAAGGGTTTGCAACAACCTTGTTAATTGGTATCATTACTTCTTTATTTACGGCGATATTTATTTCTAGATTGTTAATTGATTGGGATTTGAATCGCGGCGGAAAACTTCAGTTTTCAACCAAACTCACCAAAGGCTTGTTAAGTGCCATAAAAATTGAGTTTCTCAAGAAGCGAAGAATGGCTTATATACTTTCTGCGACCATTATTTCGGCGGGCTTATTTTCACTTTTCACTACAGGGCTAGACCAAGGTATTGATTTTGTTGGCGGACGAACTTACACCGTTCGTTTTGATAAAGACATGAATACAGAGGATGTTAAAACTGCTGTAAATGAGGTTTTTAACAGTGCAGAAGTTAAAACCATTGGAAGTGCGAATCAGCTTAAAATTTCAACTAAATATAAAGTGAATGAAAATTCGGCAGAAGTTGATGCGGAAGTTCAAGAGAAATTATACACTGCTTTGGTGCCATTCCTTTCCGATGGAACCTCCTACAAACAATTTATAGATGCTGAAAATAACGTTGGTAAAATGTATTCTGGAAAAGTAAGTCCTACGATTGCTGATGACATCAAACGTTCGTCTTTATGGGCTGTTTTAGGATCCTTAATAGTTGTCTTCTTATATATTTTATTAAGATTTAAAAAATGGCAATTTTCTTTGGGCGCCGTTGCCGCTGTTTTTCACGATGTACTCATTGTGTTGGGAATCTTCTCTATTGCATGGAAGTTTCTCCCTTTCAGTATGGAAATTGACCAAGCTTTTATTGCTGCGATTTTGACAGTTATTGGATACTCTTTAAATGATACCGTGGTGGTGTTTGATAGGATTAGAGAATACATCAATGAGCATTCTAGTTGGGATTTTGGCAGAATAGTCAATGGGGCTTTAAACAGTACTTTGAGTCGAACTTTAAACACCTCACTTACAACTTTGGTTGTGTTACTGGCTATGTTTATTTTTGGTGCAGATTCTTTAAGAGGTTTACTTTTCGCATTGATTGTTGGGGTGCTTGTGGGAACCTACTCATCAGTCTTTATTGCAACCCCTATCATGCACGACACTTTAAAGCGTCTTGATAAAAAAGCCTAACAAAATATTTATTCTGATAATTAAAAAAGCCACTTTATAAAGTGGCTTTTTTAATTTAAGTATTGTGTTATGAGGTTTTTCTTTTATGAAAAAACATAAAGTAGACCCCAATCAAAATAAATGGAATACTCAATATCTGCCCTGTATTAAAACCCAATATCCAATCTTCTCGGCCGTCTACTTGTGCAATTTTAAATTGTTCAACAAAAACTCTTACGGTCATTAACAATAATAAAAACAACCCGAAAAGATAACCTTCTTGTGTGCCTTTTTTTGTTTTCCAATAAATAAAATAAACAATTAAAAAGACAAATAAATAACCAAAGGCTTCGTAGAGTTGACCAGGGTGACGTGGGATATTATCGATATTTTTAAAAACTACTGCCCATGGCAATCCTTCTTCTGAAGGCTTGCCTATGATTTCAGAATTAAAAAAATTACCAATGCGTATAAATATTGCTCCCGAAGCACAAGCAATTACCACACGGTCTAAAATCCACAATATAGATTTTTTTAGTACTTTTTTATTGTAGAGATACATTGAGACAATCATGCCAATTGTGGCGCCATGGCTTGCCAATCCTCTAAAGCCAGTAAATTCAAATCCACCGCTAAATTTAAAGGGAAGGAAAACACTAAAGAAGTCTTCACGAAACAGCTCAGCTTGATAAAAAATAACATGCCCAAGTCTGGCACCAATCATGATTCCTAATACGGAGTACATAAACAGGCTATCAAGTTTTTCATGAGATTGATTTTCATTGGTGTAGATTTTTTTCATGATTCGATACCCAAGAACAAAAGCCACAATCCACATCATACTGTAATAGTGAATTTTAAAATTTCCGAAAAGTCGAATACCGTCAGATGCGGGTTCCCATATGATCTGTAAAAAATCCATTGTCTTTAATTTTAGTGTAAATATACAGAATTGCATCTGAACAACACCTTGTTATTTGTTTGCTAATCTTTGCTTTTAGGCACAGGATCATGACCAGATCCTCCCCATGGATGGCAACGCAATACCCGTCTAATTCCTAAAAAGAAACCTTTAAAAAGACCATGTATAGACAAGGCCTCTATACAGTATTGAGAACATGTTGGCTGGTATCTACACCTAGCTGGAAGCAATGGAGAAATCCACTTTTGGTAGCTTTTGATGATTGCAATGAGTGGTTTTACAACCATAGTTTTAAAAAAAATTAATCTAGAGAGAAAGTTGTGCCGTCTTTTCCATCTTTTAAATGGATGCCAATTTCCACCAATTGATCTCTTATTTGATCAGATAGCGCAAAGTTTTTTTCCGTTCGTGCTTGATTTCTCATATTGATAAGAATCGCAATCGTTTCAGAAAGTTTTTCATCATGAGATTCAAAAGTCGATGTTTCTTGCAGTCCTAAAACATCAAAAATAAAAGCCTCCATCGTTTCTTTTAGCGTTTTTAAGCTTTCGGAATCTATACCATTTGACCCATCTTTTATTTGGTTGATATACTTTACAGCATTGAAGAGCTCCGCAATTAAAATTGGCGTATTAAAGTCATCATTCATGGCAGCATAACAACTTTGTTTCCATTCTGATACGCTAAAGTCAGAGGGGGCCGTTGAAGCTTCCAAATTTTTAAGGGTTTTCAGGGCATCCATTAGCTTTACAAACCCTTTTTCAGAAGCGACCAAGGCGTCATTGCTAAAATCTAAAATACTGCGGTAGTGGGCCTGCATCATGAAAAAACGAACAACTGAAGGCGCAAAACCTTTAGATAATTTTTTGGTATTCCCGCTTAATATTTCTCCAGGTAAGATGTTATTGCCTGTTGACTTTGCCATTTTTTGGCCGTTAAGTGTCAACATATTGGCGTGTACCCAATAATTTACAGGTTTGTAACCATTCCAAGCCTTTGCCTGTGCGATTTCACATTCGTGATGGGGGAATTTTAAATCGATACCACCTCCGTGAATGTCAAAATGTTTTCCTAAATATTTTATGCTCATAGCGGTGCACTCAATGTGCCAACCTGGAAATCCCAAACCCCATGGTGAGGGCCAACGCATGATGTGTTTTGGTTCTGCTTTTTTCCACAAAGCAAAATCTTGAGGATTTTTTTTATCGGTCTGACCGTCTAAAGTTCGTGTGTTGTGTATAAGGTCTTCAATTTTTCTACCACTAAGCACACCATAATCATTTGATTCGTTGTATTTCAAAACATCAAAGTAAACAGAGCCATTGACCTCGTAGGCAAATCCTTTTTCTAAAATGACCTTTATGATTTCAATCTGATCAACAATATGACCCGTCGCAGTGGGCTCAATACTGGGTGGTAAAAAATTGAATGTATTCAAAATGTTATGAAAGTCAACAGTGTACTTTTGAACAACTTCCATAGGTTCGATTTGCTCTAAACGCGCTTTTTTAGCGATTCGGTCCTCCCCTTCATCCGCATCATTTTCAAGATGACCTGCATCCGTAATATTCCTAACATAACGGATCTTATACCCCAAGTGTTTGAAGTATCTGAAAATCATGTCAAAAGACATAAAAGTACGAAGGTTGCCTAGATGAACATTACTGTAAACGGTTGGGCCACAGACATACATTCCAATAACGCCTTCATTGATGGGTCTGAAAAGCTCTTTTTTTGACGAAAGAGAATTGTATATATGAACAGGATTTCCCGAATATAAAGCCATAGATGGTTTCGAATTAGAACTTTGTTTCTAACTGAATGTAGTTGATAAATTCGCGTCTAACGTCTTTATTTTTGAATTGTCCTCCAAATTCACTGGTTACAGTGCTGCTTTCAATATCACGAATCCCTCTGGAGTTGACACACAAGTGCTTGGCGTCAATAATACAGGCCACATCTTCGCAGTTTAGTACTTTTTGTAATTCTTTCACAATTTGAATGGTCATACGTTCTTGTACTTGTGGACGTTTCGCATAATAATCGACGATTCGATTCATTTTTGAAAGTCCAACTACAGTGCCATTTGAAATGTAGGCTATATGCGCTCTGCCGACAATGGGCAATAAATGGTGCTCACAGGTAGAATAGACGGTAATGTTTTTCTCTACCAACATTTCGCCATACTTGTATTTGTTTTCAAATGTTGAAGCTTTGGGTTTGTTCTTTGGATCAAGACCACTGAATATCTCATTGACAAACATTTTTGCGACTCTGTTAGGCGTACCTTTAAGACTGTCGTCGCTAAGATCCAATCCCAGAGTTTCCATAATATGTTTCACATCATCGCGAATAATTTCAATTTTCTCGTTTGCATTGAGTCTAAAAGCGTCTTCACGAATCGGGGTATCAGAAGAAGTTCCTATATGATTATCTCCGATGTGATCGAAACTTTCTAACTCATTAATATCAAATTTTGTTTTCATGGGGTTTAAATTATGAAGTTTAACTATCTCTTGACAAAGATAGTTATTTTGATTATTTAGAGCTTTTCTATTTACCATTATTAACACAAATTTTTAAATTTTTTGTAAAAAAAACATTAATTTCACCACGATGTTTTGTTTAAAGATTGCTACAAATTCTCAAACTAAATAATAAAACCTCTTTAATTTCACAGCGCTTTAATCTTCTAACCAATTTAACTTTTATGAAAACACGCTTTCTGACCTTTCTTTTTTGTGTTTTTATTTGTTCAATTATTCATGGACAAAATATTGCGTATCTAAACCAAGACCCACAGCCCATACGCTTTAATTCCAATACTAAAGCCTCACTAAATAATGCTGAATTAGTTAAACTCAAGGAAGTCTATGGCGCCGCTTTAAGGACAGAAATTTTGGATCGGCCAACCCGTGTTTTAGCCATAAAAGAAATCCTTAGAAATAGAGTTGTTTTGCGTGAAATTTCTGATCCGAACAGACAAAAACCATGCCCCAAGCTTTCAGACATTCCTCTTTTCAATGCCTTTGTTTCGAACTTAAAAAGAGATGCTGTTTTCAACCCCAATACTTTCAATCCTCTCAAATATGACTTTAGATATCATAGGCCTGGGTATCAGCTATTTCGTGTCGACAACACGAATTATTTTATAACAATTAAACCCCAAGATTACAATAATTGATATGAAAAAAAGTATTTTTTATTTAGTGGTTTTAATGTTTTTTGGACACAATCTCTCTGCTCAAGATGAGAAATGTGGTATGGAGGCTCACATGCACGAAATGATGCAAGACCCTGAATTTGCTAGACAATGGGAAATAGATCAAGCCAAGTTTAGAAGTGCTGTCGCTCAAAGCATTAATTACAGACAAAATCGTGGTGCCATGAATCCTATCGTCGTCCCAGTCGCAGTACACTTTCCTGGTGGTGTGGAGTCCGATCGTGCTTGTTTGGAAGCTTTGGCACAAAACCAAGTTGATATTGTCAACTTAGATTTTACTGCCACTAATGCAGATGCCAATTTATGGGGGGCTGCCAGTGCGTTTTACCCAGGAGTTGTTCACGGCGCTGCAAACATTCAATTTTGCATTGCGACGCAAGATCATCCAGCAGGGACAGACGAGGATTTGGTGGAAGGCGGGCCTGCGGTTACCATTGGCTATGATTTTGGCGGTGGAAATGATGCAGATCCTGCTTGGGCCGGTTATTTAAATTTTTTAGTCAAACCTATCGGTGGGAGTACCCTTGGGTATTCTCCACTTGGGGGGAACCTCAACGCTGGATCCTCAATTGTTCTCAATACTTATGCTTTTGGATCGGGGGCAGGCTGTTCTGATTCTGGGATTGTTCCAGGTGCAAATTCTAATTTAGGAAGAACAACGACCCATGAACTTGGACATTTTTTTAATTTATCACATACATTTCAAGGGGACTCTTGTAGTGATGATGATGGTATTGCGGATACGCCAAATATTGACGGCAATACTTTTGGTTGCCCTCCGGCTGGTTCAGTCCCAGGCTGTGAACCAGGTGAATTTGCACTCACCATGAGCTATATGGACTACACAGACGACAACTGCATGTATATGTTTACTCAAGGACAAATTGATGTTGTTGAAGATTGGCTTCTCATACTTGAAGCTCAATTTAAACCCAATGTAACCCCAGTTTGTGTTGAGATCCCTGAGTGGATTATTAGCGACGAAACGGTCACTACTTGCAACGGCTTATTTTATGATTCTGGTGGGGCTGTTAATGGGACTGACCCAGGAAATTATCAAGAAAATGAAAACTTTACATATACCATTTGTCCTGAGACTGCTGGTCAATCCATTCAGTTGTCATTTACTCAATTTGAGACTCAAAACAATGTTGATATACTAGAGATATTTAATGGCAATGATGATTCAGCAGCCACTCTAGGTCAGTGGTCTGGTACTGATGGTCCTGGAACTGTTGTCCCAACTCTAACCAATACGTCTGGTTGTTTGACCATTGTCTTTACTAGCAATGGAAGTGTTAATTTTCCTGGTTGGCGCGCTAACATTCAATGTATTGACCCGCCTGCAGAATGTCAAACTATTGTTTCTCAATTAGACAGTGCGTCTCCTTTACCCAATGCTGAAGACGTTATTCAAGTTTGTGTTGGAGAAGACATCACATTGACAGGAAGTGCTGATTTTTCTGAGCCTGGAGGTGGAGTGGGTGCCGCTTATCAATGGGACTTAGGAGACGGCAGAAGCATCAGCGGACAAACCGCTACTTTTTCTTTCGATCAGCCTGGCTTATACATTGCGAATCTGAATGTTTGGGACATCAATACAACGGTATTCCCGGAGGGTTGTAAAAACGACAACACAATTAATCAAGTTATAAATGTCAGTACTACCCCTTCTTTTGGTACTAC
>CAJWDI010000045.1:0-15778 GCA_913031185.1 uncultured Flavobacteriaceae bacterium | reverse complement strand
AGGCGGTTCATTTTGAACCGCCTTTTTTATAAGTTTTATCTGAGTTAAAAAATGATTTTTTTTGTAATAATTGGAAACTTACACTAAATTGGATTAAAATATACCGAATGCTATTTGAATCAAAAAAACCTGTTAACATCCCATTAAAAGATGGAAGTGTTTTTTACGATCCTTGTTTTTTTGATAACAAAGAAGCCGACCACTACTTTGAAATCTTAAGAAATAATATCAAGTGGCAACAAGACGATATTAAAATTTTTGGAAAAACATATGCACAACCCAGGCTCACCGCACTATATGCAAACAACGACAAGCCTTACCGCTATTCAAATCTCACAATGCATCCCACAAAATTTTCAGCTGAATTATTTGAAATCAAATCCAAGGTTGAAAAATGTGCGCTTTTAGATTTTACAAGCTGTCTGCTCAACTTATATCGGGATGGTCAAGACAGCAATGGTTGGCATGCTGACAACGAAAAAGAATTGGGTAAAGATCCAGTCATTGCATCGGTTAGTTTTGGAGCCGAGCGGCTTTTTCACATGAAGCACCGCCATGAAAAATCCCATAAATTAAAACTAAAACTTGCAAATGGAAGTTTGTTGATAATGCGGGGGAGCACCCAACACCACTGGCTGCACCAAATCCCTAAAACTAAAAAAAAAATTGGGGAACGCATCAACCTAACATTTCGAATCATAAAATAAAAACAAATGAAAAAAAACTTTAAAATTTTTCTCTACGTTCTTATGACAACAATTCACGCGTATGCGCAAGAATTTACTAGCGAAGAAATTAAAGTCAATACAAACGTAGAGGGGACACTACTGCTACCCAATACTCAAGAAGAAAAATCTATACCCTTAGTTATTTTGATTGCTGGATCTGGACCCACAGATCGGGATGGCAATCAATCTTTCATGAAAAATGATGCCTTAAAAAAAATTGCTGAAGCACTTTCACAAAAAGGGATTGCAACATTTAGATACGACAAAAGAATCGTTAAACAAATTCGCAATCAAAACATTGATAAAAATATATCATTTGATGATTTTGTGATAGATGCTAGATCTGTAATTGGTTTTTTTAAATCAAAATTCGAAACCATTATTGTGGCTGGGCACAGCCAAGGAAGTTTGGTGGGACTTTTAGCTTTAGATGCTGGTGCTTCTGGATTTATATCTCTAGCTGGGGCAGGAAAACCAATTGATGAGATTTTAGAAGAGCAAATAGCAAAAACAGCAGCTGTATTTTCTAAGTCAACAGAACGTGTTTTAAACGTTTTAAGAAGTGGTGAAACAACCTCAGAGTATCCACCCGAATTGGCATCCATTTTTAATTTAGAATTACAAGCTTTTCTTATAAGTTGGATGCAATACAACCCCGCCAAAATTATAGCAAATACACCACTCCCCATCCTTATAATTAATGGAGATAAAGATTTGCAAGTGGATGTTAAAGAAGCACAATTACTAAACAGTGCAGCACAAAATTCAAAGTTGATCATCATAAAGCATATGAATCATGTATTGGTGAAAATTGATGGTGACGATTTAGAAAATGCCAAATCTTATAACAATCCTAACTTAAAAATTAATGAGGAACTCATAAATGCCATCCAAGAGTTTACATTGGCTATTGATTAAATATCGAAACAGGAGTAAAAGCGTAAAATGAGTAACGCATGCAGCCAGGATCCTTTTAAAAAGGAAAAAGCATCAATAGAATGATGCTTTAACCACTAACCAACCAAAATATATTACTAACAAAAAATTAAATAATATAATTTACTTTTTACAAGTACCGTGCCATAAATTGTTTTTTTATTAATTTTTAATAAATTTTTAGTGTCGATGGTCTCCCATTTGATTTTAAGACTATTGAACTTTGACTATTACAAGAAAAAAGGATTATTATAAACCACCACTTAAATTATTATATTTACGAACCTAAGTAAATTCACAGCCAAAAAAATAATATAGTATGTTTGATACTTCACCACTTTTCACAAACGATTCCATTGTTTTTGGATTGCTCACGATGGCCATTGCGTTTATTTTTTATACAGAATCAAAAACATCAGGTTTTTGGTTTAAGTTTTATAAAGTGGTGCCTGGGCTTTTTATGGCTTATATGCTGCCCGCTGTTTTTACAACCCTAGGCTGGATTGCACCTGATTGGGAACGCATTACAGCTTCTGGGACTTTGGTGGCTGAGAGCAGTCAATTGTATCATGTCGCAAGCCGTTATTTATTACCAGCAGCCTTAGTGCTTATGACTTTAAGCATTGATCTTAAAGCGGTATTTAACTTAGGCTGGAAGGCCCTTGTCATGTTTTTCGCCGGCACAATGGGCATTGTCATTGGAGGGCCGATCGCAATCTTACTCATTGCCACTGTTTCTCCAGAGACCGTTGGAGGTATTGGTCCAGATGCGGTTTGGAGAGGCTTATCTACGCTAGCAGGAAGTTGGATTGGTGGTGGTGCCAATCAAACAGCAATGTTAGAAATTTACGGATACAACCCTAAGCTTTACGGAGGTATGGTGTTTGTAGATATTGTGGTAGCAAATATATGGATGGCGCTTTTATTAATTGGGATTGGCAAAAGAAAATGCATCAATCAATGGCTTAAAGCCGATACCACAGCTATTGAAGATTTAAAACTGAAAGTCTCTGCATTCACAGAAAGTGTGAAAAAAAATCCAAGCCTCACAGATTTGATGATCATGTTAGGCATTGCTTTTGGGTCCGTGGGTTTAGCCCACTTTTCAGCTGGGTATTTAGCTCCATACTTCAATTCGTTTGTAGAAACTTTTTCATCTGAAACTTTAAAAAATATATTTACTTTTTTGGGATCATCTTTTTTCTGGATGATCAGTATAGCCACGCTCATTGCCATCGGTCTTTCTTTTACCAAAGCAAAAAATTACGAAGGTGCTGGTGCGAGTAAATTCGGCAGTGTTTTTATCTATATTTTGGTCGCTACTATTGGAATGAAAATGGATTTAAAGCTCATTTTTGACAATACGGGGCTGATCGCGATTGGAGTGGTCTGGATGGGCATCCATGCATTGCTTCTCGTTATGGTAGCAAAACTTATAAAAGCGCCTTATTTTTTCTTAGCAGTCGGGAGTCAAGCCAATGTGGGGGGGGCAGCTTCCGCTCCCATAGTCGCTGCTGCTTTTCACCCTTCATTAGCCACAGTAGGAGTTTTATTGGCTGTTTTTGGCTATGCCATTGGGACCATAGCGGCCATTGGATGTACGATTTTAATGGCTTTAGCTGCTGGTTCGGCTTAGAAATAATTATATTTATAAATGCAAAAATTCTACCCTCTATTTTTAATTATCGCTTTGCTTAGTTGTCACGATACTGCTGTTAAAAATACAACTGTTAATGGCACTGTAAAAGGGCTTCAAAAAGGAACGCTTTATTTACAAAAAGTTCAAGATACTGCCTATATAACGCTAGATTCCATTTTCATTAAAGGAGAAAGAGAATTTCAATTGGCTTGTAACCTTGAGGAACCTGAAATGCTTTATTTAGGGCGTTCCGAGTCCTTGGATACTGAACGCATTCCATTTTTTGCACATATCGGAACAACAACCATAAACACCACTCTAAAACGCTTTAAATTTGATGCTAAAATTAATGGAGGCCCGCAGCAAAAAATATTGGAAGATTACAATGCCAATATCAAGCGATTTAAAAACCTAGACTTAGAATTGTTAGAAGCCCTTTTAAATGCACAACGCCTTAACGATACCGCCAAGGCGGAACAAAAAAAAGCGCAACGGGCCACAAACCTAAAGCGTCAATACCTATACAGTGTTAACTTTGCAGTCAACAATAAATCAAGTGAAATAGCGCCCTACATTGCATTGGCAGATCTTTACGATACCCCAAAAAACTATTTGGATACAATTTACAATGGCCTAACCCCAGCAGTGTCAGCCTCCAAATATGGAGTGATTTTGAAAAATTTTATTGCAAGCTTAGAATCCGGAGAGTAAGCCCTAGAGTTTGTTGATTTTTTCAATCATCGCTCGGCCTTTTGTTTCAAGTTCAGCAGCAATGCTTTTAAAATGGGCTTTTTGTCCTTCAATGTTTTTCGCATTGACCTTTTCTATAAGAGTATCAAAGGTCGCAATGGCTTCATCAATAATGGCTTCGCTATTTTTGGTGTCTTGTGTTGGATTTGCAGTTTCCCAGATGTAAACCGCCTCAATGATATCTCCTAAAACGTAGTTGATGTCTTTCTTTAAATTTCTAATGTTTGCCATAATTGAATTGTTTTGAATTACAAATTTACACCAATTTTAGGGATATAATAATGATATAAATTAATTTCCTGAATAGGATACAAAATTCCTGGGAGTTTCATAAAGCGTCACTTCCAACTCTAAACGTTCTTCTAAAACGACTTTAAGTTTATTGTAGATAAAAATGACTATATTTTCTGCGGTTGGATTTGTTTCTTTAAACTCTGGGACTTCTAAATTCAAGTTTTTATGATCCAATACGTCTTCAACTTCCGATTTTATAAAATCTTTTAAAATTTTCACATCCACAACATAACCAGTTTCGGGGTCAACCTCACCAGTGACGCTTACAATCAATTCGTAATTATGACCATGATAATGCGGATTGTTACATTTTCCAAAAATGGCCTCATTTTTTTCATCACTCCAATTGGGACGATAGAGACGATGGGCGGCATTAAAATGAGCACGACGGCTAACGGTTACTTTCATCTTTCAGAATTTATGTGTGTGTAGAAATTTTTAAATATTATCTTAAACCAAGCAGTGTAGATTTCTGAGTTTGATTCAATATCAGATTTGATGGCTTCGACAGGCATCCATTTCCAAGCTTCAACTTCTTCCTTGTTAATGACTGGATCCATTTCGTAGAAACCTGTCATCACATGGTCAAACTCATGTTCTGTTAGACCATTGTCAAAAGGCGCTTTATAAATGAAAGTAGTGACTTCTTTTAAGGCCGTTGTAAATCCCATTTCCTCACTTAGACGTCTGGTGCCAGCTTCAATATTAGTTTCACCATCTCGTTGGTGACTACAACAAGTATTGGTCCATAAAAGCGGAGAATGGTACTTATGGGCAGCACGCTGTTGCAACATCAATTCATTTTTTGAATTAAAAATAAAAACTGAGAAGGCACGGTGTAATACTCCTTTTTTATGGGCTTCCATTTTGGGCATTAACCCAATTTGTTCATCCTGATCATTCACCAATATAACCTGTTCTTCAATCATTTTGCTAAATTATCAACTAATTTCACATTTTGTATTAATTAAATGCTAAAATGCTGTTTTTCAATTTTACTAAATTAAGATTAAGAAGGCTAATTGCAACATATCTTCATTTGATAGTGGTATATTTGCAAAAAATTATTTTCAATGTCTTTTATTAGTGAAATCCAGCGCCGACGCACTTTTGGAATTGTATCGCATCCCGATGCTGGTAAAACTACTCTGACCGAAAAACTACTGTTGTTTGGGGGGGCCATACAAGAGGCTGGGGCCGTTAAAAGCAATAAGATTAAAAAAGGGGCTACTAGCGACTTTATGGAAATTGAGCGCCAACGTGGAATTTCTGTAGCTACATCTGTTTTGGCCTTCGAATACAATGGTATCAAAATTAATATTTTAGACACTCCAGGGCACAAAGATTTTGCTGAAGACACCTTCAGAACCCTCACGGCTGTAGACAGTGCCATTGTAGTCATTGATGTGGCTAAAGGGGTAGAAGAGCAAACCGAAAAACTAGTGAAGGTGTGCCGCATGCGGAATATCCCAATTATTGTATTTATCAATAAATTAGACCGTGAGGGAAAAGATGCTTTTGATCTTTTGGACGAAATTGAACAGAAATTAGAACTAAAAGTCACCCCTTTAAGTTTTCCAATTGGAATGGGTTATGATTTTAAAGGGATTTACAATTTATGGGAGAAAAATATCAATCTATTTGCAGGAGACAGTAAAAAAAACATTAGCGATACGGTTGAAATTTCAGATTTAAATGATTCAAAACTAAATGCCCTCATTGGAGATTCTGCTGCAGAAACACTGAGAGATGAAATTGAATTGGTTCAAGGTATTTATCCAAAATTTAACTTAGAAAACTACCAAGAAGGGGATTTGCAGCCTGTATTTTTTGGATCCGCGCTCAATAATTTTGGTGTCAAAGAATTATTAGATTGTTTTATAAACATTGCCCCCAAGCCCCGGCCTAAGGCCAGTGAAGAGCGTTTGGTAGACCCTGAAGAAGAAAAATTCTCCGGTTTTGTCTTTAAAATTCATGCCAATATGGATCCCAAACACCGCGATCGATTGGCCTTTATCAAAATTGTTTCAGGAACTTTCAAACGCAATACGCCCTATTTACACGTCCGTCACAACAAAAAATTAAAATTTTCAAGTCCCAATGCTTTCTTTGCTGAAAAAAAGGCAATAGTAGACATTTCATATCCTGGCGATATTGTGGGGCTTCACGATACAGGGAATTTTAAAATTGGTGATACGCTCACTGAGGGTGAAATCTTAAATTACAAAGGCATTCCAAGTTTCTCACCAGAGCATTTTAGATACATTAACAATGCAGACCCCATGAAGTCCAAACAACTCTTTAAAGGGATTGATCAATTGATGGACGAAGGTGTTGCACAGTTATTTACCTTGGATCTGAACAGTCGTAAAGTTATTGGAACCGTTGGTGCGCTTCAATATGAAGTCATCCAATACCGCTTAGAACACGAATATGGCGCCAAATGTAGCTACGAAAACCTAAATGTCCACAAAGCGGCTTGGGTAGAACCTGAGGACGAAAAAAACGAAGAATTTAAAGAGTTTAAACGCGTTAAACAACGCTTTTTGGCTAAGGATAAGCAGGGTCAATTGGTATTTTTGGCCGATTCTAAATTCTCTTTACAAATGACCGAACAAAAATACCCATCTATTAAATTTCATTTGACCTCAGAATTTTAATTTAAAGTATTTAAACAAAATAATCCCGCTGTATTAGAAGCGGGATTATTTTAGTTATGCCTGACCTGTGGGTCCAAAGTTAAGTGGCATGGGCGGCTGCTCGTAATCTTTGATCTCACCATGCGCCTGCTCAAAGCGTTTGACATTGTCATTTAAGGCTTTGGTAAGACGTTTGGCATGCTGTGGCGTCAAAATAATTCGCGACTTTACTTTGCTTTTTGGCACCCCTGGCATGATGTTTACAAAATCGACTACAAACTCAGAAACAGAATGGTTGATAATCGCTAGATTAGAATAAGTGCCTTCGGCGACAGATGCATCGAGCTCGATGTTAATTTGACCTTTTTGTCCCTTCTTTGTTTCGCTCATTACCTATAAATTGTAGGATTGTTTTTCTTCTTTGGCTTTCATCAAACTTTCCAATTCTTCACTAGAGCCAACAATCATATTGTCGTATTTGCGAAGGCCTGTACCAGCAGGAATTCTATGCCCAACAATTACATTTTCTTTAAGACCTTCTAAAGCGTCTACCTTTCCATTTACAGCAGCCTCGTTTAATACTTTGGTTGTCTCTTGGAAAGAGGCCGCAGAAATAAAGGACTTGGTTTGTAGTGATGCACGTGTAATTCCTTGCAGAATTGGAGTGGCCGTTGCTGGCCGTGCATCGCGTGCCGACACAAGGGTTTTATCCTCGCGTGTCAAAATGGAATTTTCATCTCTAAGCTCACGAGCTGTAACAATCTGACCCGCTTTGAGCGTGGCAGAATCTCCAGCATCCTCAATGACTTTTTTACCAAAAATGTCATCATTTTCATCGATGAAATCAGATTTGTGAACCAATTGATTTTCTAAGAAAATAGTGTCGCCAGAATCTTGGATTCTAACTTTTCGCATCATTTGACGCACCACCACCTCAAAGTGTTTGTCATTAATTTTAACCCCTTGCAGACGGTATACCTCTTGAACTTCGTTCACCAAGTATTGTTGTACTGCAGATGGGCCTTTAATGTTGAGTATGTCATTTGGCGTAACAGAGCCGTCAGACAATGGCATCCCAGCTTTTACAAAGTCATTTTCTTGTACCAAAATTTGATTGGACAACTTGACCAAGTATTTCTTGATAGCACCTGTTTTTGATTCGATGATAATTTCTCTGTTACCTCGTTTGATTTTGCCAAAAGAAACCACCCCATCAATTTCACTAACCACTGCTGGGTTTGAAGGATTACGCGCCTCAAAAAGTTCTGTCACACGTGGCAGACCTCCTGTGATGTCACCGGCTTTGGAAGACTTACGTGGTATTTTCACTAAAATCTTACCAATGGCAATTTTATCGTTGTCTTCAATCATTAAGTGCGCGCCAACTGGAAGATTGTATGAGCGAATGACACCACCTTTTCCATCTTCAATATGGAGTGTAGGAATCAATTTTTTGTTTCGAGACTCAGAAATAACTTTCTCTTGGAATCCAGTTTGTTCATCAATTTCAACCTGATAAGTTACTCCTTGTTCTATGTTTTCAAAACGAACTTTACCTGAGAATTCAGAAATGATAACACCATTGTAAGGATCCCATTGACAAACTACGGTACCCTTTTTGATTGTTTGTCTATTTTTAACGAAAATAGAAGACCCATAAGGAATGTTATTTGTACTCAATACAATACCTGTTTTCTTATCGACCAATTTAATTTCAGATGTTCTTGAAATGACAACATTAATGTCATTTCCTTCATTATCTTTACCTTTTACGGTTTTTAAGTCTTCGATTTCAGCCACCCCGTCAAATTTGACGACCAAGCTGTTTTCTTCAGAAATGTTTCCAGCAATTCCGCCTACGTGGAAGGTTCTCAAGGTCAACTGTGTCCCAGGCTCCCCAATAGATTGGGCAGCAACCACACCAACAGCTTCTCCAATTTGTACCATTTTTCCAGTCGCTAAATTACGACCATAACACAAGGCACAAATTCCAGTTTTTGCTTCACATGTGAGTGGAGATCTAACGTCAACAGATTCAATCGCTGAAAGCTCAATTTTTCTTGCAACGGCTTCATCAATATGAGAACCAGCGGCAGCCAAAAGCGTTTCTGAAATTGGGTCATAAACATCATTGAGAGATGTACGACCAACAATCCTTTCTTCTAATGTTTCAACAACTTCTTCGTTTTTCTTCAGAGGCTCTACCTTAATACCACGAAGGGTACCACAATCGTGCGAATTGACAATCACATCTTGAGAGACATCTACCAATCGACGTGTTAAATAACCTGCATCAGCGGTTTTTAAAGCCGTATCAGCCAGTCCTTTACGAGCACCGTGTGTAGAGATAAAGTATTCTAAAATCGAAAGCCCTTCTTTAAAGTTAGATAGGATTGGATTTTCAATAATTTCTCCACCACCAGCATTGGATTTTTTAGGCTTGGCCATCAAACCACGCATACCCGTTAACTGTCGAATTTGTTCTTTAGAACCACGTGCACCAGAATCAAGCATCATATATACAGAGTTGAATCCTTGTTGGTCTTCGCGAATACGCTTCATGGAAAGTTCTGTCAACTCAGCATTTGTGGAGGTCCAAATATCAATGACCTGATTATAACGTTCATTGTTGGTAATCAGTCCCATGTTATAGTTGGCCATAATACCATCGACTTGCTTGTTTGCAGCATTAATCATGCTGTGCTTCTCTTGTGGGATGATAATATCGCCTAGACTGAAAGACAAACCACCTTTAAAAGCAAAGTTATACCCCAACGACTTGATTTCGTCCAAGAAACCAGCCGTTTCTGGAACGGATGTCGCTTTGAGAATACCGTGAATGATGTCACGCAGTGATTTTTTAGTCAATACCTCATTGATATAACCGGCCGCTGCAGGTACTTTTTCATTGAAAAGCACACGTCCAACAGTGGTCTCAATCAACTGAGTTTCCAGTACACCATCGGCATTGAAATCTTCGGTTCTAACACGAATTTGTGCATTTAAATCCACACATTTTTCATTGTACGCAATGATGACTTCTTCAGGTGAATAAAAGGTTAATCCTTCCCCTAAAATTTTGACTGTTTTTGTAGACTTACGCAACTTGGTCATATAATACAAACCGAGCACCATGTCTTGTGAAGGTACTGTAACAGGTGAACCGTTTGCAGGGTTTAAGATATTATGAGAGGCAAGCATCAAAAGCTGCGCTTCCAAAATCGCTTCAGGTCCCAATGGCAAGTGAACTGCCATTTGATCTCCATCAAAATCAGCATTAAAAGCCGTACACACAAGTGGGTGTAATTGAATCGCTTTTCCTTCAATCAACTTAGGCTGGAATGCTTGAATTCCCAAACGGTGTAAAGTAGGCGCACGGTTCAGGAGAACAGGATGTCCTTTCAAGACATTTTCCAAAATATCCCAAACCACAGGCTCTTTTTTGTCGATAATTTTCTTTGCAGATTTAACGGTTTTCACAATCCCTCTTTCGATTAACTTTCGAACAATAAAAGGTTTGTACAATTCCGCTGCCATATTTTTAGGCAATCCACATTCAAATAATTTCAACTCTGGTCCAACAACAATAACAGAACGCGCTGAATAATCTACACGTTTTCCAAGTAAGTTTTGGCGGAAACGTCCTTGCTTCCCTTTCAGGGAATCTGAAAGTGATTTCAAAGGTCGGTTAGAATCCGTTTTTACCGCTGATGACTTTCGTGTATTGTCGAAAAGAGAGTCTACCGATTCTTGAAGCATACGCTTTTCGTTTCTTAGAATAACTTCCGGAGCTTTGATTTCAACCAAGCGCTTCAATCGGTTGTTTCTAATGATGACGCGACGGTATAAATCATTCAAATCAGAAGTGGCAAAGCGGCCTCCATCCAATGGTACCAAAGGACGTAACTCTGGCGGAATGACTGGAATGGCTTTCATGATCATCCATTCTGGTCTGTTTTCACGATTTTGATTTCCATCCTTGAGCGCTTCTACAACTTGTAGGCGCTTTAGAGCTTCTGTTTTACGCTGCTTAGAAGTTTCTGTATTGGCCTTGTGACGCAATTCAAAAGACAATTCCTCTAAGTCGATACGAGATAACAACTCAATCAAACATTCTGCACCCATCTTGGCGATAAATTTGTTGGGGTCAGAATCCTCTAAATATTGGTTTTCTTGTGGAATGCTTTCGGCAATGTTAAGGTATTCTTCTTCGGTTAAGAAATCCATTTTCTTAACAGGCTCACCTTCGGCATTGACCGCAATTCCTGGTTGAATGACCACATATCGCTCATAATAGATAATCATGTCCAATTTCTTGGACGGTAAACCCAATAGGTAGCCTATTTTATTCGGTAGAGATCTAAAATACCAAATGTGAGCAACAGGTACCACCAAGTTGATGTGACCTACACGCTCCCGTCGTACCTTTTTCTCTGTGACTTCAACGCCACATCGGTCACAAATAATGCCTTTGTAACGAATTCGCTTATACTTTCCACAGGCACATTCATAGTCTTTAACAGGACCAAAAATTCGCTCACAAAACAGACCGTCACGTTCTGGTTTATGGGTTCTATAATTGATAGTTTCAGGCTTTAAAACTTCACCTCTAGAATCTGATAAAATAGATTCGGGCGAAGCCAATCCTATAGAAATTTTGTTGAATTTTTTTTGCGTTGTATTATCTTGCTTTCTAGCCATTGTATATGGTATATGATAATGAAATTATTCTTCTAATCTAATGTCTAATCCTAATCCTTTTAGTTCGTGCATGAGTACATTGAACGATTCTGGTAATCCTGGTTCTGGCATGGGTTCGCCTTTTACGATTGCTTCGTAAGTTTTAGCCCTTCCTATGACATCATCAGATTTAACAGTTAAGATCTCTCTAAGTGTGCTTGAAGCGCCGTAAGCCTCCAAAGCCCAAACTTCCATTTCTCCAAAACGCTGACCACCAAACTGTGCTTTACCTCCGAGAGGTTGTTGCGTAATGAGAGAATAGGGTCCAATAGACCGCGCGTGCATTTTATCATCTACCATGTGGCCTAACTTCAACATGTAGATAATTCCAACGGTTGCCGGTTGATCAAATCGATCACCTGTGCCACCATCGTATAGATAGGTATGCCCAAATCTTGGAATGCCGGCTTCATCTGTAAATTCATTGATTTGATCTAAGGTAGCACCATCAAAAATTGGAGTCGCGAAGGTGCGCCCCAAATCTTTTCCAGCCCATCCGAGTACCGTTTCATAAATCTGACCAATATTCATTCGTGAAGGAACCCCAAGTGGATTCAATACAATATCGACAGGTGTTCCATCTTCAAGGAAAGGCATGTCTTCTTGACGAACAATTCGCGCTACAATGCCTTTGTTACCGTGACGGCCTGCCATTTTATCTCCTACTTTAAGTTTACGCTTTTTAGCAATGTAAACTTTCGCTAGTTTGATAATTCCTGCTGGTAGTTCGTCTCCAACGGAGATTGTAAACTTCTCACGTCTCAAAGAACCTTGTAGGTCATTTTCTTTGATCTTGTAGTTGTGAATTAATTCCTTTACTAACTTGTTGAGCTTGGCATCTGTCGTCCACTTTCCGCCAACGAGGTGGGCGTAATCATCCACCGCATTGAGCATTTTTAAAGTGTACTTTTTACCCTTAGGGAATACTTCTTCACCAAGGTCATTAAAGATTCCTTGTGCTGTTTTCCCACCTACAATTGAAAAGAGTTTTTGTACCAAAACAGATTTTAGGTCATCAAATTTAATATCGAATGCATCTTCTAATGCAGCAATATCCTCTTTGTCTTGAGCACGTTTGCGCTTGTCTTTGATTGCTCGTGAAAAAAGTTTCTTCTCAATAACGACTCCGTGTAAGGAAGGTGACGCTTTTAAAGAAGCATCTTTAACATCTCCAGCCTTATCTCCAAATATAGCTCGGAGCAGTTTTTCTTCTGGTGTTGGATCACTTTCGCCTTTTGGCGTTATTTTTCCAATAAGAATATCTCCTGGTTTAATTTCTGCACCAATGCGAATCATTCCATTTTCATCCAAATCAGCAGTTGCTTCTTCAGAGACATTTGGGATATCATTGGTGAGCTCTTCATTACCTAATTTGGTATCTCTTACTTCCAAAGAATACTCATCGATGTGAATGGAGGTAAAGATGTCATCACGAACCACTTTTTCGGAAATAACAATCGCATCCTCGAAGTTGTAACCCTTCCATGGCATAAAGGCTACTTTCATGTTACGTCCAAGGGCCAACTCTCCATTTTGAGTGGCATAACCCTCACAAAGGACTTGTCCTTTGGTAACTTTGTCACCTTTGTTAACGATGGTTTTAAGGTTAACAGATGTACCTTGATTGGTCTTTCTGAACTTTGTTAGCGGATAAGTCGCAGTGTTGGATTCAAAACTAACCAATTCTTCATCCTTAGTTCTGTTGTATTTGATTATAATTTTATCGGCATCCACATATTCTACAACACCATCACCTTCAGCATTGACCAAAACTCTGGAATCTGAAGCAACCTGACGTTCCAATCCAGTTCCAACAATTGGAGCCTCTGGACGTAATAAAGGAACGGCTTGACGCATCATGTTAGAGCCCATCAAGGCACGGTTGGCGTCATCGTGCTCCAAGAATGGAATCAAGGACGCTGAGATTGATGAAATTTGATTGGGTGCTACATCTGTATAATGCACTTGAGATGGATCAACAACTGGGAAATCACCTTCTTGGCGTGCAATGACTTTATCCATTGCAATCTTTCCTTTGGCATCGACAGGAATACTGGCTTGAGCGATGAGTTTATCCTCTTCTTCCTCAGCCGTTAAATAGATTGGATCTCCTTTGATATCAACTACTGCATCTTCAACTTTTCTGTAAGGCGTTTCAATAAAGCCCATAGAATTGACTTTGGCATAAACCGAAAGTGATGAGATGAGCCCAATATTGGGTCCTTCAGGTGTTTCAATTGGACATAAACGGCCATAATGGGTGTAATGGACGTCACGAACCTCAAATCCTGCGCGTTCTCTCGAAAGCCCACCGGGTCCAAGGGCAGAAAGTCTACGCTTGTGCGTAATTTCAGCCAATGGGTTGGTTTGGTCCATAAACTGTGACAATTGATTGGTACCAAAGAAGGAATTAATCACGGAGGATAATGTTTTGGCATTGATCAAATCAATAGGCGTAAAGACTTCGTTGTCACGAACATTCATACGTTCGCGAATGGTACGGGCCATACGGGCTAGTCCAACACCAAATTGAGATGATAATTGCTCACCAACGGTACGTACACGTCTATTAGAAAGGTGGTCAATATCATCAATTTCAGCCTTGGAGTTAATCAACTCAATCAAGTACTTTATGATGGTAATGATATCTTCTTTGGTCAAGACTTGCTTGTCCATTCCGATGTCAAGATTTAATTTTTTGTTCATTCTGTAACGACCGACTTCACCTAGATTGTAACGTTGGTCACTAAAAAATAATTTATCAATGATCCCACGAGCAGTTTCCTCATCTGGCGGTTCAGCATTTCGCAATTGTCGGTAGATGTGTTCAACGGCCTCTTTTTCTGAGTTTGTTGGATCTTTTTGCAAAGTGTTATGTATGATGGCATAATCCCCTTGTTGAGATGTTTCTTTGTGAAGCAGGATTGTCTTTGTTCCAGATTCAAGAATTTCAAGAGAGTTTTCCTTATCGATGATGGTGTCTCTGTCCAAAACGATTTCGTTTCTTTCTATAGAAACAACCTCGCCTGTATCTTCATCTACAAAGTCTTCATGCCAGGTGTTCAACACTCGAGCAGCTAATTTACGCCCCAGTACTTTTTTGAGCCCAGACTTGGAAACTTTAACCTCTTCGGCAAGGTCAAAAATCTCTAAAATATCTTTATCACGCTCAAAACCAATGGCTCTGAAAAGCGTGGTTACAGGTAATTTTTTCTTTCTGTCAATATAAGCATACATCACACTGTTGATGTCTGTCGCAAATTCTATCCAAGAGCCCTTAAAAGGAATCACACGGGCAGAGTATAACTTGGTCCCATTGGCATGGAAAGACTGACCAAAGAAAACCCCTGGAGAACGGTGCAACTGAGATACAACAACACGTTCCGCACCATTGATACAAAAAGTACCACTGGGCGTCATATAAGGGATGGTCCCCAAATAAACGTCCTGAACGATGGTTTCAAAATCTTCGTGTTCCGGATCTGTACAATACAATTTAAGACGTGCTTTAAGTGGCACTGAATAGGTCAATCCTCTTTCAATACACTCCTCAATGGCGTACCTTGGTGGGTCCACAAAATAATCTAAAAATTCTAATACAAATTGATTGCGGGTGTCTGTAATGGGGAAATTTTCCATGAAGGTGTTAAATAAACCTTCATCGGCTCTCTCATCTGATTTTGTTTCTAACTGGAAAAAATCCTGGAAGGATTTTATCTGAATATCCAAAAAATCAGGATATTCTGTTCTATTGACTATGGACGAGAAGTTTAATCTTTCAGCTTTTTTTGCTAACATCGATGGACGAATTATTGATTAAAAAATAAATTTGTGTGTATATTACTTTATACACAAAAGGGTTTAGATCCTAAAACTTTTAGTTCTATGACCTAAACCATTGTTTTTGGCGCTATAAACTTACTTGAGTTCTACCTCAGCTCCAGCTTCTTCTAAAGATTTTTTTAGCCCTTCAGCTTCATCTTTAGAAACACCTTCTTTGATCGCACTTGGTGCATCGTCAACTAGACCTTTGGCATCTTTTAAGCCAAGGC
>CAJWDI010000044.1:0-15823 GCA_913031185.1 uncultured Flavobacteriaceae bacterium | reverse complement strand
CCTATTCAATAAGGAATAGGCATTCTGAATGGTGCTTATTTTGGGAAGCTTGTCCTTCCGTACTTCTTCTAAATAACGCATACTTCCCCAACTTTTTTCATTGGAGAGGCCATAGGCTCTAATTTTTCCAGCTTTCACAAGTGCATTGAGTTCGTGAAGGACTTCATTAAAATTATCTCTCCAAGGGTCTTTTGGACTGGGCTTAAAATCACGCACCCCAAAGGTGTTTGTATGTCGTTCTGGCCAATGCAGCTGGTATAAATCAATATAATCTGTTTGCAGTCTTTTCAATTCTAAATCAATGGCCTGTTTGATAGAATCTCCTTTAAATCCAGTCGTTCGAATGTGCGCGGTATAATCTCCAGGCCCTGCAATTTTACTAGCCAAAACAACTTTACCTCTGTTTTGCCTTTGCTTGAACCAATTTCCTATAATCTCACTAGTACGCCCCTGGGTTTCTTTTGTTGCTGGAACAGGATAGAGTTCTGCGGTGTCAAAAAAATTAACACCTTTTTCAACTGCACAATCCATTTGAGCGAAACCATCGGCTTGGGTGTTTTGGTTACCCCAGGTCATGGTGCCTAAGCATATTTTACTGACTTTTATGTCTGTATTAGGGAGGGTTGTGTATTCCATTAATTCCCATTTAAAAGTTTAGAGATTTCGTCGAGTTTGGGGGTTAAAACCACTTCAATACGTCTGTTCTTGGCTTTACCTATAGCGGTGTCATTGCTTTCTACAGGTGCATATTCGCTTCGCCCTGCTGCTGTTAAATTATTGAGTGATATGGCTTTATTTTCACTTAAAATTGATATGATGGCTGTGGCGCGTTTGGTAGATAAGTCCCAATTGTTTGCAATTTTACCGCCGTTTGAGAAAGGGACATTGTCAGTATGGCCTTCTATCAAAACAGCAATATCAGGATTTTCTGCAAGCACACTACCTAACTGCTCAATCGCATTTCGACCCTGATTCCCAACAGACCAACTCCCAGATTTAAATAGAAGTTTATTTTCCATAGAAACGTAGACTTTTCCATTTCTTTGTTCAACAGTTAGCCCTTTACCCTCAAAAGCTGTCAAGGCTTTTGAAATAGAATTTTTCAAATCTTTCATTGCTTGATCTTTCGCAGCTATTAATTCTTCAAGTTCAGCGATGCGATCCGAACGTTCCTGCATATCTGCTTGCAATCGCATCAAGCGTTCATTTTCTAAGGCGAGGGCTTCTTCTTTAAGCGCAAGCGCTTCTAAAAGGGCTCTATTTTTTTTGGCATTTTCTTCTAGGGCCTTAGAACTGTTTTGCTCAAGGGCAGTGTAAGCTGTATTTAATTGATTGTAATTTTTTTGAAGCATTTCCAAATCCTTTTCAAGTTGAATTCTTTCTGAAAGGGTAATATCATACGTCGCTTGTAATGCATTCAATTGGTCTTGTAGTTCATTTTTCTCACCAATCTCATTTGTATTATTCAACGCCAATGCATCATAATCGGATTTGAGCTGTCGGTATTTTACATCCAGGTCATTAAATGATTTTGAGGAAACGCATGCTGTTATGTTCAATACAATAAGCCCTAGAACAATGATTTTTTTTGGCATGATTTAATTTGTTTTTAATTCTAATAAAACTGGACAATGATCGCTGTGTACGGCTTCTTTTAAAATGAGTGCGCGCTTAATCTTATGTTTTAAAGGGTCAGAAACAAGGGTATAATCCAGTCGCCACCCTTTGTTATTGGCTCTAGAATTGGCGCGGTAACTCCACCAACTGTATTGGTGAGGCTCAGTATTTAGAGCGCGAAAGGCGTCAGTAAATCCACTCTTTAAAAAAGCCCCCATCCAAGCCCGTTCCTCAGGCAAAAATCCAGACACGTTTTTGTTGCGAACTGGGTCGTGAATATCAATGGCTTCATGGCAAATGTTGTAATCGCCACAAATTACAAGATTTGGTTTTTCTTTTTTTAGATCATCGATGTAAGCTCTAAATAAATCCATGTATTCAAACTTGTGTTCCAAACGTTGGATGTTCGTTCCTGAGGGTAAATACAAACTCATAATGGAAACTTCAGGGAAATCTACACGAAGATTTCTACCCTCGAAATCCATAGAGGCAATGCCAGTCCCGTAAATTATATTTTGAGGTTTTTTTTTGCATAAAATGGCCACCCCACTATATCCTTTTTTTTGAGCACTGAACCAATAGTGGTAAGGGTAGCCTGCCGTCTCAAAAATGCCTAGGTCAAGTTGCTCTTTTTGCGCTTTAATTTCTTGTAAACAGATCACGTCAGGATCAGCAGCTATCAGCCATTCCACAAATCCCTTTTTTACAGCTGCCCGAATGCCATTTACATTGTATGAGATGATTTTCATCAGAAAGGTACTATAGTTTCAGCAAAAATAATTAAAGCCTTACTTTTACACTAAATAAAAATGGCCATTTTTATTTAAAAGTATCAACAAAATATTTCAGCCATATTGAAGTTTAAACATAGCATGCGCCTATTACATACTTTCATATTATTGTTGTCTTTTTTTTGGTCTTGGTCACAGATTGAAGAACCGCTGATTCAATCCAAAAAAATAGCCATCAATGCGCTGGTAGTTTTGGACAGTGTTGGGGTTAATTCTAATCATTTCAAGGTCCTAGATTTACAAAATAAGCCGCTGGCAGATTCGCTTTATACAATGGATTACAATACGGCTATTTTACGCTTTAAGCCGGCTGCACTCAATTTAGATTCCGTTTGGGTTCAGTATTTGAGATTCCCAGATTTTATGACCCGTGCCTACAAACAATTAGATACTGCTGTTATTGTAAATTCTACAGGATTGACAAACAAGTTGTATCAGCTTTCTAAGCCCAATGTAGAACAGGCTGCTGTCCCTTTTGAGGGCTTAACAACTTCGGGGAGTCTTTCCAGAGGTGTGACCATTGGCAACAATCAAAATTCTGTACTCAACAGTGAATTAGATCTTCAAATTAGCGGAAAACTTAGCGAAAAAGTTACGCTCAGGGCTTCTATACAAGATGCTAATATTCCATTACAACAAAGTGGATATTCGCAACGTTTAGACGAATTTGATCAAGTTTTTATTGAAGCCTTTACTGATAGATGGTCCATACGCGCTGGAGATATTGACTTAGAGAATTCAAGCTCTTATTTTGCTGAATTTTCAAAGCGTGTTCAAGGCTTGTTGGTGCGTTCTCGTTTTAAATCCAATAATTCAGAAACTTCTGCTTTTGTCTCTGGCGCCTTGGTGAGAGGTCAGTTTACCAGAAGTCAATTTACAGCTCAAGAGGGGATTCAGGGGCCATACAAGTTAAAGGGTCCTAATAATGAATTGTTTGTATTGATTGTTTCTGGTAGTGAAACCGTATATGTGAATGGCTTGGCGCTGGAACGCGGTGCTACTAATGATTATATTATCGATTACAATGCCGGAGAAATTGTGTTTACTCCAACATTTCCCATCAACTCAGAAATGCGTATCACGGTTGATTATCAGTTTAGTGAGAGAAATTACACCCGTTTTGTTGGCTATGCTGGCGGACAATTCAGTACAGAAAAGTTTCAGCTTGGGATGTCATTTTATAATGAAAATGATCTAAAGAACCAACCGCTTCAGCAAAACCTAAGCAACGCCCAAGCGACCATTTTAGCACAAGCTGGAGACGATACATCTTTAATGACAGCCCCTTCAGCCAATCCACAAGAATTTTCTGAAAATAGAATTTTATACAAGAAAGAACTTGTAAATGGCCAAGAAATCTTTGTGTTTTCTAACAATCCAGATGACGATTTATTTCAGGTCAATTTTTTATCGGTAGGCGATCAGCAGGGAGATTATATATTGGTCAATTCCAGCTCCATTTCAAATATATATGAGTACATCGCTCCAATTTCTGGACAACCACAGGGGAATTATGCACCTATTGTACAATTAGTGGCGCCAGTAAAATTGCAATTGGCAGTCTTAAATGGACGCTACAGTCCCTCCCAAAATACGCAGCTAGACTTTGAATTGGCTGCCAGCCGAAACGATTTAAATTTATTTTCGAACTTATCGGACAGCAATAACGATGGCTTGGCTGCTCGCTATGATATAAATCATCATTTACCGCGTTTTTTGAAAGGCTGGACCATTGATCTCGCTTCAGGGTTAGATTATATTCATAAAGACTTTAGAAATATACAAACCCTTTATAATCCAGAGTTTAATAGAGACTGGAACCTAGACAACCCTTTGGGTAATGGAATTGCTTCTGAAATGGGGACTCAGTTATTTTTGAAAAATATGATTGCCTTATCAAAACCTGAAGTAGGGCAGATTAATTATGCCTTTCAGCATTTGAATTTTTCTAAAAACTACATTGGAAACCGCCATCTTTTAAGCGCCAATTTGAAAGCAGAAAAACTAGAATTTCAAAACCAATCGAGTATCTTAAAAACAAACAGTAATCGCTCATCTTCTAAGTTTTTAAGATCCATATCTCAATTAAAATACCAGGTTGGTAAGTTCTGGCCTGGGTTGAAATTTTCAACTGAAAACAATAAAATCGTTTCACAGATTGACAGCCAATTGGATTCTCTCAGTCAAAGATTTTCTTCTTACGAAGGATTTTTAGGCGTTGGTGATTCTACCAAAGTTTTTGTAAAAGTAGGCTATATTCACCGCGTTAATGACAGTGTTCAGGGCAACCGTTTGCAACGTGTCAATCAATCGGACACCTATTATTTAAATTCTAAATTAATCGCCTCAAAAAATACGGATTTAAGTCTATTTGTCAATTACCGTCTTTTTAATTTAAAAACTCAACAACAGCCGCCTCAAAAGTCTTTAAACTCTAGGGTTTTTTACAATCAAAGTTTCCTTAAAAATCTAGTGCAATGGCAGACTGTTTACGAAACTAATTCTGGGCGCTTGCCACAACAGGACTTTACTTATGTTGAGGTCGAACCTGGGCGTGGTTCTTTTGTTTGGTTCGATTACAATGGCAATGGAATCCAAGAACTTGAGGAATTTGAAGTGGCTCAGTTTCAAGACCAAGCGACCTATATACGGGTACTACTGCCCAATCAAGTTTTTATCAGAACCCATCAAAACCGTTTGAGCCAATCGCTTACTTTCGATCCTATACAATGGGTAAATTCTAGTAATAAACGTCAAAAATTTTGGTCACATTTTTACAATTTAACAACTTATCTCATAGATCGAAAAGACCGAAATGTATTTCAGAAAATTAATTTAAATCCATTTAAATCTGAAGCAGGACAGCAGTTGGGATTGCAGTCTAATTTTAGAAATCAATTGTTTTTTAATAGAGGAAAACAACACTACACGATGTCTTATACTTATTTTGATTCCGAATTAAAAAATGTACTTTCTTTTGGAGCTGTCACTCAAAAAGGATCTGGACATCAGTTCAATTTTACACACAAGATTCAAGATCAGTGGCTTTTAAATTTCCAAACCAATATTGAAAGTAATAGGGCTACTAGTGAAAATTTTACATCAAAAAATTATGATTTAGATCAATGGCTTGTAAGTCCGAAATTATCGTATTTGATGGACGACAACAAGCGCTTTGATTTGTTTTATCAGTTTCATAAAAAAAACAATTTAATTCAAGGACAAGAAATTTTAGAACAACACAAGTTGGGCATTTCAGCTGTTCTCACTCAAAATCAAAAGGCAGCCATTACCGCGGAGTTGAATTATTTTTCTAATGATTTCAGAGGAAATGCCAACAACCCTGTAGCATATCAAATGATGGAGGGGCTTCAGCCTGGTACAAATTTTACATGGTCGGTCGTGGCTCAAAAACGCTTGACAAAATACTTGGATTTAAATTTGAATTATTTTGGTCGTAAATCAGAATCAAGCCAAACCATCCATACTGGAACCGTCCAATTAAAGGCGTATTTCTAATTTATCAGCCATTGGTTGTAGTGGCCTAACGAATTAATGAAAAATGGGATTTGAATTGTTTTTCATTACCATCCTCGCTGTAATAGGTTACAATAAACCAGTAGTCACTTGCAGGTAATAATTCACCATTGTATGTTCCGTTCCATCCAGGAAAATTTGTTTTAAATTGGTTTAAGAGCTTGCCGTGGCGGTTAAAAATTGAAATACTCCCAGACTGAGTTTGCAAGCATTTAATGTTCCAGAAATCATTATAGCCGTCTCCGTTAGGAGTGAAGAATTTTGGGTACTCCAAAATAGTGACCGTTGTTTCGGGGTCATTGCTACAGCCTTCAACATCTCTTACTTTGACAATGTGATCTTCACAGCCCACTACGTTTTGAAAAATAGGACTATTTTGCCAAATCCCTCCGTCTAGTTGGTACTCGTAATCTCCACTGCCTCCGCTAACACTCACCTCAATGATTTGGTTGGTGTCGAAAGCCTCAGAAATGTTTTCGATTGAAATTATTAAATTATTTACAGGATTTACTCTAATGGTTTCAGTGGTAGTTGTTGCGCATTCTCCTGCATCAGGTGTGAAAGTATATGTGGTTGTTGCAAGATTATTTGGCAAAGGAGACCAACTACCTGATATTCCTTCATTTGATAACGTAGGTAAAACGCCAATAGATTCTCCTATGCAAATATCATCAATCAGGAAGGTTGGTGTTGTTTCTTGAAGTACTGTTACAGTCATTGCTACAGTTTCAATGCAAACACCGCCATTTGGAGAAAAGGTATAAACAGTAGTAGTGGTGTTATCTATCAAAGCAGGACTCCATGTCCCATTGAATCCATTCGTAGAGGTTGTAGGCAAAGGAGGTATTGTTTCACCTACACAAAAGGGACCAATTTGGTTGAAAGTAGGGGTTTGGGTTGGAATAATTACAACCGTCATATCATCAGTTGAAGCACACTGTCCCGTATCGGGTGTGAAGGTATAGGTTGTGGTGTTATTGGCATCGAATGAAGGGGACCAGCTCCCTGTAATACCATTGTTTGAGGTTGAGGGTAACGTAATTTCATCTCCTGCACAGCTGTCGGGGATTTGTGTAAAATCAGGGGATGTGGGTTGTGCGATCACAACCGTCATGTCGGCAGGTATAGCACACTGTCCTGCATCGGGTGTAAAGTTGTAGGTTGTGGTATTATTGGCATCGAATGCAGGCGACCAGCTCCCTGTGATAC
Organism: uncultured Flavobacteriaceae bacterium; assembly: GCA_913031185.1. GTDB lineage: Bacteria > Bacteroidota > Bacteroidia > Flavobacteriales > Flavobacteriaceae > UBA3537. The sequence goes on along the minus strand of CAJWDI010000044.1, from coordinate 8,669 downwards.
CATTATTTGAAGTGGAAGGTAATGTGATTTCAGTACCTGCGCAACTGTCGGGGATTTGTGTAAAATCAGGATTTACATTTGGAATTACAGTTGCGGTTATGGGTGTTCTTAAGCCTGTTTCACATCCCCCATTGGAAGCTAAAACCCAAAAAGTAGTAGTTGAGGTCAGTGTTGGACTGTATGAATTCCCAGTAAATAACAGTGTTCCTCCATTTTGACTGTCATACCATAGAACATCAGTTGTATTTGAAGTCGCTTGAAGCGTGGTTGTTTCATTTTCACAAGTTGTTGCGGTGGTTGTAGATAAAATTCTAGGTGGACTAAAGTTTGTAGTTGCAGAAATATTTAGCTCAGGATCACCTGGCATTCCACCATATTCTACAACAAATCCAGTTGCTTCATAATTTCCTTGACCTGCTGTATTGTCTCTTAAATCATTCCATGACCCGGGAAAACCAATATTAGGCGCGGTTATGTGTGCGTAATCTTCATTACCAACATTATTAGGCTCAGCTGGATCATTATTCCAATTACTATACATTCCAGGGGCAGCGGATCCATTTTCATCTCCGTTCCAGAAAACAGTTCCTGCTTCAGGTCCGCTTACCCATTTCCAGACGCCCTCTGTCTGGGCATCACTTGCTCCGATCCATCCAGTTCCTGGTGTGAGTTCTCCGCAAATTTGAGCTTCCTCTGCATTGGTGATGGTTGCTAAATAACCCTGTAATTCATAATACTCCATACTTTCTGCCATAGTTTTAGCATTGGTCCATGTAATGGCCACATTGGGGATAAATTCATAATAATGCCCATTTAGAAAATTAGCTTGCCCAGCGGTTAATGAAAAAGTTTTTGGTCCCACATTTACATTGTTACTAAAAAAAACCACATCATTAACAGCACTGATGACATCATCATAATCAATGCTGGTGCCATTTGCAGGGGAAAAGGAAAGCTTAGCTTCAGCAGGATTCCAACTGCTGTTTATATTTGGATGATTTCCTGTTAACATCAATTGATCTTGGCCTTGGACAAAGCCTGTCGATATTTGAATGTAAAATCCAGTTGTTGAGCTACTGTCAGGATCTACAATATCAAAGTCAGTGACAATATTTTGCTGGGTTTGTGGGCAATATATTTGATCGCCAATTGCGGTCACAACAGGGGGGGCGGATTGTGAAAATCCTATAAGCCCTTGACACATGAGGCACAAGGTCATTAACAAAGCTTGGGTATTTAAAAATCCTTTAACAGTCATAAAAACCAGAGAATATAAAAAATCTAAAACAAGTTCTCTTTAATTATTTTTTCGATTTCAAAATTAGACCACACCATTTTATTCATGGTCAAATTGAACTATACATTTATCATGTAAAAAATTTAAAATTTAATGTGGTTTTTGGCACTACGCTTTTTTTGAAACTTATAGTTTATTTAACCAATGTTTTGCCGCAACCTCTTTATTAATAATTTTTGAGAGTTCCTTTGTTTCAAGTCTTATTTGTTCCATTGAGTCTCTGTAGCGAAGTGTTACGGAATTGTCTTCAAGGGTCTGGTGGTCAACAGTAATACAAAACGGGGTTCCGATGGCATCCTGACGGCGATAGCGTCTTCCCACTGCGTCTTTTTCGTCATAGATGACGTTAAAATCCCATTGTAAATCTTTTAATATGGTTTGTGCAATTTCAGGGAGTCCGTCTTTTTTAACAAGAGGCAATACTGCCGCTTTGTAAGGCGCCAATACAGATGGAATTTTTAAAACGGTTCTGGTCGAATTATTTTCGAGTGTCTCTTCTTGAAGGCTGTTTGAAAATACAGCCAAGAACATCCGGTCTAAACCAATAGAAGTTTCTAAAACAAAGGGTGTGTAGCTTTTATTTTCTTCAGGATCAAAAAATTGTAATTTTTTACCTGCATATTTTTCGTGTTGTCTTAAATCGAAATCGGTTCTAGAATGAATGCCTTCTAGCTCTTTAAAACCAAAAGGAAATTTGAACTCAATATCTGCTGCGGCATCGGCGTAGTGGGCCAGTTTTTCATGGTTGTGAAAACGGTAATTACTTTCGCCCATGCCCAAAGACAAGTGCCATTTTAATCGTGCTTGTTTCCAATGATCATACCACTTGGATTGGGTTCCTGGTTTGATGAAAAATTGCATTTCCATTTGTTCAAACTCTCGCATTCTGAAAATAAATTGTCTTGCTACAATTTCATTTCTAAAAGCCTTTCCCGTTTGTGCAATTCCGAATGGAATTTTCATACGCCCTGTTTTTTGAACATTTAAAAAGTTTACAAAAATCCCTTGTGCCGTTTCCGGGCGCAAGTATAAATCCATGGCGCTCTCGGCTGAAGCGCCGAGCTTGGTTCCAAACATTAAATTAAACTGTTTGACATCGGTCCAATGGCGACTGCCACTTACAGGGTCTGCAATTTCTAATTCTTCAATTAAAGCTTTTACGTCAGCTAAATCTTCCTCCCCTAAAGATTTTCCTAGACGTTTTAGTATAGCATCAATTTTCTCACGGTATCCAAGTACCCGACCATTGGTCGCCAAAAATTCAGCTTCATCAAAAGCATCTCCAAAACGTTTTTTCGCTTTTTTGACTTCTTTTTCAATTTTCTGCTCAATTTTTGCACAGTAATCTTCTACAAGAACATCTGCTCTGTATCGCTTTTTAGAATCTTTGTTGTCAATCAGTGGATCGTTAAAAGCATCAACATGCCCAGAGGCTTTCCAAGTAGTTGGGTGCATAAAAATCGCAGCATCTAAGCCTACTATGTTGGTGTTCATTTGCACCATAGCTTTCCACCAATAGTCTCTGATATTTTTCTTTAATTCTACACCATTTTGACCATAGTCATAGACGGCACTTAGCCCGTCATAAACTTCACTGCTTTGAAAGACAAAGCCATATTCTTTGGCATGGGAAATAACTTTCTTAAAATGATCTTGCGGATTGTTCATTCCACAAAAATAGAAAACCCCTTTAAATTAACAGAAAAGAAGACAAGAAATATAAATATTTTTTTAAATTGGTTTGATATACTTTCCCAAATGTTAACACTCCTAACCGACTTATTTTTCCCAAATCTGTGCCCTGGTTGCAGTCGTATTTTAATGGACAAGGAGTTGGTTATTTGCCTGGGCTGCCGTCACCATTTACCTTTAACAAATTATCATTTTAAAGCCCCAGAAGAAATGAAAAATAGTCTAGTTATTCGCGATGCGTTCAAAGGCGCTACAGCTCTTTTTTACTTCCGTAAAAAAGGAAAAGTCCAACAAATTTTACAACATTTAAAATACAAAAATCAGCAGATAATTGGGACCGTTTTAGGTCAATGGTTGGGGGCTGAACTTAAACAATGCAGCGCATTTATGGCTGTCGATTTGGTAATTCCTGTTCCAGTTCACTCAAAAAGACTAAAAAAACGAGGCTACAATCAAGTCAGCACTTTTGCCAAGGAAATAGCCAAAAGTCTTGGCGCTGATTATATAGAAAATGTGTTGACCAAAGGCGTTCATAACAAAACACAAGTCTTCCAATCTAGAAAAGAGCGATGGCGGTCCGTACAACACAGTTTTAAACTCACAAACACGAGATGTGTTTTAAATAAAAACGTGTTATTGGTGGATGATTTAATTACAACCGGTTCTACGGCTAAAGCTTGCCTTCAAAGTTTAAATAAAGGCAAGCCTAAATCTGTAAGCCTGGCCACCATTGCGATTACTGACACAGTGTTTCATTAAAATTAAAATATGTTGTTTCTTTGTAAACGTCAAAGGGTGATATGCGAGAAACAATTCTTTATAAAGCGGTAGTAATTTTTTCTGTGTTACTTTTTTTTCAGTGTGCCAACCGTGGAACGGCCAATGGAGGAGAGAAAGACGTCACGCCACCAATGATTGTCAGTGAAGTGCCTGAAAATTTTTCAACCAATTTTAGCGGAAATGAAATTAAAATATATTTTGATGAGTACATCAAACTGAAAAATCTTCAGAAACAGTTGATTGTTTCTCCGCCTATGGATCCTCCAGCAGAAATAACACCCATGGGGTCTGCAAGTAAACACATCACCATTAAAATTCATGATACCTTACAACCCAATACGACTTATGCCTTTAATTTTGGCAGTAGTATTGAAGACAATAATGAAGGCAATGTATTTCCATTTTATAGGTATGTCTTCTCCACGGGAGCAGCCATAGATTCTTTGTCCGTATCCGGAAGTGTTTCTGATGCGTTGGAGCGCGAGACACCAGATTTTGTTTCTGTGCTTTTACACGAAGTGGATTCTACTTACACGGATTCTATAATTTTTAAACAAAAGCCCAAGTATATTGGCATTTCTGACAGTTTATCCCAATTCTCAATCGATAATTTAAAAGCTGGAAAATATCTTTTGACAGCCTTAAAAGAAGAGAATACAAATTATACCTACCAACCCAAAAAAGATAAGTTTGCCTACCGAAGTGGGTTCATTACAGTTCCTTCAGATACAGCATATGTATTAAGTCTTTTTGAGCAGGCTCCAGAATTTAAGTTTATTAGGGCTAGACAACTGGCTCAGGGCCGTATTGGTTTTGGCTACGAGGGTAATCCATTACCAATGCGAATAAAAAGGATTTCACCATTGGCCGACTCAATCGCAGTTACAACCTCTAAGGAGCCTGAAAAAGATACTTTGAACTACTGGGTGCGCCCAAGAAAGTTAAATGTTGATTCTTTGTTATTTGAAGTTGCTTACTACGCACAAAAGGACACGGTTAGTGTTAGAATTAGAGCTTCAGAAAAAGATTCTTTAAGCTTCAAAGCCGTTTCATCAACTTTAAAATTAGATGATGTTTTTAAGTTGAGTTCAAGTATTCCAATTGCTAATTTTGACCCCTCTAAAACCACTATAATGGACAAGGATTCTTTATTTCTTGAGAGTAAGTTAGCCATTGACTCCCTTAAAAATACCCAGGCCAGCTTAAAGTTTAATTTAAGTGAGGGCAATCGTTATAAAATTACTTTTTTGCCAGGGGCATTTACCGATTTTTATGGGGCTCAAAATGACACTTTAAGCTTTACGGCCTCCACTAAATTAATTTCCTCATACGGGAATTTGAGACTTAGTTTAAAAAATGCTAAGTATCCCGTTGTTGTTCAGATTGTTTCTGCCACTGGAGCTGTTGAAGCAGAGCAATTTATAGAAGCATCACAACCCATAGATTTTATTCATTTAAACCCAGGAAAATATTTTCTGAGAGCAGTTTTTGACACCAATAATAATGGACGTTATGACGCGGGAAATTTTCTTTTAAAAACACAACCAGAGCGGGTGAGTTATGCCAAAGAGATTTTAGAGGTTCGTGCGGGTTGGGATGCTATTGAAGAATTTGTATTGGAAGATTAGCCTTTTAGGCTAGATTTAATCAATTCACGATTCATTCGCGCAATATTCTCCAAAGATATGCCTTTGGGGCATTCTACTTCGCAAGCTCCTGTATTGGTACAATTCCCGAAGCCTTCTAAGTCCATTTGTGCTACCATATTTTTAACACGATCTGGGGCTTCGACCTGACCTTGAGGAAGTAAGGCATATTGAGAAACTTTTGCACCTACAAACAACATGGCTGATGAATTTTTACATGTCGCAACACAGGCGCCACAACCAATACAAGTGGCTGCGTCCATGGCCTCGTCTGCCGCGTGTTTAGAAATCGGAATCGCATTCCCATCTTGAGTATTTCCTGACGTATTAATCGAAATAAAACCACCGGCATGTTGTATGCGATCAAAGGCAGAACGATCAACCACCAAATCCTTGATAACGGGAAATGCCTTGGCTCTAAAAGGTTCAATAAAAATAGTATCTCCGTCTTTAAACTTACGCATGTGCAATTGACACGTCGTTACACGACGGTCGGGGCCATGGGCCTCCCCATTGATGTACAAGGAACAAGACCCGCAAATCCCTTCACGGCAATCGTGATCAAACGCCACGGGCTCTTCCCCTAATTCAATAAGTTGAATATTTAATATGTCTAGCATTTCTAAAAAGGACATATCTGGAGAAATACCGCTAATAGGGTATTTAACGATCTTTCCTTTTTGGTGGCCATTTTTTTGACGCCATATTTTAAGTGTTAAATTCATGACAATACTTATTTGTAGGACCGTTCTTTTACTTCAATATCTTCGTAGTTCAATGCTTCCTTGTGTAACTTGGCATCTTTCGGAGCGCCTTTGTATTCCCATGCCGATACAAATTGAAATTCTTTTCGTCTTTTTGCTTCCCCTTCTTTTGTTTGGTGCTCTTCTCTAAAGTGGCCGCCAGCAGATTCTTCTCGAGCCAATGCATCTTTGGCAAATAATTCACCAAGCTCTAAAAAGTCGGCAACACGTCCTGCTTTAGCTAATTCCTCATTAAACTCATCTGAACTTCCAGGAACACGAACCTCCTTGTAAAAGCATTCTCTTAAAGCTGAGATTTCTTCAATGGCTTCTTTTAAATCTTTTTCATTTCGCGCCATGCCACATTTATTCCACATGATTTTACCAAGTTTTTTATGGAAATAATCTACGGGCTTGGTTCCTTTGTTATTAATAAAGGCTTTGATTTGTTGGCGGACATTTGCTTCGGCTTCTTCAAACTCAATAGTATCAGTAGGAATTGGACCGGTTCGGATATCGTCGGCGAGATAATCTCCAATGGTATAAGGTAAAACGAAATAACCATCTGCAAGACCTTGCATCAAAGCAGAGGCTCCTAAACGATTTGCACCGTGGTCTGAGAAATTAGCTTCTCCAATGGCATATAAACCAGGAACAGTTGTTTGTAAATTGTAATCGACCCATATACCCCCCATAGTGTAATGCACAGCCGGGTAAATCATCATAGGGGTTTCGTAGGGGTTTTCATCAACAATTTTTTCATACATCTGGAATAAATTGCCGTATTTTCCTTTGACAACTTCTTTGCCTAAGGCCTGTACCAAGCTCTCATCGTTTGCGTCAAGGCCTTTGATATAAACTTGCTCTTTACCATAACGAACAATTGCAGTAGCGAAATCAAGATATACAGCTTCTCCAGTTGCGTTGACCCCAAATCCAGCATCACAACGTTCTTTAGCGGCTCTGGACGCCACGTCTCTGGGGACCAAATTTCCAAAGGCGGGGTAACGCCTTTCTAAGAAATAGTCGCGATTCTCTTCAGCAATGGCAGTTGGCTTTAAGGTTTTATTTTGAATTGCTTTCGCATCTTCTATTTTATTTGGCACCCAAATACGCCCATCATTTCTTAGGGATTCAGACATGAGGGTCAGTTTGGATTGGTGGTCCCCCGAAACTGGTATACAAGTGGGATGAATTTGTGTGTAACATGGATTTGCAAAGAAAGCACCTCGTTTATGTGCTTTCCAAGCAGCAGTTACATTACTGCCCATTGCATTGGTGGAAAGATAAAATACGTTTCCATATCCTCCTGTTCCCAAAACCACAGCATGAGCAGAGTGGCGTTCAATCTCTCCAGTGATTAAATTTCGAGTGATGATGCCACGGGCTTTTCCATCAACAATAACAACATCGAGCATTTCGTGACGGTTGTACATTTTAATTTTACCGCGTCCAATTTGTCGGTTCATAGCCGAATAAGCGCCTAATAATAACTGCTGTCCGGTTTGTCCTTTGGCATAAAAAGTACGTGACACCAAAACCCCTCCAAAAGATCGATTGTCTAACAAGCCTCCGTAATCTCTCGCAAAAGGAACACCTTGTGCCACACATTGATCAATAATATTGGTGGAAACTTCTGCCAGTCTATAAACATTAGCTTCACGAGAACGATAATCTCCGCCTTTTACAGTGTCATAGAAAAGCCTGTAGGTGGAGTCACCATCTCCTTGGTAATTTTTAGCCGCATTGATACCCCCTTGTGCTGCAATGGAATGTGCGCGTCTTGGGGAATCCTGAAAGCAAAAAGCTTTCACATTGTATCCTAGCTCTGCGAGAGTCGCAGCGGCAGATCCACCTGCCAGACCTGTTCCAACAACAATAACATCAATCAGTCTTTTGTTGGCAGGATTAACAAGGTTAATTTTATTTTTATGATTGGTCCATTTTAGATCGATGGGTCCCTCAGGAATTCCACTTTTTAAGTTTACAGAAAACGATTTGGGTTGTATTTTTTTTAAAATTTCGTCAATATCAAAATTTTTAACTTTGGCAGCAAGTATCTTATTTTTTCTTTTGTGACCAGGGTCGGTTTCTTTGATGGGCTTTCTAGCAATGGATTTATGCCAGTTTGAATCCCAATCTTTTAGCTTACATTTAACCCCTGTACTTTTTTTAATAATCTTGGCTTTATTTGTTTTTGTGCATTTGTAGTAAAATCTAATGCAAACAATAAGCTCGTCGCTGGACAAATAGCTATTTTTTGGCTTTCTATAATTTAATGAATATGTTATTTTTTTTGTCTTCATTTATATTACATCAAAATTAATGATTTATTAGAAACAAACAAAAATTTGTAACACATTTTTGTAACACATAAAAAATTAGTGGGCTATGTGATGAAAAATGGCTACAAAAATAAAGCCTAAAGGAATTGACAATGCATATATTTTGCCAAAACTCTTTAAACCTTGGGTGTATTTATTATTTGCCCCAACCGATTGAAATGCAGAA
>CAJWDI010000043.1:0-16486 GCA_913031185.1 uncultured Flavobacteriaceae bacterium | reverse complement strand
TTGAAACGTCTAAAACCCCAGAACTATTGTGATTGAACCAAAATTCTGTATAATTTATAAAGGGATTGGGATAATTGAGTACATTGGTGATCTCTAAACTTTCATTTTGGTCGAAGACCACAAATTGGATTTCTTTTGTGCTGGCATTGTTATAGACATCCCAAGCTTTCAGAGAAAGCGTATGAAGTCCAGGCTCTAAATTTCTAAATGGATAACTCAAGCTTCCAATTTGATAGCTGTCTACATCAGCTATGTAATAATCATTTAAAATAAATGGGTTGGTTTCATCGCCATCTAAAAGCGCAACAATATCATGTCCAACGCCGCTGGCTGTATTGATACCGTTTTCATCGAATAATTTAGCTATGAGGGTTGGGTTTTCATTGGTAATTCCTCCAGAAACAAAACTCTCATCGTTCATGTATAGCTCAATGTTGGGCCCTTGGTTGTCTTCTGGTGCATTTAAATTAACCCCACCAATCTTGATATCAAAATTATAGCCTCTTTGGTCTGATAATGGGTTGTCTGTTTTTGAGTAAAAGCTAATTTTTCCGTTTCCAACAGGAACAACAATATCTCTAGGAACGATAAAATTAATTTCAAATTTACCATTTTCAACAGTTGCTTGCCCTCTAAAAAGAACCTCTCCTAGAGTTTCATAGTCTAACGTGATAAGTTGTCCATTAAAAGTTGAGCCGTCATTAGCTAGTGTGGTCCTTTGGATGCTTTTATCAAATACTGTAGCGGTTAGCGTACCACTGTAATTATTTATTATGTTTCCTTGTTCACTGGCGACAAAACCTTCAATTTTCGCAGGGCTTAAGGCTTGAAGTGTGATGTTTGTATTGGTAATGTCCTCACCGTTGAGTTTTGTTGCAATAATTTCGGGTGCAGCCAATGGAAGTTTTAGGGCTGGATCTCCAATGAAGAATACCAATCTGCGCTGTGCATTATTGGTAACTGAGGGGTCGTTTTTAGTCAGTCTTAAAGCCTCAGCGATGCTCATTGTTTGACTATTTTCGAAATCAAATAAATATTGGCTTAGGGTTTCATTAAATTGAATACCAACGCTTATAAAAATCTGTCTTGTAGTTGTAATCAGTCCGATAGCGCCTCCTCTTTTGTTCCAATATAAAAATTCACCTGCAGTTTCTCTAAGCGGATTGTCAAATTTGGTGTACTCACAAGTAACGGTTACAAAACAAGCAAGTTTGCTTGGGTTGTTGAGTTCCTTGGCATTTATTTTATCAAAAATGCGCTCCGAGGCCAATCCGTCTTCACCTCCATGGCCAAAATAATTTACAACCACAGCACCCACCTCAAGGGCATCAAAAATAGCATCATTGACCTGTGGATAACGTTGTCCAGCAGCAGATGATTCTTGCGTGAATGAATCAGAGTGAATTTTTTTAACATTTATAAAGGGTTTCGAGGTTTTAACATCTTCAGCAATCTCATCGGTTGTTAGCTGTAAAAATCGATCACTTAATTTATCGACATCGTCTGAAATTAATAAAAAGTTATTGCGCCAGTTGGCGTAGGCGTCAGCATTGTAATAAGATTCAATTTTGTCTACCATTTCATTAGCGCGTTGTGGGGACTCTGCTAAAATTCTACCCACAGCGATATCCAATTTATCTGCAGTGGCCATACTTCCTTCAGAGCCATCCATCATTCCAAAAAAATCATCAGAAATAAAAGAACTTGTCAAGCTAAAACTGTTTTCTGAAAGCCAAGAGGGTGCTATGTTAGTGTTGTTTTGAATGCGGTCTTTGTAATCAAATGAAGCATCGCCAAATAGGCACAAATACTTCAAGCGGTTGTTTGGATTGCTGGCATTGTCGTAGACATATTTAACGAGATTTCGAATGGCTGAAACGTCCTGCATTCCAGTGCTAAATTCAGTATATACAGATTCAAGCGTGACAACTTTTACATTCAGGTTGTTTTTTAATCTGTTGATATTGGCCAAACGCTCGGCTTGGGCGCTTAAAAACGCTGGAGTGATGATTAAATAATCAATGTCTTGGAATTGCCCCTCGTTATTTAAAAATACAGTCCCTTTTAGATCTTGGTTGGCTACAGCAGCATTTGTAAGCAATCTTGGCCGGTAAGTATTGGATAACGCCACTGCTTGATAAATTTTAGAATGCCCCAAGTTGGTCTTAAAACTAAATTCAGCGCTGTTTAATTCATTTCTGTAAAAGGATATATTGTATGGATCTGTTACATCCCAAACTTCATCAATTCCAGTTGCACTTGAAATATTAAATTGCCCAATGCCATTAAGCAAGGGCATATCGTTGTGCTTGAATTGAAATTGAAGGGCATTGGCCACTAGCGCTCTTTCAGCTTCCATAGCAATGTAGTCTATATACGCCCTAGCTGATGGGTTTCCATTGTTATTGTAAAATAGGTCGATCGTTACAGCGTCTGTACTAATGATTATATCTCCGTCAAATATGTCTTGCGTTCCTAGAATACCATATTGAACAGCAGGAAACGAAAGACTGCTAATATCAGAATTGTTTGCTTTGATTTCCATATTGGTAATTGACTCTGCGCTAGCAGCGGCATAAACCCTAAGGTTCAAAGGTCTGCTGGTGATCAGGTTTGGAAAGTCAAAATTGAAAGTGTGCGTATTTTCGTAATAAAAGCGATGGCCAAACCAGCGACGGCCAACTTGTCCTATATTATATTCATCGTTTTCAAAAAATTTATAATCGTGAAATGTGTTGAATGTGTTATTTGGGCTCCCCAAAGGCTCTTCAGCAGCGCTCATACGCAGGCCATTTTCACCACCGATCCTGATGTAATAATAGCAAACATCGCTGTAAGGATTAATGTGTGAGTTATTTTCAGGATTGAAATATTTAGGGCCAATGGCGTAAAAAAGCAGATAATCTTCGTTATTAAATACGCCATCTTCCTCTCCAATAAACTGGATCGCATTTTGAATTAGGTCATAAGATTGAGTTTCATTATTTACCAAAGGCAATGACTGCCCACCATGTCCGTAAACTTTGATGCTTTTAGGGTTTATTACATCCGTATTGATTCCGAGCGCATCAAAAAACCCTTTGTCTAATTTATGCACTCCTGTGGTGTCAATCGCAAAGCGATACCATTGGCCTGTTTTCAATGCTGAGCTCTGTAGAGAAGTACTTGAATTAAATGATCTATTGCTTGGGGATGGAGCGAAAGAAAGTGTGAAATTCTCTACTTTTTTTAAAACACCTTCATCGTTGAAAATAGGATTTATTTCAATTGTGTTAGAGGTTTTACCTCTTGCATTTGAATTGTAGCTTATCAATTGAATATTTTTTGGAATTTGACTTAATTTTAAATCTTTTAAGTCTGATTCTGAAACTACAGTCGTGTTTAGGTTTGTAATTTTAGCACTTTTTAAATTGATGGGTGTTTTGTCATCTAATTGCGAGACGAAAGAGATGCCTTTTTCAAAAGAAAAATTAAAATTTTTTGCTTTAAAATGGGGGAGTTCGATTTGTTTTGACCCAATCGAAAAAACTTTTGAGCCATTCCAGTCAATTTCAAAGCGCTGGGTTTGGGAATGACTCAGTATTACAATGGACCAAAGCGCTAAAAAAAAAGAAATTTTCTTCATGAACACTTAACGGAAGTTCGTCAAAATTAGTATGCAATTACAACTAGAATTCCAAAATTACAATAATAATACGTGATTAAAACCGTTATTTGTTAAAAGCTAGTGAATTTAAGGTTAAACTTTACATAAACGATTTAAAATTTTGTTGCAAACCAAATCATATTTACTATATTGCAATTCCAATTTTTTAAATACTTTTTAAACAAAAAATTAAGTATGAAACATTTCAAGATATTTAGACTATTCTCAGTAGCAATTTTTTCCTTGTCCATGTTAGGTTGTAGTAAATCCTCTTCAAATTACAGTAACACTTCAAGAGGTACTGGCTGGCAGATTAATGCTAAAGATGGTGGTTTTCAGTACAATACCAGATTTAAAGAACAAGAGACTGCCCCTGGACTGGTCTTTGTTGAAGGCGGAACTTTTACAATGGGAAAAGTTCAAGATGATATCATGCACGACTGGAATAACAGCCCAAATCAACAACACGTTCAATCGTTCTACATTGATGAAACTGAGGTTACTAATATCATGTTTTTAGAGTATTTAGACTGGATTAAACGTGTTTACCCGCCGGATAATCCTGCCTATACCAACATCTACTACGGCGCATTGCCAGACACTCTAGTTTGGAGAAATCGCCTAGGTTCTGCAGAAATTTTGGTCGAAAATTACTTACGACACCCTGCTTATCGTAACTACCCTGTCGTTGGAGTCAGTTGGCTACAGGCCAATGAATATGCCAAATGGCGATCAAATCGCGTTGCAGAAATGACGCTTCAAAAAGAAGGGTATCTAAAAAGAGATTCAAACATTTTGGATACCAATGCGGAGAGTACTTTTGATATCGATACCTATATCATTTCTCCGACACAAACATTTGGAGGCAATGAAGAGGTGCTTTCTGGTGGAAAAAGAAAGGTGCAAACCGATGCTGATGGCAATCCCAAGAATTTGTACGCCAAGCGTGAATCGGGGATTCTCCCAATGACTTACAGACTTCCAACTGAAGCCGAGTGGGAATACGCTGCTTTAGGTTTAACAGGACTTAGAGAATACAACCTTTACCGGGGTCGAAAAAAATACCCATGGAACGGCCAGTATACAAGAACTGGTGAAAGAAAAATAAAAGGAGATCAATTGGCAAACTTTAAACAAGGTAAAGGAGATTATGGTGGTATTGCAGGATGGTCTGACGATGGCGCTGACATCACCAACGAAGTGATGTCGTATGATCCAAATGACTTTGGTGTTTATGATATGGCCGGTAATGTAGCGGAGTGGGTTGCAGACATTTACCGTCCTATTGTTGACGACGAATTCAATGATTTTGCTTATTATAGGGGAAATATTTATACGAAGAATGCAATTGATGAGGATGGAACTGTAAAAGTATCAGGTTTTGACCAGTTTGGTTTTGATACGTTATCCAATGGCAAAATTATTGCAAAATCTTTCCCAGGTCAGCTTGTTAAAATCCCAGTTGATGAAGACGAAACATATTTGCGAACAAATTTTAATACAAGTGACAACCGAAATTTTAGAGATGGTGATAAACAATCCTCAAAATATTTTGATGATTTCGAAGAAGGCGAGGCCTCGAATGCTGACATAACTAGAAAAATGTACGATTCTCCCAAGCACTCTATAGGAGTCAATTCAGATGGTACCCTCAACAGAGAATATGATAAATCTAATACTAGAACTTCACTTGTGAATGATCAAGCCCGAGTTTACAAAGGCGGATCGTGGAAAGACAGAGAATATTGGTTAGATCCCGCCCAAAGGCGTTTCTACCCCGAAGATATGGCGACGGATTTTATTGGCTTCAGATGTGCTATGTCTAGAGTTGGTTCCAAAGCAAGAGACAAAAAGACAAAGAATTAATTCTACAGCTATAATTACTAATAAAGTCCTAACTCAATGTTGGGACTTTTTTTGTACATTTAAGTCATGAAAATTGAGAAGCTTCATCAGTTATTCTTAAAGTTCAATGTGGTTTCTACAGACACGCGTTCTATATCTAATGGGGCCCTTTTTTTTGCCCTCAAAGGAGATAATTTTAACGGCAATAATTTTGCAAAAAAGGCCCTGGATTCTGGAGCCTCCTATTGTATAATAGATGAACAACAATCCCAAAGTAATGCGCGTTTTATTTTGGTTCCAGATGTTTTAATAACCTTGCAAGAACTGGCTAACTTTCATCGCAAATATTTAAATATTCCAATCATTGCTATTACTGGTAGTAATGGGAAAACAACCACAAAAGAACTGATCAATTCGGTTTTGGGCCAGCGCTATAAAACACATGCTACTCTAGGAAATTACAACAATCATATTGGAGTTCCACTGACCTTACTTCAAATGGATGCGTCAGTAGACATCGGAATCGTTGAAATGGGGGCCAACCACATCGGAGAAATCGCTAAACTTTGTCAAATTTCGGCCCCTAACTACGGCTACATCACTAATTTTGGTAAGGCCCATTTGGAAGGTTTCGGTAGTGCTAAAGGCGTGGTCAAAGGGAAATGTGAATTGTACGATTATTTAAAGAGTAACGAGGGTGTTGTTTTCATAAATGGGGATGATAAAAAGCAAGTTCAACAGATTGGAGACTATAAGAGCGTGAATATTTTTTCAAAAGATAATAGTTCCAATATTCAAGTATCGATGACCTCTCAAACCCCATTTATAAGCTTTGAATCACAGGGGTGCACAATGGAAAGTCAGCTTTTTGGGATTTATAATTTCTCCAATGCTGCCGCGGCCATTGCCATGGGTTGTTTTTTTGAAGTCAGTCTAGAAAATATTAAAAAAGGCATTGCATCTTACACCCCAAATAACAACCGTTCTCAAATTATCCAAAAAGGCTCCAATACCATTATTTTAGACGCTTACAACGCCAACCCAAGCAGTATGGAGGTGGCCTTGGATAATTTTAATTCCATGAAAAGCCCTTTGAAGATTGTAATTTTAGGGGATATGTTTGAACTGGGTGTTCACAGTAAGTCAGAGCATCAAGCTGTTATTGATGAGGTAAACTCTTTAAATTTTTCATCTTCATATTATGTAGGTTCACACTTTTTTGAATTGGCTTACGATTCGTCAAAAGCCAACTTTTTTAAAACTACGGAATCCTTTCGAAATCAGCTCCAATCCTTAGTTATTAAGGACGCATTGATTTTGATAAAAGGGTCTAGGGGTATAGCTCTAGAATCCATATTGGACTCTCTCTAACGCATTTTTAAACGGTTTTATCAACTTAAAATACGACCCTCTCCTTGTTATAATCTTTATTAAAGGTGAGATTGAAGTTTAGATCTCCAAATTCGACTAATACGATGTTGGTTTGTTTGTGCGACCTTTCTAAGAAAAGTGTATTTTCGATAGTAATAGATTCTATTTTTCCGCTAGGGTTACAATCAGGAATTTCAAAGTACAAATAAATATCGTGCAAGTCCTTTGCTATTTCTTTTCCAATCCAGTGGTATGCTGCCATTTTTTCATTGATAGAAATTTGAAGATGATGATCGAAATAATTTTTGATGTATTGATCGGAAGATTTATTTTCTTTTGGGCTCCCTAGTTTTAATTTGCCAGAACTTTTTGTCTCTAAGTTTTTTTCCAAATCATCAATAGCAACTCTTACAGTTATTTCTATTGACTCTTGGGCTTTATTGTAATGCAAAGTCGTATGAGACACGTGAAAATCGTGAAAGGGAAGCAACGAGTACAAAATTAATAAGAACAAAGACTTTGTCATGACAATTTCTTAATCATTTTTTAAGCTTATTGTTTTTTAGCTCTTTCGGCTCTTTGCATGGGATTTTCAAGCGTTTCTTCATCGCGCTTAAAGAGTTGGAAACGCGTTGGTTCAGTTCTTGGAGGCCAATAATTATTATTCAAATCAACATCCGCAGTTTCTAAGAAAGGATCCAGTTTGACATTGACTAATTCCTTGTCCAGAATAAATACTTTTTTGATTTTTTCGTTGTTTCTTTTCCATATTTCTGCTGGAATTCTCACAATTTCTTGGGTTCCGTCTGTGTAAGTAAATTCCAGAATGATGGGCATCACAAGCCCTCCAACATTTGAAAACTGTAGTTCGTAGTAGTTTTTATCAGAATTTAAAAATGCCTTTTCCTCTTCATCAAGAGTATTTAGAAATTCATCATAGTCTTGTCTGTCTAAAGCATCGGTTCTAAAGGGGTCATAAGTCGTGTAAAAATCTACTGCACCTTTATCTTTTTCAGTCACTGTTTTAGAAATGGAAGTAGCATCGCGTTTTTTACCAATATAGGTGCTGTTTTTTTCTTTTTGATTTTTTGCGATCGGGTTTTCAATATCAGGATTGGCAGTATTTATTTTAAACCAGTTCACTTGGTCTAAAGAAATGTCCACACAATCATTGGTGTAAAACCAACCTCTCCAAAACCAATCAAGATCGACGGCACTGGCATCTTCCATGGTTCTAAAGAAATCTGCTGGCGTAGGGTGTTTAAATGCCCATCTTTCACTGTACGTCTTAAAGGCATAGTCAAACAATTCTCTGCCCATAATCGTTTCTCTTAAAATATTGAGCGCCGTGGCAGGTTTCCCGTACGCATTGTTGCCAAATTGCAAAATAGATTCAGAATTTGTCATGATGGGTACAATTCCGCTTTTATCTCCTTTCATGTATTGAACAATATTTTCTGGAGGCCCTCGTCTTGAAGGATAATCTCTCTCAAATTCTTGTTCCGTAAGGTATTCTACAAAGCTGTTTAGACCTTCATCCATCCATGTCCATTGGCGTTCATCAGAATTTATAATCATGGGAAAGAAATTATGACCAACCTCGTGAATAATGACACCAATCATGCGGTATTTTGTTCTCTGAGAATAGGTCCCATCTTCTTCCGGTCTTCCGAAATTAAAACAAATCATAGGATATTCCATGCCAATGGATTTGGCATGAACTGATGTGGCTTGCGGATAAATGTAATCTATGGTGTACTTGGAATAGGTTTTGAGTGTGTGAGCAACGGCTCTGGTTGAAAACTGTTCCCATAGTGGATTTCCTTCTTTCGGGTAGTAACTGTAGGCCATTACCCTTTTGCCTGCAATATCTACAGCCATGGCATCCCATATGAATTTCCTAGAGCTCGCCCATCCAAAGTCTCTCACATTTTCCGCTTCAAAAACCCAAGTCTTTTTGGAATTGCTTTTGGTTTTTTCATTGACCTCTGCTTCCTTTTGCGTGACAATAATTTCAGGATCTGTATAATTATTTTTTGCTCTGTCTAACCTTTCAATTTGTTTTTTACTTAATACGGAGGTGTGATTTTTGAGTTCTCCAGTGGCAGCCACGATGTGGTCACTTGGAACGGTAATGCTTACTTTATAATCCCCGAAAGGTAGTGTAAACTCCCCATTGCCAATAAATTGTTTGTTTTGCCAGCCTTCAACTTCATTGTATACTGCCATTCTGGGGAAAAACTGGGCAATGGTGTATATTGAATTTCCTTCTTTTTCAAAGTACTCATAACCACTTCGTCCCCCAATTTTAAGTCTGTCATTAATGTTATAGTGGTAATTTATCTTAAACGAAAATGATTGCCCCTTTTTTAGTGCCTTTGGGAGTTCTATCCGCATCATGGTTTCATTGATCTTGTAAGAGAGGTTTTTGTTATTTGTATCCGTCACCTTTTCAAGCTTGAAGCCACCGTCAAAATTCATGCGATCGTGCATTCTTTTGATACTTCCAAAACTCATTTCATTGCCCATACTGCTAGTGGAAGTGAGTTGTCCGTGCGAGTTTTTTGCGCGAATATTTTGATCCAATTGTACCCAAAGATAACTCAGGACGTCTGGAGAATTATTGGTATAGGTGATGGTTTCTTTTCCATGAATAATGTTATTGACTTCATCCAGCTCTACATCTATCAAATAATCTGCAGTTTGTTGGTAGTATTCATGCCCAGGTGCCCCACTGGCAGTTCTGTAAACATTAGGCGTTGGAAGTTCTTCGTGCAATTGTTTAAACTTGCTATTGTTCAGGTTCTCTTGTGATAAAAGATTGGAAGCAATGCATAGCACAATTGTAGTAAAATTGATTTTATTCAACGTGAAATACATATTTTTTCAGAATTAAAAATTAACAAATTGTAAAGACCAAATTGTTTGAAATGGGTTTATTTTTTTGTGGGTCATACTGGATTCGAACCAGTGACTTCTACCCTGTCAAGGTAACACTCTGAACCAACTGAGTTAATGACCCTTTAAGCGAGTACAAAAATAACAATATCTTTGAATTACAAGTATTTATTTCTAAATTTATAAAAATTAACCAAAACCATTTTCATTGTATTTTTTATCTGAAACAAACCCCTACAATCACGTCGTGGATATCATGTCTGCAGAATGGATTAGAAACACTGCCATTTCCATCGCGATAATTGTTGTTTTTTTGTTGTCCGCACGACGTTTAACACCAAAACAGAAAACCGTAGTTTTAAACAGTATGGGGGTTGTTTTATTTTTAACTTGCATATACAATCCTTTGCACACCTACATGTCCGGGAACTTCAGCTTGGCTGTAGATTTACCGCTGCACCTTTGTGGAATCTCAGCTTTTATTTGTTCGATAATCCCTTTTGTGAAAAACAAACAAGGCTTATTTGACTTTGTGTTCTACACAGGAATAATTGGAGGCGTTATGGGTATTTTAACTCCTCAAATGAGTGATTATGATGGCAGTTTTTATGTTTATTTTGTGTACTATATTCGTCATGTTTTTATTTTTATAATACCGATATTTATGCTTCAAAATTTTGGTCTAAAGCCCCGAAAAAAATCCATGGTTAGAACATTTTTAATATTAAATTTATTGTTGGTAGTTTTGATGCCCTTTAATTTTTATACAGGCGGAAATTATATGTATTTGGCCGAACCCCCACAAGTCAACAATCCATTAGTTATTGGAGAATGGCCTTACTATATTTTTTGGTTTGAAGTATTTGTTGTGCTACTTTTAGTGCTGCTATACAATCTTTCCAAAATATCGTTTAATAAAAATGTTTGTCCTACAGTTTGAGCGGACTTTATTATCTTCGCATCTATACAATACAAAATGAAGCCGAGTAAAACAGTTATCATAACAGGGACCAGCCGAGGTATTGGATTTGAACTCGTTTCCTTATTTTCAAAAGCAGGGTATGCTGTTTTGGCACTTTCAAGAAATGCCGACCCTATATCTAATACGGCCTATAAAAATACCACTGCATTTTCATTTGATTTGAATATACCAGAAGCTTATGAAGCCGTTGAAGCTTTTATAAATAAAGAATGGAATCAGGTTGATATTTTGATTAACAATGCTGGATCCTTAATCAATCGGCCTTTTGCACAAACCACAATAGAAGACTTTAAAAATGTTTATAACACCAATGTTTTTGGAGTTGCAGAACTCACCAGGCGTGTAATTCCTTTTATGGGCTCCAGTGGTCACGTTGTTAACATCAGTTCAATGGGCGGGGTGCAAGGCTCTGCTAAGTTTGCCGGTTTGTCTGCCTACAGCTCCAGCAAAGGTGCTTTAATAACACTAACAGAACTTTTGGCTGAGGAGTATAAGGACACAGGCCCATCTTTTAATGTTTTGGCTTTGGGTGCAGTTCAAACGGAAATGCTGGAAGCCGCTTTCCCAGGTTACAAAGCACCGATGAGCGCCAAAGATATGGCAGCTTATGTCTTTGAATTCTCAAAAACAGGTTCGCAGTTTTACAATGGCAAACTTCTCCAAGTTTCCAGTTCAACGCCCTAGTATTGTTTATCAAGCCGATAAACGGAAATAAAAAAAATATTTCGTTACTTTTGTAACTGCAAAATAACTTCCCTAATGTTTAATAATTTAAGTGAAAAATTAGATAAGGCCTTACACGTTTTAAAAGGGCATGGTAGCATTACCGAAATTAATGTTGCCGAAACACTCAAAGCCGTTCGTCGTGCCTTGTTGGATGCCGATGTAAATTATAAAATTGCCAAAGCGTTCACCAATACGGTAAAAGAAAAGGCCTTGGGACAAAATGTTTTGACGACGCTCCAGCCTGGTCAATTGATGGTCAAAATTGTCAAAGACGAACTCACTGAACTCATGGGGGGTGATGCTGAAGGGATTAATCTTTCTTCAAATCCTTCAATCATTTTGATGTCTGGACTCCAAGGTTCTGGAAAAACTACATTTTCAGGAAAATTGGCGCAATTTCTCAAAACAAAAAAATCTAAAACACCCATGTTGGTTGCCTGTGATGTTTACCGTCCAGCGGCCATAGACCAGTTGCATATCGTTGGCGAGCAGGTTGGGGCAGAGGTTTACAGCGATCCTGGGAATAACGATCCTGTAGCCATTGCCAAATCAGGTATTGCCGAAGCTAAATCAAAAGGCTGTAATGTGGTCATTATTGATACGGCAGGACGTTTAGCAGTCGATCAGGAAATGATGACTGAAATTGCCAATATTCACAAAGCAATTCAGCCTCAAGAAACCCTTTTTGTTGTAGATTCTATGACGGGTCAAGATGCGGTAAATACAGCCAAAGCCTTTAATGATATTTTAAATTTTGATGGGGTCATACTCACAAAATTAGATGGCGACACAAGAGGTGGCGCCGCCATTTCTATTAAATCTGTTGTCAATAAACCTATAAAATTTATTGGTACCGGAGAGAAAATGGATGCCATAGATATTTTCTACCCCGCCCGAATGGCAGACCGTATTTTAGGCATGGGAGATGTTGTTTCTTTGGTAGAACGTGCCCAAGAGCAATTCGATGAGCAGGAGGCCCGCAAAATTCAAAAGAAGATTGCTAAAAATCAGTTTGGTTTTGATGATTTCTTATCCCAAATTCAGCAAATTAAGAAAATGGGGAGTATGAAAGACCTCATGGGGATGATCCCAGGAATGGGTAAAATGATGAAAGACGTTGATGTTGATGACGATGCTTTTAAGCATATTGAAGCCATCATTCAGTCCATGACTCCAAAAGAGCGTTCTAATCCATCTGTTATCAATGCAAGCCGCAAAAAACGAATCGGTGCCGGCTCTGGAACTTCTGTTCAAGAGGTTAATAAATTAATGAAACAGTTCGGTCAAATGAGTAAAATGATGAAAATGATGCAAGGCGGTAAAGGCCGCAACATGATGCAGATGATGAAAAATATGCCAAGATAGACCATTATAGGATTATGATATTACTTGACGGAAGACAAACCAGTTCCAAAATAAAAGAAGAAATCGCAGCTACAGTTTCACAAATGAAACAACATAATCAGCGTGTACCTCATTTAGCAGCTGTATTGGTGGGTATGGACGGCGCAAGTATGACCTATGTTGGGGCTAAAGTTAAAGCTTGTGAATTGGTAGGATTTGAGTCTACCCTTATCAAACTTCCAGAAGACACCTCTGAGCAGGCTTTGCTAAAACAAATTGATATTTTAAACAATAACCACGAAATTGATGGTTATATCGTTCAGCTACCACTTCCGAAACACATTGATGAACAAAAAATTTTAATGGCAATAGACCCCAACAAGGACGTGGATGGCTTTCATCCAACTAATGTTGGAAAGCTAACTCTAGATTTACCTACTTTTATCTCCGCGACGCCTTACGGCATTATGGAGTTATTAGAACGTTACGAAATTCCAACTTCAGGTAAAAATGTGGTTGTTATTGGTAGAAGCCATATTGTCGGCCGTCCAATGAGTATATTAATGAGTCAAAAACGTAAAGCTGGTAATGCAACCGTAACTATTGCTCATAGCCGAACAGAAAATTTAGCAACCATAACAAAACAAGCAGATATCGTCATAGCAGCACTTGGTATTCCTGAATTTTTAACTGCTGAAATGGTAAAAGACAATGCTGTAATTATTGATGTTGGGATTACAAGAGTTCCAGACAACACTAAGAAAAAAGGCTATAGAATTGCTGGAGACGTGGACTTTGAGTCAGTGTCCAAAAAAGCAAGTCATATTACTCCTGTACCCGGTGGTGTTGGTCCCATGACCATTGCTATGTTATTGAAAAACACCCTCCAAGCAAGAGAAGGCTTTGGCGATGCCCATTAAGCTTACTTTGCAAAAATTTGATTGAAGTCTCTAAAAGATTTAAACTCCAATGCATTTCCTGCTGGATCCAAAAAGAACATAGTAGCTTGTTCTCCAGTTCCTCCTTCAAATCGCGTATAAGGCTCAATAATAAAATCGATCTCTTTATTTTTTAAATCTCTGGCAAACTCCTGAAACATATCCCACTCTAATATTACGCCAAAATGTGGTACGGGCACTTGCTTGCCGTCCACTTCATTGGCGTGAATTTCTTCATTTAACTTAGGTTTGTAATGCAAAACCAATTGGTGTCCAAATAAGTTCATATCGACCCAATGGGAACTGCTACGTCCTTCCGTGCAGCCCAGCACTTCTTTATAAAATTTTCTACATGCTTTTAAATTCCAAACTGGAATGGCTAGGTGAAAAGGGCTAATTTTTGAGCTTATTCCCATGATTTTTTTGAATCCTTTAAGGACGCCTTCAGATGTTTGAGTTCTTCAGTTGTCAGTGTTCTGTAATTCCCAACCTCACTTTTTAAATGAATGTTCATGATTCGGACACGTTGGAGTGCTTCAACCTCGTAATTTAAATATTCACACATGCGTCTGATCTGTCGATTCAAACCTTGGGTAAGTATAATTTTGAACTTATAACTGCTCAATTTTTTCAGCTCACAAGGCTTCGTTATGGTCTCTAAAATAGGAACCCCTTTAGACATATGTTTTATAAAAGTTTGGGAAATAGGTTTGTCTACCGTCACAATGTACTCTTTTTCGTGGTTGTTACTGGACCGCAATATTTTATTGACAATATCCCCGTCATCCGTCAATAAAATGAGACCTTCACTGTCTTTGTCCAGTCGTCCGATTGGAAAAATCCTACTAGGGTAGTTGATGTAGTCAATAATGTTATCTTTTTCCACCCTTGTATCCGTAGTACAAACAATTCCTACAGGTTTATTAAAGGCGATATAGGTGGCTGTTTTTTTTTTGTTTTTAATAATTTTTCCATCAACCTCAACAAGGTCTTCTGCTTGAATCTTGGTGCCCATTTCCGGAACACTTCCATTGACCAAAACACGGCCTTCCTCAATAAGTTTATCGGCAGCTCTGCGCGAACAGTAGCCCGCTTCACTAAGGAATTTATTGAGTCTTTTTAAAGTTGTTTCCATGGGTTAAATGTACAAAACTTTAGGCCTGTATAAAATCAAAGATTTTGTCAATTACCTTTTTGCTTTTTAGGCCATGCCCCAAACCTTGTGTAGTAAATAAATGACTATTTTTTAAAGCCGATTGAATTTCTAAAGCATCTGTATAGGGTATTACAGGGTCAAATTCGTCGTGAACTAGTAAGCAATGACAGTCAATTTCTTTTGCAAATTGAGCGGTGTTAAAATAAGACGAAGGCTGTCCAAATCTTTTTTGAATGATAACTTCCATACCAGCCCTCACGATTTTGTTATACCCCATCAAATCGCTGTAATTTTCAAAAATGGCAGGGAAGCCAGCCGGCGTTCCTAAAAACACCAAAGTATCAGCTCTGTAATTGCTGTTATTTTTTAAAAAATAAGAAATGGCCATACCGCCAACAGAATGGCCCATTAAAATGGTAGGTTTGAATTCTTTACTAACGACCTCAACAAATTTTGAGTACAAAACAGCATTAAAAATTTTGCTCCCCGAAGCGCCGTGAGCTGGAGCATCTAGCGCCACAATATTGTAGTCATTTTTTTGAAGTCTAACAATTATGTTTTTCCATCTAACAGAATTACTGTGCCATCCATGTGCTAATAATACCGTTTGTTTTGAACCTTTCCAATGGTATGTTGCAATTTCAAGGTTTTCATAATACAGCCGCTTTTTATCCGAACTATCAAGTAGGGGATGTGGGTGCTTTAGGCGCCCTTTTAAGGGTCTTGAAAATAAATCTAAAGCTAAATTTGAAGCCATACTTTGGTTGATGTATGCAAACATGTTAAGAAAAGCTCCAATAAATTTTGGTATGAATGTATTCATACTGATTTTAATTTGATGTTCAAATGTTCAATTTTAGAAGTAATCCTGTATTTGTAAACTTTTAAACTGGAAGCAAGCATTTCAAAAAACAGTTTAAGCATATTTTCTTTTCTCATATCAATACCACTGTATAAAAAAGTCTTTGATTTTGGCTTGAGGGGGTATGGATACAGCTTCAATTTTTTGAGTCATATCATAGCGTAAATTCTCAGGAAGCTCCGATTTATCAATTGTAAAGTAGGCATTGATCTCATTCACAGAGACTATTAAATTTCGCAAGGTATTTTGAATGCCCGAAATATTATATTTTGAACGGATGTCCTTGTAAACTCCAAGTTTATTTAGCCCTTTACTGGTCTTGTAACGCGGGTCCATGATTCGGACACTTTGAATGGTTGATAAAGAATCGAGCGCTTCTTTGGGGGTTAGTTCTAAAAGCAACATCTGTGTTTCTTTTTCAAAAATTTTGATGAGGTTGGGATTGCCAATAAACTCATCTCCTCCAATAAATTGACTTATAGAGTCATTTGAAAAGATAAATGCAAGTTCTCTAACGCTTGTAGAATCGCTGAGATACCCAACATTATGTTTGTTAATCACATACGGATTCGGTTCAGAAATACAGCTATTGGCTATTAAATAGATTGCGGTTAAAAGTAAAAACGTCTGTTTCATGTTTTGTTTTAATGTCTTTTTATAGAGAGTTTTGCAAAAATAAATCAAGTTTTTGTTCTT
Source organism: uncultured Flavobacteriaceae bacterium (assembly GCA_913031185.1). Classification (GTDB taxonomy): domain Bacteria; phylum Bacteroidota; class Bacteroidia; order Flavobacteriales; family Flavobacteriaceae; genus UBA3537. The sequence goes on along the minus strand of CAJWDI010000043.1, from coordinate 22 downwards.
AAACAAAAATCAGTAAACTATT
>CAJWDI010000042.1:0-16490 GCA_913031185.1 uncultured Flavobacteriaceae bacterium | reverse complement strand
TGTTGTATCTCCTGTTACTGGATCTAAGATACGGTTGTTATAGTTATTAGTGTCAGCACAAGCTTGGCCTTCAAGGTTTTCTTTTGTACCCCAATCACCACCGTCTCCAGGATTCTTAAAAAATGCGTAGTTTCCTGTAGTTCCTTCAGCTAAAGTAACTGTTACAGTCCATATACCATCACCATCGTCATCTGACATAGCAACTGCATTAGAACCTCCAAAGATACCGTCTCCTAAGTACATTCCACCATCTCCAACAATTACATTGTTAGTATCTACGTTGAATGTTACATCTGCATATTCAGTAGCAACTGGCTCAGTGTATGAGAATACAATATCGTCTATATAAGCGACAACTGCATCGTTGTTACCTTCTCCATTAAATTGGATTACAATATTATCAACGTCAACTCTAGCCATAGACGCATCGTCGTTAAATTCGAATGTTAAATTAACCCACTGGTCTGTGACCGAAATGGCTTGAGTAACTGGATTTTGATTTGTCCATGGTTGAGCTTCTGTAGCGTCTTGCAATTTAAGTGTTAACTGATTGGCTTGTGCCCCTGTTAAGGAAGTACCATCAATCATTGCTCTTAAAGAAACTGTATTCACTGAATTTAAATCTAGTTTGCTACAAAAACGCATCTGGAGGTTAGAGTAAGATGACAAATCATCTGTATACTGCATAACTCCATTGTAATCTGCTCCAACAGGATTAAGTGGGTCGTTCAATCTATAAATTCCAACTTCATTATCATTCCAGTAGTAACCTGCTGGACCAATAGCTGTAAAATCGTGAGAGAACGCAGTAACTAAGTCTGTAGAAGCACCTGTACATTGCTGGTCTACAACAAAAGGATAAACACATCCAGAATCCCACATCATGAAAGATCCGTCTGTACAATTAACTGCCGCATTTGTCCAAGTACCATCAGCTCCTTTATAAGCCCATGAATCTGTGTATTCCCATGCTTGCCCAGTTCCATCAACATCAATCTCTCCAAAAGTCTCTACAACTGCATCATTGAAGAAAAGCTCTATAGCGTCATTACCATTATTAGCGAATTGAGTGTTACCATTTTGAATGATGATTTGATCAAATAAATTACTAGCGTTCATGTAAACATCTAAGATAGTTGCTGTAGCTCCAGGAGATCTAGAAACAAGAATGTGATCTCCTGCAGAAGCAGAACCTGTTAAATTGATTTCAATTCCATCGGTTCCACCACCATTGGTGGCAACTCCAATACCATAAACACTCAAGTCTGCAATATCGTCGGTGGCTAATAAATGTATACCTCTTAACCATGCACCTGGTGTTGTGAAATCCATTATACCTTGTAGTGCCAAAGCGGGCTCAGGCTCTTCTTGTCCTTCACCATCGCCAGAAGCAACCGTATTTTCGTAAGTACCTGTAGAGATTTTGAACTGATCTACCTCAACAGAACCATTACCGTTTTTTGAACAAAACTGTAAAAATTTAAGCACTGCATTAGGAGACAAAGCTTGTGTGGCTTCATTCCATGTCGTGGATTGGTTTACATCATTAGTGGCCATGGTCAAGCCATAAGGGTTTGTGGAATTTTCACCTGGACTGCCAACCCAAAAAGTTGAAGTATAGTTATTAAAATCCATGGTCGTACCAAGGGTAATTTGCTCACTGTAAATGGCTGAACTACCCAAACCTCCTTGATCTTTTGAACCTCCGAATTGTACGCCATTATTAAAAACTATAGATTCCACTTTAATATCACTGTTAGCGTCATCTGGAGATAACTTTAATCCTGCCATTCTATGGTTTGTACCATAATTAGAATTTCCAGCACCCTTTAAGAATAGTTGCTGAACTGTCCCAGTACCAGACAAATCTATGTTGTTATAGGTAATCGCAATGTGAAGCTTACCATCAACAAGATCTGCCGCAGTGATATCAATTTCTTGAAGAAAAGAACCAGAAAAACCATTTCCTGTTAAACCTCTTCCTGACTGAACTACAGAGTTAGGATCAGACACCCCTGATTGGTCACCATTTTTTAACCAACCCAAGCTATTACCTCCGGAAGTTGAGAATCCATCTCCGTAGGTTACTGCTGTTGATCCGCCAACAAAGTCACAAACTGCGATAATAGTTTCGGAAGAGGCAGAAGCCTCTACTACAGTAACGGTTCCATACATGTTAGAGGCATGTGGATCACAAACATAGTCGGTGCTACCTACTTGATTGAAAGTGTAAGAAAATGAGCTTACTGTATAATCGCTATCAAAAGTTTCAGTACCAGATGTAGCTCTTAAATTGTGAGTCCCAGCACCCCAAGTCCAATTGACAGTGTCGCCAACTTCTATTGTAATTTGTTGGTTGGCACATGTTCCATCATTTGCCCAGGCGAGTTCGTGGGTTGTTTGAGCAAAGAGCCCAAAAGAAATGAAAGTGAAAAATAAAAGTAATTTTGTTTTCATGAATAAGGTTTTAAATTGATTAAAAAAATAAAAAAATTCCCCTACAACGATTTCGTTTTTAGCTTAGTTGATTTGATAAATACGACTGTTTTCGAAAAAAATTAAAATGAAAAAATTGATAATTTCTGTATCAAACATGATAAAAATTAACAATTATAGTTTCAAATAACCGAAAATTAAGGGGGAAATAATGTTAAAAGCTCAAGTTTGTGATAAATATTCGATTAAATGTATAATTTAATCGATAAAATGTTAAACAATTGTTAACCTAAGAACAAAAAAACCACAATTTTAAACAGTGTGGTTTTTTTTATGATATTCTAATTACTCATCCATAAATATTTCCATAATGGAATCGCTAACACCCATATTGCTAAAGCCACCGTCATTGTAGAGATTTTGTAATGTAACGCGTTTTGTCAAGTCGCTAAACAAAGTGAGGGTATAATTTGCACAATCAAGTGCGGTTGCATTTCCTAAAGGCGACATTTTTTCTGCATAGGCAATAAAACCATCAAAGCCTTTGACGCCTTTACCTGCGGTTGTAGGGGTTGGGGATTGTGAAATCGTATTCACACGAACATTTTTATCGCGTCCAAAAAAGTAACCGAAACTACGGGCAATACTTTCTAGATAGGCTTTATTATCTGCCATGTCGTTGTAGTCAGGAAAAACACGCTGTGCAGCCATATAGGATAGGGCAACAATACTGCCCCATTCATTCATAGCATCAGCTTTGTATAGCGTTTGCATAACTTTGTGAAACGACATGGCAGATACATCGGTTCCTTTTTTTGTCCAATCGTATTTTTGATCTGTGTAGGAGCGGCCCTTTCTGACATTGACAGACATCCCTATGGAATGTAAAACAAAATCAATTTTACCGCCAAGGATTTCCATAGATTTTTCTACTAAATTTTGTAAATCTTCTTCTGATGTTGCATCCGCGGGGATGATTTTAGAACCGGTTTTTTGAGCCAATTCATCAATTGCACCCATACGCATCGCAATGGGTGCATTGGTTAAAACAAATGTTCCGCCTTCTTCATGAACACGTTCTGCTGTAATCCATGCGATAGAATTGGGGTCTAAAGCTCCAAAAATGATTCCCTTTTTCCCTTTGAGTAATTGATATGACATTGGTAATTTTCGTTTAGTTGATGTATAAGTATACAAATATACCATTAATTCAACAACTGCTTGGCATGCGCCTTTGCAGATGCTGTAAGATTCAAACCGCCAAGCATTTGAGCAATTTCTTCTAGACGCTCTTCTGAACTTAGTGGTTTTAATTTGGTAATGGTGGTATTGTTTTTTTCTGTTTTAAAAACTTTAAAGTGCGCGTCCCCTTTCGCTGCTATTTGAGGTAAATGTGTGATGGTGAACACTTGCATGTATCGGCTCATTTCCTGCATAATATAGGCCATTTTATTAGATATTTCTCCAGAAACACCAGTGTCAATTTCATCAAACATAATGGTTGGTAGTTGTTGGTGCTTTGACAAAATAAACTTAACGGCCAACATGATCCTAGAAAGTTCCCCTCCTGATGCTCCTTTTTTTAGGGCTAAAAACTGTCCGCCTTTGTTGGCCTGCAATAAAAAGGAAAGGCAATCTTTACCGTTGGAAAGAAAGCTTTCAGAAGGTGTAATATTAATTTTAAATTTTGAATGCGGCATGCCTAACTGCTGTAGTAGTATTTCTAGTTCGGATTTCAGCTTAGGCAAAATGGCCTGTCGCTTTTTAGTTATTTTATCAGCAGTGAGCTTTAACTTTTCTGTGTTTTCATTTAATGAAATATTTAGAGCATTTAGGCGCGCTTCATAATCTCCAAGTTGAGCCGTTTTGAATTGAAGCGCCTTATAGACTTCGTTTAAAGCATCCGTAGAATTAACGTTGTGCTTGTTAAAAAGGTCATGAACCTTCTTCAGCTGTGTTTCGATGTTACTTAAGCGGTTCGGATCTGGATCTAAACTGTTCAATTCAGTATCAATATCTGAGGAAATATCGTGTAATTCAATAGAAATACTGTTCAAGCGCTCGGAAATTGAATGGTACTTTGAAGATATTGTACCCAACTTTTGAAAACGTTGTTTGAGGGCCAGCAAATGCGCATTAATTCCAATATCATCAGCATTCAAACTCTGACTTGCAAATTCTAATTCTGATTGAACCGCTTCCAAATTACTCAAAGTATTATAATCGGACTCCAAGGCTTCAAAATCAAGATTTAGCACTTTTGAATCCTCTAACTCTAATCTTAAAAAACTGTGATAATCATACTCATTTTTAGACTGTTGTTTCTGCAGTTCAAGCGCCGTTATTTCCTTTTGAAGCGCTTTATTTTTTGATAGGAAGTCACTGTAATCTTTAACAAGTGCTGTTGTTTTTCCCAAAGCATCTATGATTTGAAACTGAAATGCGTCTTGGGTCAAAGAAAGGGTTTCGTGTTGGGAGTGAATGTCTACAAGACGGCGACCTAAAGCTTGTAATAAATCTAATTTTACGGGTGAATCATTTACAAATGCTCGTGATTTTCCAGAGGGAAGTACTTCGCGCCGGATAATTGTTTCAGGCTCGTATTCTAAATCGTGTGTCTGAAAAAAAGATTGTAAATTATATATCTCTAATTGAAAAACACACTCAATGATGCTTTTTTTTGAAGGATTTTTGATGTTTGATAGATCTATACGCTTTCCCAAAACCAATGACAAGCCGCCCAATAAAATAGACTTACCCGCACCTGTTTCACCTGTTATGGTGGTCAACCCCGAGTTAAAGTCCACTTGAAGGTCTTCAATTAGAGCATAATTTTTTATGTGAAGATGAGAGAGCAAAGTCCAGCGTTAAAATTTAATTTTTTGCCATTTTTTTGAGTGGATTGGAGCCACTTTATTTAAAGTAGAAACCAAATCTGTGATTTTGACTTTTGGTCCCGAAGAAAAAATATCCGTGATTTCATCAGCCTTGGCATCAAAAAAAGTACGAACGAGTAGAGAGTTTGGCCTGCGCTTATTCAAACTTTGAAATTCAACAATAGTCTTGGATATTACATTTTTAGCAGCTTTGGGATCAGAAGCCATAATATCTAATCCCGTTAGATGGTAGGTGTATAAAGCGGATCTGAACTCACTGTAGGTATTAGACAGTATATTGTCTATTAAAACCCGGCGGGTTTGGTCGCCTCCCTTGGGAGGCTCCCATCCTTTTAAATTTCCGCGTTGCGAATAATTTGCAATGTCTCTGGCTTGTTCATAATATTTTTGACCGCCATTGCGTTCAAAGGTATCTGCATCCATCCCGAGAATCATATAGACATGAAATGCAATGACTGAAATCAGGTTGGATTCATACTGGCTTGAGTTAAAATTTAGATTTTGATATTCTAAATAATTAAAATTGAAATCTTTGTCATTAAAATTATAAACTGAGGTGCTGTAGGAAGAATTAAATACAGGTCTTGCCGATTGGACTTGAATGCTGGCTTGAAATGCATCAGAACTGTAACTTCGAATAATGATCACCATGCTGCAATCAATGCGTTCTTGGTTCTCATACTTTCTATTGGTCCAACGCGTGTTATTCACAAACTCATTGAGTTGCTTTTCTAGAGTTTTAAAGACCTGAACGTTTTCATTTCCAGTTTGTTGGGCATTTACGACCAAATTACAGTTGAGCTCCTGAGCCAATATTGGCAAAGTAAACAACCATAAAATTAAAAAATACTTTTTTTTAACCATCGCTTCTTTTTATGAGCTCCGCTATAATATCATCGGCGACTTCGGCCTTTGGTTTTAAGGGATACTCTGTTGGATTTAATTCTTTATCAATAATAGTAATTTTATTGGTAGCAACGCCAAAACCAGCCCCCAAATCGTTTAAAGAATTTAGCACAATTAAATCTAAATTCTTTGATTTTAGTTTTTTAATGGCGTTTTCAGTTTCAGAGTCGGTCTCCAAAGCAAAACCAACCAAAAATTGCGTTGTTTTTAGAGCCCCTAAGGATGCCAAAATGTCTTCCGTCTTTTCTAATGTTATTGACAACGATTGGGATGTCTTTTTTATTTTGGACATCGAAATGTTTTTTGGTCTGTAATCTGAGACAGCAGCAGATAAAATTGCGGCATCAACAGACTTAAAATACTGATGAACAGTATCATACATTTCTTTGGCACTAAAAACTGGAAGGGTAGAAACACGGCTGCTATCGGCCTTGTAATGGGTGGGCCCAGTAATTAAAATGACCTCAGCACCATGCCTGGCAGCACTATTGGCGATTTCAATTCCCATTTTTCCAGAGGAGTGGTTGCCAATGAAGCGCACCGGATCAATGGCTTCGTAAGTCGGGCCTGCGGTGACTAATATTTTTTTTCCATAAAGAGGAAGGTTTTCTAATATGTGGGCTTCAATTGTCTCCACAATTGTTTCTGGTTCAGCCATACGACCCATTCCGACCAGACCACTTGCCAAGGCACCAAAAGCCGATGGGATTAAAATATTTCCATAGGACTGCAGGGTGTTTATTGCGGTTTGTGTGGTGGGGTGTTTGTACATGTCAAGGTCCATAGCTGGAGCGAAATAAACCGTACATTTTGCAGAAAGATAGGTGGCAATCAAAAAATTATCGCTGTTGCCACTGACCATTTTAGACAGGGTGTTGGCCGTCGCAGGGGCGATGATAAATAAGTCGGCCCAAAGTCCTAATTCAACATGGTTGTTCCAAACTGCATTTTCATCCTCTTCATTGGTAAAGTTGGATATGACAGGATGGTTAGAAAGTGTTGAGAGTGTAAGTGGCGTTATAAATTCTTTTGCCGCAGGGGTCATGACCACCCGCACGTCTGCACCAGCTTTGGTGAGCAACCGAACTAAGAATGCAGTTTTATAAGCGGCGATGCCCGCCGTAACCCCAAGGACAATATGTTTACCGCTTAGGATAGACATAAAGACAGTCTTATGATGCGTCTTCCTCGGAAGTATTTCTATGGTGAATCTTTCCTTCTAGCCACTCTTGAACTGCCAATGCGTGGGGCTTCGGTAAACGCTCGTAAAACTTTGACACCTCAATTTGCTCCTTATTTTCGAATACTTCTTCAAGACTGTCATTGTAAGTTGCAAATTCTTCCAACTTGTCGATAAGCTCCTTGCGAATGTCTGTATTTATTTGCTCGGCACGTCTAGAAATTGCAGAGATGGCCTCGTAAATGTTTTCTGTAGGTGCATCAACTTCATTTCGATTGTAGGTGACTGAACTAAGGGGTGCTTTAACTTTTTTTAAATCCATAGTGTTTAACTTTTAGTTGTTAAATTATTTTTAATGTTTTCAAGTGTCTCATACATCTGCGTAGTTTGGGAGTGGTATTTTGTATCAGGGAAATAGCGCATCAAATTTTTATAGAACTTTAATGCCACTTCTGTGCGCTCTTGTTGTTTCCAAACCACACTATTAATCGCCAATTTGTAGGCGGAGTCAAACTTGTAAAAAAGGGCATCTTCTCTGTAGATAGAGCCTGGGAAATTTTCAATAAAATTATCGAAAGCAGTGATGGCCGAGTTGTAATCCCTGTGGAAAGGACCAGTGGTATTGTACTGCAGCGCAATTTCGTAGGCCTTTTTTTCAAGCTTTAAATCTAACTCTTGAATCAAGGCATTCGCGTCGTCAAAATATTTGGAGTCTGGATATTTATTTATAAATAATTGAAGCTTTTCTAATGCATCGTAGGTTTCTGTTTGATCCCTGGAATAAGCCGGAGATAAATAATAATAGCTTTTTGCACCCAAATAGGCAATTTCATCTGCACGTTCGCTTTTGGGATAGGACTCCACAAACTGTTCTAATTTATAATTTGCAGTGTAATAGTCTTGGGTTTCATAGAAGGCTTTGGAGTGCATGTACATCAACTTCTCAGCCTGTGGCTTCCCGCGATATTTTGGGACAATTTGTAAAAATAATCGGTTTGCCTTTTCAAATTTTCCTGCATCATACAAATCCGTACCTAATTTAAATTTAGCAGCAATGTCTTCATTTTTCAATACCTGTTGGTATTCACTACATGAATGTAAAGATGTAAATAGAAGTAGAATGAATAAAAAATTTCTCATTGGATGTATAAAATGGGCAACAAAAATACATTTTTTAAACGGATAATAAAAACCACGATAATCCCTATCTAGGCGCATTATTTTTTTAATTTTTTGAGTGCTGTTGAAATTTTGTATTTCAAATCATCTGTGGCTGCCACCAAAGGTAATCTAACAAGGTCCTCACACAAGCCCAATTGTTGAAGAACTGCTTTGATGCCTGCAGGATTGTTTTCTTCAAAAATTAGACCAATTAGAGGCATTACCTTTTTTTCAATGGTCTTAGCGGCATGGTGATCACCTTTCAATCCACAATGAATCATCTCAGAAAAATCTTTAGCCAGAGCTTGCCCAATCACAGATATTACCCCAGAACCTCCTTGTAGCACTACATCCAAAACTAGATCGTCATCTCCTGAAATTACCAAAAAATCCGTGGGCTTATTTTCTAACAGAATTTGGTACTGCTCAGGACTGTTGCCGGCTTCTTTTATCGCTACGATATTCTTTACATCTCTTGCCAGTCTCAAACTCGTTTCAGGTTCCATGTTTTTTGAAGTTCGTCCTGGAACATTATATAAAATAACAGGGATAGACGATGCATCAGCAACCGCTTTAAAATGCTGATAAAGGCCTTCTTGTGTGGGTTTGCTGTAATATGGAGAAACTGATAACACGGCTACAAATGGAGACAAATCGGTGCTTTGAAGTTCATCTATCACAGCAGCAGTATTATTTCCACCGATTCCAATAACAAGTGGCAATCGACCGGCATTGGTTTTTATAATGGTTTGAACAATAGCGGCCTTTTCATCCTTAGTTATGGTTACACTCTCACCGGTGGTTCCACTAATGACTAAGTAATCCGTACCATTACTGATGTTGTATTCCACAACCCTTGTTAGGGCTTTGTGATCTACGCTTCCATCTTGTTTAAATGGGGTTACCATGGCAACTCCCATTCCAATCAATGCTTTCATTTAAATTTTATTTAATGTTTTGAGGTATTTAATAAGTTCTGTCTTAAAAGTAGAGGTGTCTTTTGGTTTTATTTCCAAAATTAAATCGTGTAAACGCTTGTCCTCAGCCGAAAGTCCAACTTTAAAATTTGCTTTAGACATGGCTGTAACAATGTTAAGCTCATAGGAATTAGGTTTATAATAACTCAACAATAAGTCAAACGGAAAATTAACAAACTCATTGACCTCCGCGTCTTTACAATGCCCTAACCAATCAAAATTTTCTTTGCTGTAAAAAGCATCCCAACTGTTGGGCTGGTCCTTGTCGGAGTCAATCATGGCGATAAAACGCAAACGGTTGATATTAAGCCCTAAATCTGTAAACATGAGTTTAAAAAAATCATAATCTTGAAAATTATTGTAATCAAAAATTATCCCAACAGATTGGATTTTATCTGTATTAAATTCTTTTTTTCTAGAATTTAATATAGTGGTCAAAAATCTTTGAGATGATTTCGTTTTGATTCGATTAAAAAACATGTACCTTTAGTCTTCTACAAAGTTAACATAAATGAGCCTTAAATACATTAAATTCGCAGCGCTAATTTTAGTGTTTTTCTCTTGTCATCAAACTACAACCAATAAAGAAGCAAACTATCAACGAATTTCAATTGACAATTCATTGGAACCCAATCCTGCAATTAAAGAATTTTTACAGCCCTACAAAAAAAGCTTAGATGCCGCGATGGCAGAAATTTTGTGCTATTCTGAGAATGCACATACAAAAACAGAAGGAGCGTTGAATACCGCGCTTGGAAATTTGATGGCGGATGCTGTTTTTGAAATGACTGTACCATTTCTAAAAAAAAGATATAATGAATCCCTGGATTTAGTACTGTTAAACCACGGTGGTATTAGAGCCGCTTTACCTAAAGGACCCATTAAAACAGAAACCGCATTTCGTATAATGCCCTTTGAAAATCAAGTTGTTGTAGTTCAAATGAAGGGATCTGCAATTCTGGAAATGATCGATTATCTTAAAATAGCTAGACGTGCCCATCCCATTTCAGGCATGACTCTTCACATCACAAAAAAAGGGATCCTTAAAAAACTTTTAATACAAGGAAAACCATTAAGTCTCGATAATGTATACAATGTTGCAACGAGTGACTATCTTTTGAATGGGGGCGACCGTATGGATTTTTTTAAAAAAAATAATGCTGTTTATTATATAGACTACAAAATCAGAAACATCCTAGTTGATTATTTTAAAGCAAAAGACACTTTAAACCCTAAACGTGACATGCGTTTTATTTATACCAAATAACTGTGAAAAGGAGAAAATTCATAAAAAATTCCGCAGCTTCTACTGCCCTGCTATCATTGAGTGGCTTACCAATTTCATGTTCAGAAAATAAAACTGTAAAGATTACGGTCTTACATACCAACGATGTGCACAGCCACATCGATCCTTTTGGACCCAACGACGTTAAAAACCCAAATAAAGGAGGAGTTTCTAGAAGAGCAACGCTAATTCAAAAACTGCGCAATGAAAACCCCAACACGCTTTTATTGGATGCCGGGGATATTTTTCAAGGTACTCCGTATTTTAATTACTTTGGAGGGGCTTTAGAGTTTAAGCTTATGAGCCTGCTAAATTATGACGTAGCAACCATTGGTAACCACGACTTTGACAATGGTATTGAGGGGCTTTACGCCCAATTGCCTCATGCGAAATTTGATTTTATTTCTGCTAATTACGACTTCCAAAACACGGTCATGAACACACATGTAAAACCCTATAAAGTTTTTTATAAAGGAGGTATTAAAATAGGAGTTTTTGGTTTGGGTGTTGAATTAAAAGGCTTGGTCAACCCTGATGCCTTTAAGGAAACCAGATACCTCAATCCTGTAGAAATTGCACAAGACATGAGTCGCATTCTTAAACTTGAAGAAAAATGCGATTTAATTATATGCCTTTCTCATTTAGGTTACCGTTATGATGAAAAACCACAAAAAATCTCAGATATAAAGTTAGCAAGGGCGACTGAAAATATTGATCTTATCATAGGTGGACACACCCATACTTTTCTAAATGAACCCACAAAAGAGACCAATGCAGCTGGAAAAACCGTTCTTATAAATCAAGTGGGGTGTTATGGACTTTATCTGGGGAAAATAGATTTTTACTTTGAATCTGAAAACATTCGAGTGAAAAGCAAAGTGGTTTCTGTTTAAAGCTTATCTAAAAATAATTCTTCCGTTAAAATAGGAATGCCCAAATCCTCCGCTTTTTGGCGTTTACTGGGTCCCATATTAGCGCCTGCCACCAAATAAGTTGTTTTTACAGAAATTGAACTCACAACTTTACCGCCATTGGCTTCAATAAGTTTTTTAAGTTCATTGCGACTGACCTTTTCAAAAATACCAGAAACTACAATGCGATCGCCTGCTAGAATCGAAGTTTGATTGGCAAGTGCTACCTTAGACAGCTCCAACTGCAGGCCATAACTGTACAAACGCGAAACCAATCGAATGCTGTTATCGTTGCGAAAAAAGGCATGAACACTTTCGGCAATTTTAATACCAATTTCATCAACAGCTTCAAGATTTTCAACTGTGGCCTCAGACAAAGCAGAAATACTTTTGTAATGTTTCGCTAATGTTTTTGCCACAGTTTCACCAACGTAACGAATGCCTAAGCCAAATAATACGCGCTCAAACGGGATTTGCTTGGAAGCTTCGATTCCCAAAATCAAGTTTTCCGCACTCTTTTGCGCCATGCGATCTAGAGGTAAAATATCTTCTATTTTAAGTGTGTACAAGTCCGCAGGATCTTTAATTAGGGATGCGTTAACCAACAAAGCCACGGTTTCTCCACCCAAGCCCTCAATATCCAAAGCTTTTCTGGAAATATAATGCTGAATACGACCAATAATTTGAGGTGGGCATCCCAATGTATTGGGGCAATAGTGTTGCGCCTCACCGCTTTTTCTTGTCAATGGCGTTTGACACTCTGGACATTCAGAAATGTAGAGGGTTGGATTGGATTCTTCTGTGCGCTTGCTAAAATCAACTGCTATAATTTTGGGTATAATTTCTCCACCTTTTTCCACAAAAACAGTGTCATTGACACGAACGTCTAATTTTGAAATTTGGTCGGCATTGTGTAAAGAAGCACGCTTGACCACAGTACCCGCCAACACCACTGGTTCCAAATTGGCAACGGGTGTTATTGCCCCTGTACGACCCACTTGATATGAAATATAATTTAATTTTGTAGAAACTTGCTCAGCTTTAAATTTATAAGCCATTGCCCAACGTGGTGCTTTGGCCGTAAAGCCCAATTCGGCTTGCTGTTGAAGGTTATTGACTTTGATTACAATACCATCAATCTCATAGGGTAAATTATGACGGGCGCTATCCCAATGCTCAATAAATTTAAAGACCCCATCTAGGGAATCTAAACACTGGGCTTCCTTTGGCACTTTAAATCCCCAAGAGCGGGCTTTTATCAGGTTATCAAATTGAGAAATGATGCCTGTATTTTCACCAACAATACTATACAAAAGACATTCTAAAGGACGTTTAGCGACTTCGGCACTATCTTGAATTTTTAAGCTTCCCGAAGCCGTATTTCTAGGATTTTTAAAGGGCGTTTCACCTTCTAAAACACGGGCTTCATTCATGGATTTAAAACCATCAAAAGGCAAAACAATCTCTCCCCTAATTTCAAAAAAATCTGGATAATCTCCATGAAGTTTAAGGGGAACAGATTTGATGGTTTTAACATTGGTAGTGACGTCATCCCCTTGTGTGCCATCCCCTCTAGTCAAAGCTTGAAAAAGCATGCCATCTTTGTATGTGATGCTGATGGAGGCCCCGTCATATTTTAATTCACAAGTATATGCAATTGGACCATCTACTAATTTTTTAATTCGAGCTTCCCAGTCTAATAAGTCAGATTTTGAATAAGAGTTGTCCAACGAATACATACGCTGGGCATGCACAACGGTTTTAAAGTTTTTTGTGACCCCGCCCCCTACCCTCAAAGTTGGTGAATTGGGATCATGCATTTCTGGGTATTGCAGTTCTAAATCTTGAAGTTGTTTTAACTTCATGTCAAATTCAAAATCGGAAATGATTGGTTGATCCAACACATAATAATTGTAATTGTGTTGTCTTAGTTCTTTTCGAAGTTGCGCTATTAGTTCTTGGTCCGACATTTTATTAAAATCAGTGGCATTAACCAACCACTAAAATACTAAATTATGGCATGAAAAGCTTAGAAAAAAGGCTTACTTTTTTTGAGTTTTCAACATACGATCTTTACCAAAAGTATCTTTTTTTAAGGCTGTTTCTCGAAAATCGCTGCCTCCAAATAGCAGTTGAGTATCAGGGCCATAAGCCTCATTGATTTCCATAAAACAAAATCCCTTTGAGTGCAAATTTTGCAAAGCTATTTTCCTTAGAGCTTTATAAAATATCAAGGGGTCATTATCATCAACAAACAAAGCCAAATGAGGTTCATAATCCAAGACATTAGACGCCATTTTAGACTGCTCACTGTTAAGAACATAAGGCGGGTTGGATACGATTAAATCAAAAGATTGTTCTGGGGATGTCCATTCTAACATATTGCCATGAAAAAATTCTACTTCAACCTCATTATTTTTTGCGTTGGTTTTGGCCAGCTTTAAAGCTTCAGGGCTTGCGTCCATCGCATAAACTTGGGCATTGGGTAATTGTTTGGCGAGGGCGACGGCTATACACCCAGAGCCCGTTCCTAAATCAAGAATTTTTGGAGCCTCATTTTTCTTGAAATGGGTTAACATCCAAGCCACCAATTCCTCTGTTTCGGGACGCGGAATCAATACGCAAGGGTCTACTGAAAATTCCAAACCAAAAAAATATGAGGTTCCTAAAATGTATTGTAGTGGCTCTTTATTTTTAAGGCGATTCATTGCTAATTTTAAAGAATTGACCACAGTACTTGAGAGATCAGTTTCATAACTTAAAACCAATTCATGGGGTTTTAGGTCTAGGAAATATTCACAAATTCTTTGAAGAAATAGTTGCCGCTCTGTCAAGGGGTAGGACTTTAATTCTTCATTAAAATATGATTTAAATTCTCTTAATTTCATTTCGATTTTTTAAGCTTTTTCAAACTGAAATTGTGATTAATATCACAAAAAAAATCAGGTTAGCAGCTTGATGTCTTATTGGCTTTATGTTTTGATTTTTATCATTCAAAATTCTAACATCCTGATAATAAATCTTATTTTTGTAATACCGAAGATACATATATATAGTAAAGTAATAAAACGCGACATTAGCTTGCATTCTAAATACATAAAACGCTGCATCGATATTGCAAAAAACGGATTGGGAACCACTGCTCCAAATCCCATGGTAGGTTGTGTAATTGTTGAGGACAATAAAATCATTGGTGAGGGTTACACCAGCCCCTATGGTGGTGCGCATGCTGAAGTGAATGCGATTGCTGCTGTTAAAGATAAAACAAGACTTAAAAAAGCTACGCTTTATGTAACCTTAGAACCTTGCAACCATCAGGGTAAAACTCCACCCTGTTGTGATTTGATTATTGCGCATGAAATTCCAAAAGTTGTGATTGGTTGTGTCGATGCACACGAAAAAGTCTGTGGACAAGGCATTGCTCGCCTCAGAGCGAATGGTTGTGAGGTCATTTTGGGCGTTGAAGAAGCCTTGTGCAAACAACACCACAAACGGTTTTTAACATATCATACCAAAAGGAGACCTTATATCATCCTTAAGTGGGCACAAACTAAAAATGGTTTTGTAGCACCAAAACATACCAGCTCAAAAAGACCGTTTTGGATTAGTGGAAAAACAGCAAGACAGCTGGTACACCAATGGCGGGCTGAAGAACAAGCCATTTTGGTTGGAGCCAATACAGTCATTGAAGATAATCCAAACTTAACCACAAGAAATGTTATTGGAAAAAATCCAATACGGATTGTAGTTAGCAATAATAAATTACTTTCAAAAAAATACGCTGTTTTTAATACAGATGCGAAAACTATTGTACTTAACACAGGGGATTTAAAAGATGACCAGCCATTAGCAAAACAAATATGTGACAAACTTTTTGAGCTCCAGATTAACTCAGTGATCATTGAGGGGGGGACTAAAACACTTCAACTTTTTATAGATGAGAATTTATGGGATGAAGCACGAGTTTTTGAAGCTAACGCAGAAATTGAAATTGGAATTAAAGCTCCAAAGTTTTCTTTGTACTCCAGTGAAGTATTGAAAGTTGGTAAGGACCGCCTTTTGTCCATTACAAACAACGTGATTTAATAATCTACTTAATCTGGGATTAAAATTTCAAAATAGTTGCTCTAAAAAAAAGAGCTAAAATAAATTTTGTGGTGATATTTTCAATTGAGAATACAAAATAGAATTACTCCAACAAGTGTTTTAAGGGCATCACAAAATAAAGACTAAAAATTTTAACGATTAATTATGCAGTTGGTCTAAAAAAATTTGCGGGCATTGCCTTGGAGAGCGTGTTTTAGCATCCACAAAAACCAGCTTTGAATAAGCGGTTGTAATCAATTCGCCTTGGGCGTTTTTGATTTCGTAATCAAATTCAATAGAGACCTTTGGCATTTTAATTAACGTTGTTTTAATGGTCAAAATATCATCATAAAATGCTGGCTTACAGTAATTTATATTCAAAACAACAACTGGAAGCATAAGCCCTTCCATCTCCATGCTTTTATATGAAAACCCTAAAGCTGACAACCAATCAGTGCGACCAATTTCTAAATATTGAGCGTAATTCCCGTGGTAGACAACTCCCATTTGATCGGTTTCTCCGTAGCGAACTTTAACATCAGTAATGTGGCAAAGCATAAAAAAAATTTTATATTTAGGGGTTCAAAATTTAATCCAAAAAAAATAAAAAATCCTACAATTTTAATTTTTTTTTTTGAAATTTTGTTCACA
>CAJWDI010000041.1:0-16756 GCA_913031185.1 uncultured Flavobacteriaceae bacterium | reverse complement strand
TGTAAATCACTTTAAAATTATCTCCTTTTTGAAGCCTAAAAAAATCAATGGTCCAAGCATAGATGTCGTCTGACATGTCGTAAATCAACTGAATGGGTAAGCCTTGTGCTTCCATGGTTTCAGAAAGCGAGTTTTCAATAAAACCAGAAGCTTCTCTTTCAGCAATTTTAACAGGTTTACGTGCTTTGTATGCAAAAATAGAATCACAAAATTCTACAACGAGATACTCAATTTTGTTCTCTTCATATATAAAGACCAAGGGTTCATTAGAACTGTCTTTGGAAAAAAGTATTGTATAGGGCTTTCCTGTTCTGAGCTGGCGAGTGTCAAAAACAGCTTTGGTTTTTTCTGCAATGTGATGGATTTGTGGATAAAAAAGTTGATTGTTCTCTAATATTTCCCCAAAACTATCCCCACTTCTTACGGTGTCATTGACAACCTTGTAGTTGTTAAAATTATAGCCAAATTTATTGTTTTCCAATGGAATAGACGCTGAGATTGAACCCGTTTCAAGGGTCTCGGAAGAGCAACTTTTTAGGATGTAAAAAAAGATTACAACAGCAAAACTGTAAAGGAAGAATTTTAAATTAAAAAGTCCAGGATTAATTTTCAACTTCATGCCCCCAATTCTCTTTTTCCACAGCAGTCCAAAGTTCTGGAAAAAATATTCTCTTTTGATATTTTGGATGCATGTATTTTTGCCAATTACTACCCCCGGTGGCCTCACCATCACCTGAAGTGGATAAAATATAATGTTTGGCAGCGTTGAAATGACCCATAACCCAAGTGATATTCACGGTGTAATCATAATGACGCATGGCCTTAATTAAAGCTTGACTGTTCTGATCTTTTTTTGAGAGTTCTTTATATCGAGACCATAGATTTTTGGAATGGTAAACCTTCATAAAGGTGATAAATTCTTCTTTGTAACGCTTTTCAAAACCAGAAAGTAAGGTTGATTTCTTAGCCGTTTTATAGTCTTTACCTGCAGCCTGCCAGTACAAATGTTCAAACGCATTTTCGAATGGGGTATTCCGGTCGATGGTTTTTCTGAAACGCGGGTCTATAAGATTGATGAGCTCGGTGGATGCAAATTCAATTTTTCGATACTGTGCACTCTGGAAGCCGCTCCCTGGGGCGAGTGTATGTCTAAATTTATTATACTGTTCCACGTCCATGCCCTCCTTCATGATGCTGAAAGAAGAGGTCAACATATCGAAATAACGACTCACTCGCATCAACTTGTCTTTAAAAAAATTCACTTCCAAAATATCCACCTCAGCAACCTGTTGAAGTTCCCACAAAATCATTTTAAAAATCAATTCATTGATTTGGTGGTAACCAATAAAAACCATCTCATCAGGAAAATTGGTGCGTTGAATTTGTAAGTTAAGAAGTGCATCCGTATGGATATAGTCCCAATAATTCATGGGTTTACTATGTAAAAGCCCTTCTAAATACACGTTTTTATCTTGGCCTTCAGCACTGTATTTCTCATCCAGTGCTTTGATAATATCTTGACTAGTTTTGTTTTTCATTGGCTGGATTTAAAGTTGAATTTCAAAGGGATGTTTTAAACCTTTAAAAGCCACCAGATCAGACCTTAAAGAACCAACTCTTAAGTCTGCTTTAATTTTAATTGGGATTTTATTTTTATCGGCACTTACCCAAAGTGTAACACTTTCCTCTTCGTGAAAAACACGACCGGCCATTACATAAGGGCGGAATTTAAGACAATTAATATTTCCAAATTGGGTGCCGATGGTTTCTCTTCCTAAAAACTTAAGTTTGAATCCAAAAATCTCATTGTCAAAGAACATATTCAATCTAACGGTGTGACCTACTTTAATGGTTTCGGTATCGTAGTGATCTCTTAAATAATAATAGGCCGAAACCATGTCTTGAATATCGGATGATATGGGAATTATTGTTTTGGTTTTATGCCTTAAATCATTAACCAGCGCTGTTTTTTTTTCATAGTCAAACTCAATAACTCTGTTTTTGACATGTCCGCCTTCATTAATATTTCTGATGAACTTATAAGGCCGTCCCGAGGCTTTATCAAAATAACTTTCATAACGATCATTAACTTTAAAAAACCATTTAATAGCGCCTGTGGTCCATCCCTTTCCTATCACATGACAAACAGCACGGTTTTTGAAAGTGGATTGTTTCACCTCCAAGGTTGCATTACCTGCTTTAACCCAACCACTATAATTAAGCTTGAATTTTAACCATTCTCCAGATTGAAACGAGGACTCTGACTGAGCATTGGGGACAGCTAAGCCCAAGATTATGATTAAAAATACTAAAATTTGCTTCATAAGATTGCACATGCATTTGTAGCTCTACAAATTTGCAATTATTATTCCAAAACTAAAAGCAAGATTTAATCTATTTATAAATCAATTTGTTAAAGGGTGCCTCTGTTGGCTTGTTCGCGTTCAATAGACTCAAAAAGCGCTTTAAAATTTCCTGCGCCAAACCCTTTGGCACCCATCCGCTGAATGATTTCAAAAAATAACGTGGGACGGTCTTCAATGGGTTTAGTGAAAATTTGCAATAAATAACCTTCTTCATCTGCATCCACTAAAATGGACAATTCTTTTAGGGTTGAAATGTCTTCTTTCATGAGTTTCATATGAGCCCCCAACCGGCTTGGTATGGCATCGTAATAGGTTTTTGGGGGGGGCGGTAAAAATTCAACCCCATTCTTTTTCAGCTGTTTTACAGTTGTAATAATGTCATCGGTCGCCACCGCTAAATGTTGAACCCCTGAGTCTTCATAAAAATCTAAATATTCTTCAATTTGAGAGCGCTTTTCAGCTTCAGCAGGTTCATTAATTGGAAATTTAATTCGGCCATTACCATTGCTCATGACTTTACTCATCAGAGCAGAGTATTCTGTGTGAATTTGTTTGTCATCAAAGGATAGAAAATTTACAAATCCCATCACTTCTTCATACCATTGAACCCAAATATCCATTTGGCCCCAGCCTACATTTCCAACAATATGATCAATAAACCTTAAACCTGAGCTTGGCGGATTATAAGTGGAGTTCCATACTTCGTAACCAGGAAAAAAGACTCCTTTGTAATTTTTCCGTTCTACAAAAACGTGGACCGTCTCCCCATATGTATAGATGCCTGAAGTTATAATGACACCATGTTCATCCTGGCTCTTTTTGGGTGTAAAATAAGACTTTGCACCGCGTTTTGTAGTTTCTGCATGGGCGGCCTTAGCGTCATCTACCAATAATGCAATAACCTTTACCCCATCACCGTGTTTTCTTAAGTGGTCGTTGATGGGTGATTTGCTGTGCAAAGGGGTGGTGAGTACCAATCTAATTTTACCCTGTTTTAGGACATAACTAGCCGCATTTTTTGAACCCGTTTCTAACCCCCTATAGGCCAGGGATTGAAAGCCAAAAGCGGTTTTATAAAAATGGGCTGCTTGTTTTGCATTGCCAACATATAGCTCAATATAATCGGTTCCAAAAAGGGGTAAAAAATCTTTGGCATCATAAAAAATTTTCTCAAGACTATTGTCTGCAGAATTTAAGGATTCATTCATAACTAAAATTTGAGGTTAAGTGTTATTTTCTAACCACGACTGGTAATAGTCGCCGTCAGAAATTTTTAGAGCTTCTTCAGTGACTTGAAGCGGTTTAAAAGTATCGACCATTACAGCCAATTCTTTGGTGTCTTTAAGGCCAATACTGCGTTCCATGGCGCCAGGGTGGGGCCCATGTGGAATCCCCGCGGGGTGTAATGAAATATGACCGACTTTAACATCATTTCGACTCATAAAATCTCCATCTACATAATACAAAACCTCATCGCTATCAATATTGCTGTGGTTGTAAGGGGCCGGTATGGCTTTGGGATGATAATCATATATGCGAGGCACAAAACTGCAAACAACCAAGGCGTTGGTTTCGAAAGTCTGATGCACTGGGGGTGGCTGGTGAATTCTACCAGTTATAGGTTCAAAATCGTGAATGGAAAAGGCATAAGGATAATTGTAACCATCATAGCCCACCACATCAAAAGGATGGGAGGCATATACCATATCGATGAGCTGATTTTGTTTTTTAATTTTCACCGTGAAATCCCCCGATTGGTTGTATGTTTCTAATTCTTGTGGACGGCGGATATCACGTTCACAATAGGGTGCATGTTCCAACAACTGACCAAACCAATTGCGATAACGTTTGGGGGTATAAATAGGACTGTACGATTCTAAAATAAACAATCTGTTATCTTCAGAATCAAATTGGATTTGATAAATTACTCCCCTTGGGATGAGCAAGTAATCCCCATATTTGAAATCTAAATTCCCAAACATACTGCGAAGTTTTCCAGAGCCTCGGTGCACAAAAATAAGCTCATCAGCATCCGAATTTTTATAAAAATAGTCTGTGAGAGATGTTTTTGGAGCTGCCAAAATAATGTTGCAATCAGAATTTGTTAAAACAATGGTCCTGCTTTCTAAAAAGTCGTTTTTAGGAGCGACTTCAAAGCCGCGAAGGCGATACGATCGAATGTTGTTTGTTTTTGCTATTTTAGGCGCAATACTGTACTGCTTTCCAATTGACTTTACTTGTGTCGGGCGCTGTTCATGGTAAGAAAGTGTGGCCATGCCATCAAATCCAACGGTTCCAAACAGTTGTTCGTAATAGAAACCCCCGCTGGATTTTTCAAATTGTGTGTGTTTTTTGGGAGGTATGTCCCCAAGTTTGTGGTAAAAAGGCATATTAAAGAACTTCTGATGTTAAACGAAAGCCTCGAAAAAGGCAACTAATTGATGCGAAGATTCACAGTTTAACTATTCAGGATTTCTCTTGATAAGAAAATGAAGAAATAATAAAAGGTCTTTCCAAAAAAGGGCCATACACAAAGTTAGGAAAAAAATATCAGCTTTATTAAAACCAGTATCCCAAATTAATAAAAACGCCCTCAAAATTATTTTCAGGTGACCAATTATATTTTAATTCTATGGGGCCAAAAATAGTTTCTAGACCATATCCCAAGGCATAACCACTGAAGTAAGGAAGTTCTAACCAATTTTTAGTAACAAAAATATCATCTCCAATATTGGAAAAATTACCTGAAAAGTTAAGGTGGTTGCGTTTATAAAATTCGTAATCCATATTGAAGTATGCTTTTACGAAACTATTGCCCGAAAGACTAAAGAAATCATATCCAAACATATTTCCGTAGTTGTTTATATGGTTGCGGGCATAGCCTCCAAGCCCAAAATTTAACGCCGAAATATTGTCATTTCCAAGCCTAAAACCACCCTCAATTCCAACCATCATTGACAGTTCTTTAGTAATTAAAAACGCTTTTGCAATATTTGTTTTAACGTTTAAAAACTGTGTGAAATCTTCTGCGCTGGAAGCGGTTAAAAATAAATTCCCGTCGGTCTCAAACAAAAGTCCTTTGGTGGGAAAGAAAATATTGTCTAAGGTGTCATACCTCAATGTGGTATTGAGACTGAAAAAATCGCTGTTTTCAATTTGATACTCGCTGGCCTGAAAGACATTGACCAAAGAAGGGCTTGATGCTTCTATACTAAGGCGCTTAAACCTAGCGCCTAGCTTGAAAGACAAATCTTTTTTAATTAGGGTCTCTACAAAAAAACTCGCTGTTAAATCAGAAATTGTTGTGGGAAGCGCATTGTCAATTTCCATAGGAAGAGTGGCATCAAAAAATAAAGGGTTTATGTCATATTTGAAATCTGTATACTTAAAATTAAGTCCAATGCTCCAATAAAACCCTTTGTCAATGTAATAATCAAAATTAAATCGAGAATTATCCCCCAATATAAAATCCAAAGACAAAACGTCATTTTTCATTAAAAATTGCTTTTTCGTAAGGTTTAATAGTAAAGAACTCTTTAAGACCTTGTCGTAATGAAGCCCTAATTTCAATAAGGTTGTGTTGGTAGTCTCTTTGATGTCCGCAGTAAAATTATAACTGCCATTTGGTAAAGGGGAAAACCGGTAACGGAAAGCTTCAAAATTATTAGTCGCCAAAAGATTATTAACGCCGCTACTAAAATCTTTAAAACTTATGGTTTCATCACGCCTAAATCTCAATTTACCAAAAACGTAGGAGTCTGTATATTTTTCATTTCCATCAATTTGTACTGTATTGAATTTTAAAGCATCTAAACCTATATTTTTCTTAGGCACTTTTGTGTAATTCTGTGTTCTGGCAATCCTCTTTAATTGACTCAGGAAAGGTGTGACAGAAACTTCCCCGCTTTTAATAATTTTAGCGCCTTTGTTAAATGAAATAATTGAAAAATCCTCCACGTCAGGTTCAATAAAAAGATCGGTGAGTTGAATCTTGTCTTCTAAATCCTCAGCAGATTTAAAATTACTTATTTGTGCTAATATATCTGAAATTGAATTGATTTCTTCTTTGGTCAAAAGATCTTCTTCAACACTCACACCAATGATAAAATCTAAATTTTTTGTTTTTAAATATTCAATAGGATAATTGTTTGCAATGCCGCCATCCATCAGCAATGCGCCATCGTGCTCCAAGGGCTGAAAAAGGGTGGGTAGGGTGCTACTTATCGAAATGGCTTCGGCCAAATTACCACGGTCCAGTACAACTGAAGCCCCGGTTTCAATATCCGTTGCCATGCAATAAAATGGAATTGGAAGTTGACTGAAGTCAGAAATAGCGCTAACATCCAATGTTAGTTTTGTAAATAAATTAAATAAATTTTGACCTCTTGAAATTGAAGATGGCAATTGAATTTTAAAATCGTTTACCGGCAGTGAAATCCCGTATTTCTCAGAATTTTTTCGTTCTTGAAATGTTTTTGAAGGCCTTGGAACCTTATCACCCAGCAATACATCAAAATCAATAACTCTAAAAATAGAATCCAACTGCTTGCCAGTATACCCTGCAGCATATAATCCACCAACTGCAGACCCCATACTGGTGCCCCCAATATAATCAACGCGAACTCCCAAGCTGTCAATGACTTTTAAGACGCCAATATGTGCCAATCCCTTGGCACCTCCTCCACTCAAAACCAATCCAATTTTAGGATTATCGGGCATTGGGTCTTGCGCATGACCAAGCAGTGCAAATAAATAAATAACAATGTAAAATTTTAGGTTAAGCTTCATTTTTGGAATGGTAATAATTATAAATCTTTTGGGCTTTAGAGTGTCCAATGATTTGTTCTAATTCATCCAACTTTGCAAAAGAAATACGCTGAGGTGATTTGAAGGCCTTTAACAATTCGACCCGCGTTTTATCGCCTATGCCAGGAATAGATTCTAATTCAGAATGCAAAGCAGATTTACTGCGCTTATTTCTGTGGTGATCGATGCCAAAACGGTGTGCTTCATTTCTCAATTGTTGAATGATTTTCAAAGTTTCACTTTTCTTGTCTAAATATAAGGGAATTGGATCATTTGGGTAAAATAATTCTTCCAATCTTTTTGCTATGCCAATAATCGCAATTTTTGAACGCAAGCCAAGGGTGTCCAAACTTTTAAGCGCTGCAGATAATTGGCCTTTACCCCCATCAATAATCACAAGCTGAGGAAGGGGTTTTTTTTCTTCTAATAAACGTTTGTAACGTCGATAAACAACTTCTGTCATTGAGGCAAAGTCGTCTGGACCCTTTACAGTTTTGATGTTAAAATGACGGTATTCTTTTTTGCTGGGTTTTGCATTTCTAAAAACCACGCAGGCGGCAACTGGATGCGTTCCTTGAATATTTGAATTATCAAAACATTCAATATGGGTGGGAGCGTCCTTGAGCCGAAGATCTGATTTCATTTGTGCCATGATGCGTTTCACATGACGGTCCGGATCCGTAATTTTAACTTGTTTCAATTTTTCTAAACGTTGGTATTTGGCATTGCGCAAAGACAGGTCTATAAGCTGCTTTTTATCCCCAACTTTAGGAACCGTACATTTTAAATTAGACCCCAATTCAAGCTTAAAAGGCAAATAAAGCACTTTGGATTGCAACTGAAATCTTTGGCGCATTTCCATTATGGCTAAGGTCAAAAGTTCTGCATCTGTTTCGTCCAGCTTTTTTTTCAATTCCATAGTATGTGCCCTAATGATGGCGCCATGAGATACTTGTAAAAAATTCACATAGGCGTAGCTCTCGTCACTAACAATGCTGTACACCTCGACCTCACTAATTTTTGGATTCACAATGGTCGACCTGGCCTGATAGTGCTCCAAAATTGTGAGTTTCTCTTTAAAAGATTGTGCTTCTTCAAATTGATTCAAATTAGAAAACTTAAACATTTCATCGCGAAGTGTTTTTTTGATATTTCCGAGTTTGCCATTTAATATTTGCTTTACAAATCGCATGTTTTCCATATAGTCCTTTTCAGAAATATAATCCCGTGTCAGTATTTTGGGACGCTCTGCAAAACCCAGTACAAGGAAGTGTCCTTGATGGCTGTGTGTTTTTAAAAAAATGTCCGTTTCAGAATTATTTATTTTCTTTTGAGAAAAATTATAGTTTTCTATGCGAATTGGATACAGCGACTTTATCAAATTAATGATGGTATTTACAACTTTAACACTGGAATAGGGACCAAAATACTCAGATCCATCTTTGATAACACGACGGGTAGAAAATACTCTTGGAAACCTTTCGCTTTTTATACAAATCCATGGGTAGGACTTGTCATCTTTGAGCAGTACATTATACCGCGGTTGGTATTTTTTGATGAGGTTATTTTCCAGCAAAAGCGCATCGGTCTCAGTCGCGACGACAATGTGCTTAATGGACCTTATTTTCTTTACTAAAACATGAGTCTTGGCTTGGTCGTGATTCTTGTTAAAATAAGAGCGAACTCGTTTTTTTAAGTTCTTGGCTTTACCAATATAAAGAATCTTGTCTTTGGCATCAAAAAACTGATATACTCCAGCGTTATTCGGTAATGTTTTGAGTTGTATTTCGATGCTTAGTGGCGCCATAATACCAAAGGTATACTAATTCTTAACATCCTAAAAATCGATACTACTTTTTTAGTATATTGTTGCAAAATTAAAGGCCATTTACATCATGAATATTGTCATTTTATCAAGAAATAAAAATTTATACTCCACACGAAGGCTTGTTGAGGAAGCGGAAGATCGGGGGCATGATGTTCAGGTCATAGATCCTTTGAATTGTGACTTGATCATTGAGAAAGAAAAGCCATCGATTTATTACAAAGACAGATACCTCAACGATGTAGATGCCATTATCCCAAGGATTGGGGCTTCAGTGACTTTCTATGGATGTGCAGTGGTACGTCAGTTTGAAATGATGAATGTATTTTCTACCGTTTCTTCTGATGCCATCATTCGATCTCGCGATAAATTACGCAGTTTTCAGCACCTTTCGAAAGGGGGAATAGACATGCCGAAAACCGTTTTTACAAATTACTCCAAAGACGTTGAAGAAGTTATTGAACTTGTAGGGGGAACCCCCGTAGTTATAAAACTATTGGAAGGAACGCAAGGTCTTGGTGTTGTTCTGGCGGAATCTAAAAATGCAGCGGAATCTGTTTTGGAAGCCTTCAATGGCTTACAGGCAAGAGCTTTGGTTCAAGAATATATTTCCGAGGCAAAAGGAGTGGATGTCCGTGCTTTTATTGTAGATGGCCAAGTTGTTGGCGCTATGAAACGCCGCGGTAAGCCTGGTGAATTTCGTTCTAATTTACACCGCGGGGGTACCTATGAATATTACAGAATGTCAGAACCTGAACTAAAAATCGCTATCAAATCGGCACGACAACTAAAGCTCCCTATTTGTGGGGTAGACCTTTTGCAATCCAAAAGAGGGCCGCTAATTATGGAAATCAATTCCACACCTGGTCTGGAGGGGATTGAAGGCGCTTCAGAAAAAAACATTGCTAAAGCGATCATTACATTCATTGAAAGAAACAGACGTTGATGAATTCACACCATTCAGTTTTACACATTTTAGGAGAAAAGATTGCAGCAGGCGAATCTCGGGAAATTAATTTTCATGTGGCTAAGCTTCACACACAAACGAGTGTGGAAGTACCGGTCATCATCAACCGTTCTAAAAAGCCTGGGCCTGTGGTGCTCTTTACAGCAGGCATCCACGGCGATGAGATAAATGGGGTTGAAATTGTAAGACAATTGATTGCAAAGGGGATTAATAAGCCCAAAAAAGGAACCATCATTTGCATCCCCGTTTTAAATATATTTGGGTTTTTGAATAAATCACGGGAACTTCCAGATGGTCGGGATTTAAACCGAGTTTTCCCAGGCTCAAAAACAGGTTCATTGGCCAGTCAAGTGGCTTATAAGCTGATGCATGAAATCATTCCGCAAGTTGATTTTATCATTGACCACCACACTGGCGGTGCTGGACGTTTTAATGCCCCTCAAATTCGAATTGTCAAGCAAGTCCCAAAACTGAAAAAATGGGCCAAAGCCTATGGTGCACCCTTTGTTGTTTACTCAAAAAAAATTCCTAAATCACTTCGAAGTGCTTGTGATAAAATCAACATTCCAATGATACTTTTTGAAGGTGGTAAATCAAATCACATTGACAGATTAGTGACCAATTCAGGGGTAAATGGCGCCAAACGCATTTTGAACCACCTGGGCATGCTGAGTTCAAAATTCAAAGTTTCAGCGCCTAAAAAACAAATCGTTTTCATTGAGGAAAGTAAATGGATCAGAGCCAAGACTTCTGGGTTGTTCCGCCCGTCAATAAAGCTGAATTCAAAAGTTGAAAAGGACACTGTACTAGGCTATATTACAGATGCTTATGGGAAATTCAACCAGTCCATTAAAGCCGATTGTGTGGGCTACGTTATAAATATTAATGAAGACCCCATTGTTTACAAAGGAGACGCTTTGTTCCGCTTTTCTACAAAAACGACTAGATGAAAAAACAATCCCTAAGAACAGCCTACAAACAGAAGCGCAAATCACTGACACCTTCAAACATAAATAGCATGAGTTTAGAAATTGCCAACCAAGCGCTTAAACTCCCCATTTGGGAAGCTTCTTTTTACCACCTTTTTTTATCGATTAAACCCCTAAAAGAAGTTGAAACAGAACCACTCTTAAGTATATTGTATGGAAGAGACAAAAATATTGTCATTTCAAAAAGTAATATTTTAAATGGTGAAATGAGCCATTATTTACTAACGGATAATACGAGGATTAAACCAAATATATGGAACATACCAGAGCCCCAAGACGGAGTGCAAATTGAAGCCTCAAAGCTTGAGGTGATTTTTGTGCCTTTGTTGGCGTTTGATAAAGTTGGGCATCGGGTCGGCTACGGCAAAGGATTCTATGATGTCTTTTTAAAAAAATGTCCTAATGCCGTGAAAATCGGACTCTCCTTTTTTGAAGCTGATGAAAAAATTAAAGACATTCATCCCGATGATATTGCATTGGACTATTGTCTTACACCAAATCAGATTTATCAATTCTGAAAGAAGGATTTTTTGAGCGCTTATGACCCATATTACATAAAATTAGCAGACCAACTCCGGTACTAATGGCCACATCTGCCACATTGAAAACAGGGTTGAAAAATGTAAAATAATGGCCGCCTATAAATGGGAACCATTCTGGAAAATAACCCTTGTAGATTGGAAAGTGAAGCATGTCAACAACATTTCCATAAAACAAACTCCCATAACCTTTATCAGCAAAAAGTACGGCCTTTTGCCCAAGACTGTCATTGAAAATAATGCCATAAAAAACCGAATCTAAAATATTACCAAGTGCCCCAGAAAACACCAAAGTAACCGCCAAAATTAAAATCCGAGAAGCTTGCCTTTTAACAAGTCCAAACAACCAATAGCCAATAGCAATAAAGGCTAAAATTCTAAATATTGTAAGATACAACTTAGCAGATTTATCGGATATAAATGATGTAAAATCAGAGAGTTTTGCACCCCAGGCCATGCCATCGTTTTCTACAAAGAGAATTTTAAACCAATTGAAAATAACAAGCGTTTGACCAAGCTCAAAATGAGTTTTAATGTAAATTTTCGAGCATTGGTCAATGAAAAGTACGGTAAGAATAATAGCGAAAACTTGTTGTTTCGTCATA
Organism: uncultured Flavobacteriaceae bacterium; assembly: GCA_913031185.1. Lineage (GTDB taxonomy): Bacteria > Bacteroidota > Bacteroidia > Flavobacteriales > Flavobacteriaceae > UBA3537. Next base: position 4,659 of record CAJWDI010000041.1, on the reverse strand, counting down.
TTATTTTTGCATGTTCTTTGCTTCAATACTAAGGGTGGCATGAGGTACGAGCTCCAAACGCTTTTTGTTGATCAGCTTTCCTGTCACGCGACAAATACCATAGGTTTTATTCTGAATTCGAATCAAAGCATTTTTTAAATCTCGAATAAATTTTTCTTGGCGAATTGCCAATTGCGCATTGGATTCTTTACTCATGACCTGACTGCCTTCATCAAAAGCTTTAAAAGTCGGTGAGGTGTCTTCGGTACCATTGTTAAGATCGTTCATATAAGCACTCTTGATCAATTCTAAATCGTGTTGCGCCTTTTCAATCTTCTTTAAAATCAGAGTTTTAAATGCTTCTAGGTCTTTATCGGAATATTTAACAGGTGTTTCCATAGCCTTTTATTTTATGTATTTTTTAATTAATAACTTGGTGGTAATCGCATCAAAATTGACCTCAATCCCATTTTCAAGTGCGTTTACTGCGTGTAATGTGTGTGTTAATGTTTCAGCTTTAATGTACTCTAAGTTATTTTGAACAGCTTTGTCCATAAATTCATTATTTAAAATAAAAACATCAATCACATCTGTGACTTCAAAGCCTGAATCTTTTCTTAAATTTTGAATTCGATTGACTAGCTCACGTGCAATGCCTTCGGACTTCAAGGCCTCTGTAATTGTCACGTCCAAGGCGACAGTTACAGCACCTTGGTTGGCAACAAGCCAGCCCTCAATGTCCTGAGAAGAAATCTCTACATCGCTGAGTTGTAAATTAATACTTTTTCCATTAATTTCAAGGTCTAAAGCCCCTTTTTCTTCAATTTTTTGGATATCATTTGCATCAAAGTTCTGAATGGCCGCCACAACTTGTTTCATGTCCTTTCCAAAACGCGGACCTAAAACCTTAAAATTGGGCTTAATTTGTTTGACTAAAATATCAGAGGCATCCTCCAAAAGCTCGATTTCTTTAACGTTTACTTCGTGTTTTATCAAATCTGAAATGGCAATAATTTCATCTTTTTGTGCTTTGGAATTAATGGGAATCATGATTTTTTGTAGGGGTTGTCTCACCTTTATTTTTTCTTTGGCTCGTAAGGAGAGTACCAAAGACGAAATTAACTGCGCTTGGGCCATTTTATGCTCAAGAGCTTTGTCAATAAGCTGAATATTCGAATTTGGAAACTCTGATAAATGCACACTTTCGTGTAGTTCTAGTTTTGTAGGAGTTACCAAATCTAAATACAGGCGGTCCATAAAAAAGGGTGCGATAGGAGCGCCAAGCTTTGAAAGCGTCAACATACAAGTAAATAGCGTCTGATAAGCAGAGATTTTATCGTTTTCATATGCCCCTTTCCAAAAGCGTCTTCGACTCAGGCGAACATACCAATTGCTGAGAAGCTCTTGCGTAAATTCAGAAATTTCTCTAGCTGCTTTTGTGGGCTCATAATTGGCATAATGTCCATCAACGTTTTCAATAAGCGTGTGGAGTTCAGACAAAATCCAACGGTCAATTTCTGGGCGCTGCTCATGTGGAATGGCGGGCTCAGAGCGGTCAAATCTGTCAATATTGGCGTAAAGCGTGAAAAAAGCATAGGTATTATAAAGCGTTCCAAAAAATTTACGCTTGACTTCATCAATTCCATCCACATCAAATTTTAAATTATCCCAAGGATTGGCATTACTGATCATATACCAACGTGTGGCATCAGGCCCATAAGTGGCTAAAGTTTCAAAGGGGTCTGTGGCATTGCCCAAACGCTTGGACATTTTTTGACCGTTTTTGTCCAAGACCAGTCCATTGGAAACCACATTTTTATAGGCAACAGAATCAAAAACCATACTGCCAATCGCATGCAGGGTATAAAACCAGCCTCGTGTTTGATCGACACCTTCTGCAATAAAATCGGCAGGAAAAGCTTTGTTATTGTCAATGAGGTCTTTATTTTCAAAAGGATAATGCCATTGCGCATAAGGCATGCTCCCGGAATCAAACCAAACATCTATTAGATCACTTTCTCTGGTCATAGGTTGACCAGACGGTGAAACCAATGTAATGGCATCCACTATGTTTTTATGCAAATCAATTTTGGAATAGTTCATATCTGAGAAATCACCAACTATAAAATCTTCGAAGAGGGCTTCTGTCATGATCCCAGCGTTTACTGCTTTCTGCATTTCGTTTTTAAGTTCTTCAACAGAACCAATACAAAGCTCCTCTTTTCCATCCTCTGTGCGCCAAATGGGCAATGGAATGCCCCAATAGCGCGAGCGAGATAAATTCCAATCGTTGGCATTGGCAAGCCAGTTGCCAAAACGGCCTTCACCTGTACTTTTTGGTTTCCAGTTAATGGTTTGGTTCAATTCAAACATCCGCTGTTTGACCTCTGTAATTTTAATAAACCAAGAATCTAAAGGATAGTACAAAATAGGTTTATCGGTGCGCCAGCAATTGGGGTAACTGTGCTTGTATTTCTCGACTTTAAAGGCTTTGTTTTCAATTTTTAACTTAATTGCCAATTGAACATCTACGGACTTTTCTGGGGCTTGCCCTTCTGGATAATATTCATTTTTCACATATTGCCCAGCAAAGTCTGTGACTTCTTTTCTAAAACGGCCTTGTAAATCGACCAGTGGAACAAGATTATCCGATTCATCCTTGACCAACATTGGTGGTATCTCAGGCTTGGCTTGTTTGGCCGCAATGGCGTCATCAGCTCCAAAAGTAGGCGCAGTATGAACAATTCCAGTGCCATCTTCAGTAGTCACAAAATCTCCAGCAATAACGCGAAATGCATTTTCTGGATGGTCATATGGCGAAGCATAATCCAACAATTGCTTATATTTAATGCCCACCAAAGCATTGCCCATAACAGTACTTCTAACGCAATAAGGAATCTGTTTAGCATCCGCCTTGTAGGCATCTAAGGCCGCTTCAGAGTCTGCCTTTTCATATTTCCCATTAAACTGTTTTGATAAAAGTGCTTTGGCCAAAATAACATTGATAGGTTCAAAAGTGTATTGATTGAATGTTTTAACCAAAACATATTCAATTTTTGGACCCACAGTAAGCGCGGTGTTACTCGGCAATGTCCAAGGGGTTGTGGTCCAAGCCAAAAGATGAATATCACCTTCGTTTTTTAAAGCATTAGGAAGGGTTTCTGGAATTGCTTTAAACTGCGCCACAACCGTGGTATCGGTAACATCTTGATAGGTTCCAGGTTGGTTCAGTTCATGAGAGCTCAAGCCGGTGCCTGCTTTAGGAGAATAAGGCTGAATCGTATAGCCCTTGTAGAGTAATTTTTTGTTGTAAATTTCTTTTAAAAGCCACCAAACACTTTCCATATACTTAGGATCGTAAGTGATGTAAGGGTCTTCCATATTGACCCAATAGCCCATTTTTTGGGTTAATTCGTTCCAAACATCAGTGTAGCGCATCACAGCTTTACGACAGGCGTCATTGTAGGCCTCTATAGAAATGGTTTTACCAATGTCTTCTTTGGTAATCCCCAGCTCTTTTTCCACACCCAATTCTATGGGCAGACCATGGGTATCCCAGCCCGCTTTACGCTTGACTTGAAACCCTTTCATAGTTTTATAGCGCGGAAAAATATCTTTAATGGCGCGTGCGAGGACATGGTGAACCCCCGGTAGACCATTGGCGGAAGGGGGACCTTCAAAAAAAACAAAGGGGTTTTGTCCCTCCCTTAACGAGACACTTTTTTCAAAAATATCATGCGTATGCCAATAGTCCAGCATTTGATCTGATAACTTTGGTAAATTCAATCCTTTGTACTCAGGAAAAACAGCGCTCATTATTCTTTAATTAGTCAGCAAAATTACTAAATTTTAGCATAACTAAGAGGTCTAAAAAAATGTATTTTCGGGAATCAATTTCGTTTTGGATGTAAGTTTTGTTTCTGGTATATGAAATGAAATGTATTTCTATAAAATATAAAACATCAGCCCTACTTTAAAGCTTTTCATCTCCAATGGGTTTTGATTCATAGAGGCCGTCTCAAAAATAGGATTTAAACCATAATAAATAAACGCATTCCAATTGTTATATCCGGCACTCAAAGTAAGTCCATATTGCCATGGATTCAATTCTAAATCCTTATAAATTGTTATTTCATTATTTGTCTTGAAAAAGGTTCTTGAAGCAATAATATGACTGGCTTTTAAGCCCGTATAGATGCGCCAGAACTTATTGCTCTGGGCTGTCGAGGTACGCCACCGGAATTCAAAAGGAATTTCAATGACTTGGTATGAAAATCGGTTTTTCTGATAGTTTTGTCCAGTCAAGAATTCGTAGTCAAAACTTCCATTAGCATTTGGCGTAATTTTTAAATTTTGTGCAGATGTATTGACTGCATAACCAAGTCCCACCCCAACAGCAATATTCCGTTTTTTATTAATTGGAAAATCTCGAATGAACCCTACTTTAAGCCCTGGAGAAAAATTAGTTTGTGTGTAGGCCTCAGGGGTATCCATAAGCGTATTGTATGTAATGCCGAAATAAACTTGATCTTCTCTATAGAGGGAGTCGACAGCAATGTCGGATGCATTCTGAGAAAGCCCAATAAATGGTAGTGCAAATAACAGAAATAAATTGCTTTTTTTTATCATTTTTCTAAGCTTGCTTAAGAACTAAAAAAGGCATTCTAGACAGAACACCTT